>NZ_JAOPWB010000307.1 GCF_025965855.1 Mycobacterium sp. | reverse complement strand
AATCACACCGCCGTCGGGACTCACGACCTCGGTCGCATACTCGCTTACCTCGCTGTCACTGAACCGATCAGCCATCGCGAACACCACAAGCGGGCCGGCGAGATCAAGCAGCTGGAGATCCGGGAAGGCGACAAGAAGGACGCGGCGGGCCATACACCCAACATTCGACCACCAGAGCCATGGCCGCAATGACAAAACTCTGACGATTTCAGCCAGATGCCCCGACAGATCAAACGCCGGCCAAAGCGAACTTCTGTCGACACGTTGCGGCTAAGGCAAACCCTGAATATCCTCGCGCGCTGGTTGAGTCCAATCGGTTAGATCGGTTTCCGTTGAAACGACTATCGTCCCAAATTATTTGGCCTCTTAGCGCATAGCCCGACGCTCGTGCCGGAATTGATGTCCGAACGTCGCGTCAATGACGGTCAAGACAGCCTGAACATTGCGTCCGACCACGACGGGGCAACGGTGTCGATGGCTTGCGAGCAGATAGCCATCCGAGGCGCGATCCTGATCGGTCGATATTTGGCTGCGGTGATCATCCAGTCCGCTGCCTCCCCGGGCGTCAGCGCGGGCACTCCCTCGTAGTCCGTAGTCGGAGCGATCATCGCTGTCGCCACCAAAGGGTAGTACAGCGTCGTTGAGTGCACGCCTTGGGCTGACCATTCGGTCTCGATCACCCGACTGATTGCTGAGAGCGCCGATTTCGACGCGTTATATGCCGAGAACTTTGGTGCGGAGCCGCTCATCACTCGCCAGGTCGCGACGTTGATGATGTGACCGTCTCCTCGCTCCAACATGCCGGGCGCCAGCCCTCGTATCAGCCGCAGCGGGGCGTAGTAGTTGAGGTTCATCGTCCGCTCGATGTCATGCCAACGCTCAAGGGATTCTAGTAGTGGCCGCCGAATCGACTTGCCCGCGTTGTTCACTAGGATGTCGCAGCCGCCGAGTCGCTCCTGCACCGAACCCGTCAGTTCATCGACGGCATCCCGATCCGACAGGTCGCAGGCCATTGCGGTGGCGTCCCCGCCGGCTTGTCGGATTCGTTCCGCCGCTTCGTCGAGAAGATCCACGCGACGCGATACCAGCACCACCTGTGCGCCGTGCCGCGCGAACTTCGCCGCGGCGGCCTCACCGATTCCCGACGAGGCCCCGGTGAGGACCACGCGTTTTCCGGTCAGATCGATGCCGTCGTCGCCACGCCGCAACCTGGCGGGACCGGCCAGTGGCGGACGTTGAATCGCTAGGACAAAGGAGTTCAGGAGTCGGCGACGCGCATCGTGGAGCATGCTCACTGGGCCAACCCAGGTTGAAACCTGTCATGGCAACTGCACGCCATCATTATTGGGTCCGTCCCATGATCGCTCTCCTGATTGTTCTTGTCCGTGAAAGTTGTTGCAGGTCACAATGACTGGATCAGCCAGCCGGTTGGTACAGGCCCGTACCGGTCACCAGTGGCAGATCCAGTGTGGTCAGGATGCCCGGTTCAGCCGCAACGACGGCGGGGACGGAATTGACGATTCGCCCTGCGGCGGCAACGATCGCGGCGTGGTTGTGGTCACCCTTGCGGCTGGTGGGGCAGATCTCGATCCGGTAGGACGGCTCGCCCGTGATCTCGACCCGGTAGGAACCGCCGGGCTGCCCGGGCTGCGGCCAGTCGGGCCGGGTGTCTTCACGCAGCCGCGTGACATGCTCGATCACGATGGCCGGCTGACCCGCGGCCATACCGCGGATCTCGAATCGGAGTGCCGACTGACCACCCGCAGGAATACGGCCGGCCGCGATCTCGAATGCCTCGGAAGCGAACTCGCGTTCGCAGCGCTCGGTGATCTCGTCTATTCGAATCCCCAGCCCCGCGGCGAGCTGCCGGATAGAACACCCCCACGACGCCGCGAGCAGGCCCGGCTGCAGCTGCATGGGAGTCACGTCGGCAGGCGTACCGAAGCCCATGACGTCGAACAGCACCGTGGCGCCGTCGTAGGTTGCGTAGTCGGCGATCTCGGTGCAGCGCACCTGTTCGATCTGCTGGCAGGTGCCCGAGAAGGCCAGCGGTATCAAGTCGTTGACGAATCCCGGATCGACTCCGGTGACGAAGAAGCTCGCTTTCCCCTCCCGTGCGGCGTCGGCTACAGGTGCGATGTACTTGTCGGGCAGCACCTTCCAGGGGTATTGCATGGGCACCGGACTTGATCCGACGACGTTGATTCCCCGGGACAGAATGCTGCAGCAGTCCTTGAGCGCGCGACCCATCCGGTTGTCACCCATGGCGCAGTAGATGGCGCATTGTTGGTCACCGCCGAGCGCGGCACCCAAGTCATCGGTGGCGACGATGCCGGTCCGGATGTCGAGCCCGGCCAACTCACCCGCATCTTTGCCCACCTTTTCCGGCGTGGATACGTATAGCCCAGTCAGCTCGAGTTGCGGGTTGGTGAGTATGCCCGCCAGCGCCAACCGGCCCACGTTTCCGGTTGCCACATGGGCGACACGGATGGTCATTCGTCTCCTCCATCGGGTCGGCCCGCGACGCTACACATTTGAAACAACAGTGTTGTTCTAACGCTATAGGCCGGGCCTTCAACACACAAGGTCGGCCTCGGCGAACTCTGGGCCGATGCTGAAGTCAGCCCGTCATCTCCTAGGCCGGCGATGGATCGCGGGCGTCGAACCGTATCCGCAGCAGGGACTGGGAGTGCGCTGCGGTCACGTAGAGCTCGTCAAGCCCAGGTCCGCCGATGCACACGTTGGTGGGCAGCGATCCGCCCGGGAGATCGACCGCGGCGCTGCGCTTGCCGGCGCCGTCGATGACGTCGATACGGTCGGCCGCCGTCAGCGCCACCCAGGCATCCCCCGACGGACTGATCACCATGCCGTCGGGCCACCCGTTGTCGAAGGTGTGTACCAGGTGCGGCTCCGCCCACGTCGAGGGCCCCGCAGCGAGGTCGTAGGCCAGCAACCCCGACGACAACGTCGCCGTGACGAGCAACGACTGCGCATCGCGGGTGAAACCGAGTCCGTTGATGAACACCGGGCCGTCTTCGACGAGCCGTTCTGGCTCGGATCCATCCAGGGCGCACGCCCACAGCCACCCGTGTGCACCGGATTCCGGTGCAGTGTAGTCGATCTCGGCGCGGGTATCCGTCACCCACAGCCGGCCGTCCGGCCCGAAAGCCAGGTCGTTGGGACCCTCCATTCCGGTGGCGAAGTAGTCGACACGCCCGTGACCGACGATCTGGACCCCGGGAGTTGCCGAACCGCTGGCACCGAATAGGCCTCCGTTCTGGGCGACATAGAGAGTGCCGTCCGGGCCCAGCGCAAGACCATTGGGGCCGCCGCCGGTGACTATCCGCTCGACCGGACCCCCGGCCGGGTCGACGATGTACACACACCCGTGGCTGATCGAGGTGAGCGCAATCCGTCCGTCGGGCAACCATACGGGTCCTTCGGTGAATCCGAGATCGTCTGCGAGCACATCGATGTGAATGGTGGGCTTCTTCCTGGTTGATTCGTTGCTGACCGGGCGGCTTAGGACGCGCTACCACCAACTGCCCGGCGACGCGGCGCACGTGAGGTCCCACGTGACGATCCGGCCCGCGCCTCGGCCTTGATCCCTGCGAGTATCCAGCGGATCGTCATCGGGAAGTTCTTCTCGATCTTGGCCGTTTCCAGGGCCGTTTCCGC
Source organism: Mycobacterium sp. (assembly GCF_025965855.1). Lineage (GTDB taxonomy): Bacteria > Actinomycetota > Actinomycetes > Mycobacteriales > Mycobacteriaceae > Mycobacterium. Next base: position 6,847 of record NZ_JAOPWB010000307.1, on the reverse strand, counting down.
GGAGTGCTCGGGTTCTCGCAGCGCCCTGACTTCCACAATCGTGTGGTTGATGGTCACGTTCACCAGCCCCCGGCAGGCCTCGATCGCCAGCCGCCGTGGAATGCCTTCACGCAGGGCTGCTTTCACCAGTTCGTTGACATAGTCCTCGATCGCGCTCCGGTCCTCGATGGTCATCAACTCAGTGAGGAATGGGTGTGCGCGCAACGTGTCGTGAAACGTCAAGCACCATTGGAATGCGGTCGTCTCCCAGTCGTCGTACTCCTGGAACTCAAGTCGGAGCTGGGAAAAATGGCGTGCAACCAATGCTCTGATCAATTGCTCGCGGTTGCCTACCTGCTGATAGAGCGTGCGCGTCGAAATTCGCAGATCGGCAGCCAGTCGCCGCGCGTTGAGCGCGTGCGATCCCTCCGCGTCCAGCAATGCCAGCGCTCGGGTGTAGATCACCTCGACCGGGATTAGCGGCTTTGCCATCGCTGCACCGTATGACGCTCGACGGTGAGATCTTGGATATCCGCGCTGCACGGCGGCCGTGTTAAGGCCATGACCGCCCTTCCTCTCACGACTCGCGGCGCCGGTAACGGACCCGCGCCGGACGCTCCAACTGGACCACCATCTTCGAGTGGTCGTTGCGGTACGACTCGGCCGGCTGGGTCATCTCAAACTCGTATTCACGCAACAGAACCGAGAAGATCGCTTTGATCTGCATGGTGGCGAACGCGGCCCCGACGCAGCGGTGCCGTCCGGCGCCGAACGGAATCCAGGTCCAGCGGTTGATTAGGTCTTCCTGGCGCGGTTTTTCGTAGCGATCCGGGTCAAAGGCATCGGGGTTCGGAAAATCCTCGGGAATCCGGTTCGAGATCGCCGGCGAGGCGGCCACCAGGTCACCGTTGTGGATCGGATGGCCTTCCACCTCGAATTCACCCTGAGCCACCCGCATCAGGATGATCAGCGGTGGGTGCAGCCGCAAGGTCTCCTTAAGGACGTTCTCCAGCTTCGGAATCTGGCGCAGGGCATGGAAACTCACCTCTTGACCGTCGGCGTAGAGCTCATCGAGCTCGCGGGTGACCGCGGCGTAGACGTCGGGGTGGCGCAACAATTCGATCAGGGTCCACGACGATGTACCGGAGCTGGTGTGGTGCCCGGCGAACATCATCGAGATGAACATCCCGGTGATCTCGTCGGCGGTGAAGCGCGGGTTGCCCTCGTCGTCGGTGATGGTGATGAGCACGTCGAGCATGTCGCGGTCCCGTTTGTCAGTGGGCCGGTTGCGTCGCCGACCCTCCATGATGGTTTCGACGAGTTCGACGAGCTGTACCCGCGCTTCGTCTCGGCGCCGAAAGCTCTCGATCGGCAGATAGGGGTCCACGTAGCACAGCGGATCGGTGCCGCGTTCGAGCTCGTGGTACAGGTGGGCGAACCGGGGATCAAGCTCCTCGCGGAATTTGTTGCCGATCAGGCATGCCGAGGAGGTGTAGATGGTCAACTCGGCGAAGAACTCGAGCAGGTCGATCTCACCGGTTTCGCCCCAGCCGGCGATCATCCGGCGGACTTCGTCTTCGATGGTGGCCGCATGGCCCTTCATCTGTTCGCCCCGCAGTGCGGCGTTGTGCAGCATTTCCTTGCGCCGCTCTGGGCTGGCGTCGAAGTTGACGCCTCTACCGAAGATCGGTGTCATGAACGGGTACGCCGCCGCCTGGTCCAGGTCATCGTCTGAGGAGCGGAAGAAAAATTCGTTGGCCCCGGCGCCCGACAGCAGAATGACGTGTTTGTCCGCCAGCTGGAACCACCCGACATCGCCGCACTCGTTGCGCACCCGCTGCATCAGGGCGATCGGATCGGTGCGGAACTCCTCGAGGTGGCCGTGTTCCTCTTCGCCGCCCGAGACACGCAGGACCTGCTTTCCCGGCGCTCCAGCAGGTTGGCCATCGCTGACAACGGTCACCGTGTCGGCTCCTGTTCGGGTCGCGTTCGCCGCCGAGCTCTCTCGGCAGGTTGAAAAAACACCGTTGTTCTAAAATACAATCCCGGCCACCAAGACGCAACCCGCCGGCCGGATCAGGCCTCGGGCAACGGCTTCCACTCCCGCGGTACCGATACACTCCATCTAGGGGCGCGCCGCTCCAGAAATGCTTTCACGCCCTCGCCGGCGTCGGCGCTGCCCATGACGCGGTGATGTAGCGCTGTCTCCAAGTCGGCGACCTGACGCGGGGTGTAGGCCTTGATCATGGTGTCCCAGAGCAGTCGTTTGCTCAGCGCGGCCGACATCGGCGCCACATTCACCGCGATATCGCGCGCCACCGCCATCGCATGGTCGAGCACCTCTTGGGCGGGCAGCGACCGGGTGGCGATTCCCATCGCGGCGGCCTCTTCCCCGTCGAACGTGCGCCCGGTGAGGAGGATGTCAGCGGCCACCGCACCGCCTGCCAAATGAGGCAGGGTCCAATGCGACATGCAGTCCGGGATAACGCCCCGGCGAACCTGGGCGACCGCGTATTTGGCGTGGTCGGCCATCATTCGGATGTCGGCCTGCAGCGCAATCGTCAACCCGATCCCGATGGCGTGCCCGTTGACGGCCGCGATCACCGGGGTGCGCAGTTCGAATGCAGCAGGGTCGGTCGGCGAGGCAGTGAACTCGACATCAGTCGGCGGAGCATCGAAAGAGCTTGTCGCCGTGAAAAAGTCAGCGCCCGCGCAGAACACGTCACCCGCCCCGGTGAGCACGATCGCGCGAACGTCGTCATCGTCGTCGCAGTCCAGGTAGGCGCGGTTGAGCAGCGCACCCATCTCGGGCGTGTAAGCGTTGCGCCGCTCGGGCCGGTTGAGAGTCAGCAGCGCGACTCCGTCGGCGATGGTGACAGTGAGATCGGTCATGCTGGTGCCGGGATCTGGTGCAGCGCCACGATGAGGTCGGCGATCTCCGTGGTCGGGGGCTCGTAGCCCGGAAAGTAGCAGCAGACATCGGAGGCGTGCGCGCCGAAGCGACGGCCGATTTCGGCGGCACATTCCTCTGGGGTCCCGACTACACCGAGGCGGGCCACCATGTCGTCGTTGATGAGTGCTCTCATCTCGGCAAACTTGCCCACCTTGGACAACGCATTCAGTTCGGGCTGGATGTCGGCCCAGCCCTCTACCTCGAGGACGGGCACGTAGGCGGGTGTTGATCCGTAGAAGGCGATCAGCGTTGCCACCGCGTCGGTGGCGGTCGCCAGTTCAGCACCAGTGCGGCCGACGGCCACCATGGCTTGCGCCACCACCTGGAAGTCCTCGGGGGCGCGCTCGGATCGGCGCAGCCCTTCGGTGATCGCGGGCAGGGTGCGCTCGGCGAAATGACGCGCGCTATTGAAGGGCATCACCAGCAGGCCGTCGGCGACTTCTGCGGCCTTGCGGGTCATGATCGGGCCAAGCGCCCCCATCAGCACGGGTGGCGGGCCGAACGGGTTGGGGCCTGGGTTGAAGTTCGGCGGCATCAGGGTGTGGGTGTAGTACTCACCGCGGAAGTTCAGTGGCGCCTGTCCTTCCCACGCGGCGAAGATCGCTTTGACTGCCGCCACGGTTTCGGCCATCTTGGCCGCGGGTTTGGCCCACTGCGCGCCGTAGCGCTTTTCGATGTGGACCCTGACCTGCGACCCTAGTCCCAGGCGGAACCGGCCAGCGCAGTACATCTGCAGGTCATAGGCTGCGTGCGCGAGATGCAGCGGGCTGCGTGGTCCCGCGATCGCAACATTGGTCATCAGTTCCAATGGCGCCTTGCCGGCGGCAACCACCAACGGCTGGAACACATCGTGCTGGCCTTCGAACGTGAAGACGCCGTCCGCGCCCAACTCGTCGAGCTGCCGTGCGTGTTCGGCGACCCGGTCGGGCGATCCGTCTACCTGTAAATGGACTTTCACCGTGAACTCTCTCTATCAATCAAGGACATTTCCGATCATCGGCGGTCTGGACTTGTGCACGACAGTCCACTTTGGTAGAAAAACATTGTGTTTTTATCGCATGCGGCACATGTTTGGCAACAACGGAGTGGCGATCGGTGAAGCCAATGAGGGGCAGCCTGACTTTGTTCACCAGTGATCGCGGTATTTCTCCGGCGGCCGCTGCCAAACTGGCTGACGAGTACGGGTTCGCCACGTTCTATGTGCCCGAGCACACCCACATTCCGCTCAAGCGTGCCGCCGTGCACCCCACCACCGGTGATGAGACGCTGCCTGATGACCGCTACATGCGCACCCTGGACCCCTGGGTCTCGCTCGGCACAGCCGCCTCGGTGACCACGCGTGTGGGATTGTCGACCGCGGTGGCCCTACCCGTCGAACACGACCCCATCACCCTGGCGAAATCCATCGCCACCCTCGATCACCTCTCCGGCGGCCGCGTGAGCCTGGGTGTCGGGTTCGGCTGGAACACTGACGAATTGGCCGACCACAACGTGCCGCCCGACCGGCGGCGCACCATGCCGCGGGAATACCTCGAAGCCATGCGCAGCCTGTGGACCCAGGAAGAAGCCGCATACGACGGCGAATTCGTGAACTTCGGCCCGTCTTGGGCGTGGCCCAAACCGGTCCAAGCCCACATCCCCGTCCTCGTCGGGGCTGCCGGCACCGAAAAGAACTTCCAATGGATCGCGCGCTCCGCTGACGGCTGGATGACCACACCGCGGGATCTGAACATCGACGCGCCCGTCAAGCTACTGCAGGACGCCTGGGAGAATGCCGGACGCGACGGCGACCCCCAAATCGTGGCCCTGGACTTCAAACCCGACCCGGACAAACTCGCCCACTGGAGACAACTCGGCGTCACTGAAGTCCTCTTCGGACTCCCCGACAAACCCGAACCCGACGTCGCCGCCTACGTCGAACGCCTCGCGCGCAAACTCTCGGATATCGATGCCATTGCGCTGCGCAGCACTAGCGGCGACAGTGTGTCCTTCTCGAGCAACTGATCGGAGCCCAGCATGCCGACACCGCATGCGATACAACAGCGAGTGGTTCGCGACCGTGACGGCGTCGCACGCCACAAATCCGTGCTCCGCACGGTTACGCAAGCCATTACCGACCTGTCCCGGCACTATCCCTATCGGACACTCAGCCGTCGATTGGTCGCCGACCGGGCGGGGTTGGCGTACCTCGATGTGTGCGGCCATTTCGCATCCATCGACGCACTGATCGCCGAAACCTGCCTCTACCGACTTCGTGAGTCGCCGCTGGTCATAGAGTTCCACGAAGCACCCCGGGAACGAATCGGCGGCCAGTTCCGCCAGCTCATCATGCTGCTTGCGTGCGAACCGCGATACGGCACCGCGTGTGTCCGCGCTTTGATGTCCAAATCCGAGTCGGTGCAACCCATTCGGAAGGCGATCGACGTCGAGGTCCATCGGCGCGTGTCGGCCGCACTGGGTTCTGGTGCCTGGCCCGAGGTGGTGTCGACCATGCACCTGGCGTTGCTCGGCGCGGTCACGCAGGCCGCGGCCGGCAACACCACGCTCGATGTGATCGGCGATCAACTGGACCGCCTCGTCGACGTGCTGCTGCCGCCTAACGATGGCCTCAGCTTCAGTTCGGCGGTCGCCCGTGATTGCTGACGTAGAGATTCCACAAACCGTGGAGGCCACCGAGGCGGACTCGTGGTCCGACGAGGTCGATGTGGTCCTGGCGACGGACCGCGACGCCGCACAACTGCTCTGGCCGTGGTCGCAGGAGTGGGCGGACTCGGCCCCCGGCGGCGTCAGCCCCGCAGCGGGTAACTGACATGAGTGTCGCCCGCACCGCCGAGCAGACGGCAGCCCAGGACGCCGTGCGCGCACTTTCGCGCAGCCACCGCGTCATGGAGGCGGCCCGGGACGAGAGCGGCGTCGGTTGGCGCCGGTTGTGGACCCCGCTGGCCAATCTCGGACTGTTTGCTGTCGCCGTCGCCGATGAACACGGCGGCGCAGGTGGAACACTCGGCGACTTGGCCGCGATGCTCGAACAGTCCGGTGCCGAACTTATTCCGGGGCCAGTGGCCGCAACCGCTGTTGCCGCCCTCGTATGCAGCACCGAACCGGCCGTGCCGCGATCGATATGCACGGCCATCATCGAAGGCGGCATGCCCGTGGCGCTCGCCACAGGAAGCCACGACGCCGTCCTGCACACGGACGACGCCGGCCAGCTACGCCTGAGCGGCACATTCGCTGCGGTGGACGGTGCCTCGGCGGAGTCTGCCCTGTTGGTGTCGGCCGGCCACGGCGACACCAACGTGTGGGCGTTGGTGTGCCCAGGTGCGCCGGGCATCGAACTGACCGCATTACCGGGAATCGATTTCTCGACGCCCCTGTCCCGGTTGGTATTCCACGGCGTCGCCGTCACTACGGCGCTGACCCATCCACATTCGGACGTCGAGGATCTGTACCTGATCGCCACCTCGGCGGCCTGTACGGGCATCGCACGGCGTTGTCTGAGCATCGCCTCCGACTACGCCAAGACGCGCGAGCAGTTCGGCCAGCCGATCGGGCGATTCCAGGCAATCAAGCATCTGTGCGCCGAAATGCTATGCCGCGCAGAGCAATCCGATGCATTGGTCTGGGATGCCGCCTCGGTGGAAGCCGCGGACCGCCCGCTTGCGGCAGCCGCCGCAGCCGCCATCGCCTTGGACGCCGCGGTCGACAACGCCAAAGACTGCATTCAGGTGCTGGGAGCCATCGGGTTCACCTGGGAACATGACGCACACCTGTACCTGCGCAGGGCGCTGGCACTACGTCACCATAGCGGCGGCAGCAACCGCTGGCGCCGCACCGCCTCGCAGCGCGCCCGATCCGATACGCCCCGCAGGCTGCATGTCGACCTCGGCGCGGTGGAGAGCGAACGACCGCACGTTC
>NZ_JAOPWB010000299.1 GCF_025965855.1 Mycobacterium sp. | reverse complement strand
TTCCAGTTCGTGCTGCATCAGGCGATCTATTGGAACGTGCAGGCGACGGCATTCATCGTGCTGGTCGCGGTCGGGGCGGACTACAACCTGCTGTTGATCACCCGAATTCGTGAAGAGTCAGGGTCGGGGATTCGCACTGGCATCATTCGTGCCGTCCGTTCAACGGGTGGTGTCATCACCTCGGCCGGCATCATCTTCGCCGCCTCGATGTTCGGCCTGTTGTTCGGCAGCCTCTCGACCATGGTGCAGACCGGGTTCATCATCGGCGCGGGCCTGCTCATCGACACGTTCGTGGTGCGCACCATTACGGTGCCGGCCCTGGCGGCAATGATCGGACGGGCGAACTGGTGGCCCTCCAAGCCCACTGTCGCCAAGGTGGCGTCGTTCGATATCCCCTCGGATGTTCGCAAAGCCCCCAGCACAAGCTGTTTGGTGGGGGAAGCCGCGATTGAGACGGCTGAGGGGCAATCGTTGGGCGAAGCGCATACCACCCATGTGTTTTCTGGCAGCGCCCTATCGACGTCGGCCCCCACACCAGGTGCCGCGCTCATCAACAAGCCAATGTCTCTTATCGCCGCAGAGCCAGATGGAGCCTGAGCGCATTGCCGAGGTCGGCGAGCTCAGTGTGTGGAGACCCAGCCAATGCGACCCAACAGGCATTGTGTCGCAATCGATCCTGGCTGCGCGGTCGGCCCGGACGGGCCCGCGTCTGATCCACGGCGATCTGCCACCTTCGTGATCAAATACCGAACTTGATGTGCACAATTATGGATCACACCCCGCGGCAAGTGGCGTGTCGGTGCCGGTCGGTCGCACGGAGCCGCCGGCGCTGATCCAACAGTACGGAAAAGGAAGGCGGCGCATAACGGACCGCGGCTTTCGACGCCACCAATGCTGCTGAGAGGCGGAGCCTGTCGAAGCCAGCTGGCCTGATGTCATCCCCGCGTGATGAGCTTGCGACTGCAATGTAGGTTCTCGCCGAACGTCTCATCGCTCTACGTGACTTACCTGATTTGCCGTAGCGATTTCGTAAGGCGGTCAACACCGTTGTCGCCGTCCACCTTTCAAGATGGGTCTAGTGATAGCCCCCGATTATCGGGCCTTTTTGCTTTGGCGCGAATCCGCAGATGTTAGCGCTCGTTGCGGAAACCGCTGTCACTTGCCCTGCGGCGGGCGTCTGCGGCGCAGGTTCAACTTGCGGTACAGGAAGTTGTCGAACCGCTTGATTTCCAACACAGTCCGGCCCATCAGACCTTGTTTTCCCCTCCGCGAACTTCACGCCGCTGCGAAACCGCAATCTTCGACGCGAGAGCTTCGACGCGGCTATTGCTGCACTGGGCCTAAAGACCACTCCGCACAACCTGCGCGACACCGCAGCGTCGCTTGCCATACAAGCGGGAGCTTCGGTGGTCGCCGTTGCACGCCCACGCTGCCACGAGTCGGCTGCGACGACGCTCAATCACCATGCAGGGCACCTCCCGACCGACCTTGATGATGTAGCGGTACGCCTCGATGCCGCCGCGCGAGAGGCCATCGGGGACTAGTGAACGCCACTTCGTGTCATCGCGTCATCGGCGCACCGACCAAGCACCGACCAGGAGCCGCACCGACTTGTGGAGCGGAATTACGAAAAGCGCCAATGAACTGCGGAGACAAGGGTGCCCCCGGCAGTGCGGCTCCACAGGACGAGGCAAATGACAATCAGACTTGACGCCAGGTAGGCGTTGTAGGATCGACCAACTGGACGTCCACAGGGCCGAGGCCGAAGATCGCGACCACGGCGGGATCGGTCTGGCCGTGCGGGACCCCGTCGTAATGGGGAGTACGAGCGGTGCGCTTGACGTATCCGCCGGGTCCGACCGGAACCGCGTCCTGCGGCAGGAAATCGTTTCCACTGTTGACCCACCAGGTGCCAAACACCACAACGCAAATACGATCGGTTGCATACGAATGCGGTGCGCTGAACCAACCAGGGTTCCACTTCATCATCACAAGGTAAGGGCCCGGCTGGTTGAGATCCCCATAGAGCGTGGCCAATTCACCGCTGTGTGGCGGCAAATTACCCCACGCTTGGAAGGCAATATTTCCATACGGCAACACAAGGGTCTCGCTCGGATCCGGCGGAGCTAAGGGGTACGCGGGCGCTGCGCCGGCGCGCCCAGTCGCTCCACAACCAGCCATCACCGTCATCAGCAATGATCCAGCCAGCATCGAGCGCCGGTTCACCTCCGCCTGATCCATATCGTGCCCTTCTGGAATCGCCGCCTGCCCAATGCGCCGCCGCGCTTATTTTCGCAGGCTGGAGGCCGACCCGACCAGTGGATCGGCTAACGAATCATTTACTGCCGGATCAAACGCGCGTCTGCGCCCGCTGCCGTGAGGTCCGCGCCGCTGGGGCGGCCGTCGACGGCCGTGACAAGGTCCAGTTCTGAAACCATCGGCTCACTGTCGAATCTGTTCGGGATCGGACAACAGGTGTGTGTCCTCCATCGATCACCGCGCCGACGGGATGTTTGTTCGTCGCGCCAACCGATCCACAAAGTATTCAAAAGATGGTGCTTCGTCCGGCGGACGTTCTCGTTCACAACTTTCCACTTCCCAGTAGCCCGCCACACAAACGATGAATAAACGATGGATTGCGTTAGCTAGTCTGACTAGATACCAGCTCTGACCTGTGCCCCCGGCAACAAGGCGAATAGCTCGATGACGCCGCCGGCACCAGGGTGGCGCGGCTTATTGGGCCGCGACATCGAGTACCACGCGGAAGCGGGCATCGCCGGACATCATGCGTTCGTATGCCTTTGGCGCATCGTCGAAGTCAAACAGCTCGATCATTGGCGCAACGCCGCGCGCGGCGCTGAATGCCAGATTTGCCTCGTTCTCGATCGGGGTGCCGGTGAGGCTGCCGACGATGGATCGGCCGCCAAAAATGAGGTCGGACGTCGACACCTCGATCGGATCCAAGGCCGCACCGACGACGACGAGTTGTCCCCGTGGGGCCAACCCGCTGACAAGCGGCGACATTGAAGCTCCACTGGCCGCGGTGGCGATGATTGCGGCGGCACCGCCGATGTCTGTCAGCGCCGCTCCAGGATCGACGGCTGAGCTATCGATGTACTCGTCGGCACCGAGTTCGATTGCCAATGCGCCTTTTTCGGCGCCTCGAGCGATGGCCGCCACACGGTAACCCAGCTTGCTGGCGTATTGGATGCCGAGGTGGCCAAGCCCGCCGATGCCTTGGATGCCGACGAGGGCGCCCGGCTGCAGATTCACGTTGCGCAAGGCGTTGTAAGTCGTGATGCCGGCGCACAGCAACGGGGACGCCTGCACCGAACTCAGCACGTCGGGGACGCGCACCAGGCCGGTTGCGCGGGCGTATACAACCTCGGCGTACCCACCGTCCTCGGTGGTGCCCGGTTGTGGCTGGTTCGCACAATTGACGAAATCACCACGCCGGCACCACTGGCATTCGCCGCAATGACCACCCAGAAAGCCCAGGCCGACGCGATCGCCGACCTGCCAGGCGGTCACGCCTTCGCCCACCGCATCGATCACGCCAACAACCTCATGGCCCGGCACGATCGGCGCGCTGGGATCATCGCGCATGCCTTCGACGCCCAGGATGTCGCTGTGGCAGACCCCGCAACTGTGCGTCCGAAACCGCACATGCCCCGGCGTCGGCCGGACCACCTCACGCTCCACCAATTCGAACTCACGTTGGCCGGTCACCTGATAGGCGCGGTACGTCGACATCAGTGCCTCCCCTGGGGGTCTCGCGGTTTCATACCATGACAGTGCATGGCTCGATGCTCGTTCGCATCCGCCAGTGGACAGTCCCAATATCCGGCGCAGCCTGTGCGCCGCATTCACCAGTACCCAGGGGCGGTTACGGCGCATCGCTGAAGGCACCGTGACGGCCTGAGACGGCACAATTCAAATACGGTCGTGGCGGAACTGCTGACGAGGTTTGACCACGCCCAGCAGCCGTTGGTGTGCAGGAGATCCGACAGGAAATACGACCCCCGGCTTCACGAAGCTGCGTCCCTCGACAAGGTGCTGGCATGAATCTGTCGCCCGTTAGATGCAACAATAATGGTGACAACAGTTCTTCGGCTCTGGAGTGCAGCAGGTGACGTCATGAGCGCCAACAATCGCTTAACGCTGGCTGTCCATACCCTGGTGTGGGTCCTGTTGCACTCCCAGATGTCGGACAAGCTGGCGACGTCCGAGCAGATCGCGGAGAGTGTGAACACCAATCCTGTTGTGATCCGGCGCCTGCTGGGCCAGTTGAAGGCCGGGGGCTTGGTGGAGTCGCGGCGCGGCGTGGGGGCCGGATGGTATCTGATACAGGATCCGAAAAACATCACATTGCTCGACGTGTACGACGCCGTCGAGCCGAGCGCGCTGTTCGCCATGCATGCGGCCAAACCCAACCAGGAATGTGTTGTCGGCCGCGGAATCCAACCGGCCCTCTCCCGCGTGTACGACCGTGCCGACCGCGTGCTGCGCGAGGAACTGGCCGCCACCACCGTGGCCGACGTCCTCGACGGTGTGTTGCGACAGCGACGTCGTCAAGCGGCTAAACCCAAGCGTTAGCCACGGCGGCCAGCGATCGCCGCCGCCGATTCCCGCAGGGACACCGCCTGAGTGGGCGCTGAGTGCCGGCGCGCTGAGGGACGGCGAATCCCTGTCATCGCGCTACCAACCGGTCCTTTGATCTCGGCCACATAGTTGCACACGTTGTAACACTTTCTGTTACGATAACTGACATCGTTTGAGGCGTCATCGATGTAGGGCGAGTGGTTATGGAACGGATTACCGATGTCAGTGGCATCGAAATCACCTACGAGACATTGGGTCCCCCTTCGGGGCGCCCGCTGCTGCTGATCATGGGGTTGGGCGGCCAAATGATTTGGTGGGACGACGATTTCTGCAGGGAGCTAGTCGCAGCAGGTTTTTTCGTCATCCGCTTCGACAATCGTGACAGCGGTCGCTCGCAAGACATCGCCCGGCCTGCCAGGGCATTGCGGACCGCATTGAGGCTGACGCGACCCACATACACGCTCGCCGAGATGGCGGCAGACGCCGTAGGCATCCTCGATGCCGTGGGCGTCGAGGATGCCCATGTGGTGGGTCTATCGATGGGCTCGATGATCGCCCAGACCATGGCCATACGGTATCCGGCACGAGTGCTCTCCCTCGTATCGATGATGGGCACCACGGGCAGGCTCAGCGCGGGGCTGCCCCAGAAACTGTTGTTGGTGCCCGCGCTGTTTCAGCGCGTCTCGGCAGAACGTAGTACGTATGTCGATCGAACGGTCGCCATGTTGCGTGCACTGGCTTCGCCACACGTCCCTTTCGATGAAATGTCGGCCCGCAGCGTGATCGAACGCAGCGCCGATCGCGGAATCAACCCACAGGGAACCCGTCGCCAACTCACCGCGATCCTGACCCAGCCCAACCGGACAAAAGCGTTGCGGCAGCTGGCGATCCCGACGCTGGCGATTCACGGAACTGCAGACCCACTGATGGGGATCTCGGCCGGACGCGCCACCGCGGCGGCGATTCCCGGAGCTCGAATGCTCGAAATCGACGGCATGGGCCACGATCTACCGCGCTTCGCTTGGCCGCAGATCATCGAAAACATCGCTGCCGTCGCCAACCGCGGCGAACGAGAACGCCCAGTGTCGACCCAACGCGACGCAAACGACTGAAGTTCTATGGCCTTTCGTCGGTCATCGTCACAACAACGAGGAGTAACAATGAGCAACCGGCTGCGCGACAAGACCGCCGTCGTCACCGGCGGTGCCTCCGGGATCGGACTTGCCACCGCCAAGCGGTTCGCCGCCGAGGGCGCACGGGTATTCATCACCAGCCGGCGTCAAGAGGGGCTCGACGGCGCGCTCGACCAGATCGGCGCTGGCGCCGAAGGGGTGCTCGTCGACGCATCGAATCTCGCCGATCTCGACAACCTCTATGACGTCATCAACCAGCGCGTCGGCAGCCTTGATGTCGTGATGGCCAATGCGGCGGCGGCCGCCATGGAGCCGCTCGGTCAGATCTCCGAAGAGGAGGTCGACGCGGCACTTGACACCAATGTCAAGGGTACGATCTTTACGGTGCAGAAGGCCTTGCCGCTGCTGACCGACAACGCGTCCATCATTCTCACCGCCTCGACCACCACCACCAGGCCCGGCCCGGGACAAACCGTGTACGGGGCGACCAAGGCCGCGGTGCGCAACCTGGCCCGCACCTGGGCTCAGGAGCTGGGTGGGCGCGGCATCCGGGTCAATGCGCTGAGCCCCGGGCCGACCAAGACTCCGGGTCTGTTGCGGTTCATTCCGGGCAGCCCCGACGAGGTTCTTGCCGGTATGGCGTCTTCCGTGCCATTGGGCCGTACCGCTGATCCTGCCGAGATCGCGTCGGCAGCAGTATTTTTGGCCTCCGATGAAGCCAGCTACGTCAACGGGATCGAATTCTTCGTTGACGGTGGGCACGCACAGGTCTGATCGCGAGCGCTGCCTAACGGCTCGCGCTCATACTCGACTGGGCTACTTGCAGCGGCCGGTTGAGGGAGTTACGACAGTGCGGCGGGTGCCACCGCCGATCACGGCACCGGGTGCCGCAGCGCGATCACCTGCGCAAAGTGTTTGTGAGGTTCGACGTCACGTCGCGCAGCCAGCTGGACCGGGTCCTGCCCACCGCCTGACCACTCGGACTGTCCATCGGCGGATTCGAACGCGGCGACGCGCGACGGACACTGGGCGCACTCGCCGACGTTGCGCGACGACCAGCCGCTATGGAGATCTGCGTGAGCACTTGGTTCAACGGCATCGAGCCGCAGTTCCGGACCATCGATGGATTGGCCGTTCGCTTTGCCGAGAGCGAGAACCGAGACGACCACGCCCTGTTGCTCAGTCCGTGGCCGGAGAGCCTGTTCGCCTTCGAGCCGACGTGGGAGCGGCTGGCCGTGCACACACATCTGGTGGCGATCGACTTACCGGGGTTCGGCCACTCCCAGCGCCGCGATGGCCTGCTCTCGCCGCGGGCCATGGGCGAGTTCGTGATTCGCGTCGCCGACGCATTCGGGTTCGACAGCCCGCATGTGATCGGTCCCGACATCGGCACCAGCGCGGCCCTTTTCGCGGCGGCCTTGTATCCGGGTCGGTTACGCAGCCTGATCGTCGGCAGTGGCGGTGCGGCGTTTCCCCTCCAGCTGGGTGGGGTGCTGAAGGACTGGGTCGAAGCCCCCGATCTCGAGGCATACCGCCACGTTGACCCGCGCCAGATGGTTGCCGGTGCGTTAACCGACATCCATCGGTACGCGCTTCTCGACTTCGTTCGCGAGGACTACCTGTCCTCCTACGACGGCGACCGCTTCGTCGAGTCGATGCGCTACGTGCGCAGCTACCCGACCGACCTCGCGGCGCTGCGATTTCTGCTGCCGCAGATCAAGACGCCGGTGCAGATCATCGGCGGCGGCCGAGACCTGGTGGTGCCACCGGTCAACGCCGAGTTCCTCCATGAGCGCCTGCCCAATAGCAAGCTCAATATCGTCGACGCGGGTCATTTCACCTGGGAAGACGCCGCCGACGAGTACGCGGCGCTCGCCACCAGCTGGTGGGAAGGAGGCTACGCGACCACCGGATCAGCGCGAGCACTCTAGTCGGGGCAGGACGGTGGCTAAGCGCCGTGCCGCTCCCGGAATCCGTCGACCTTCCGACTCTGACAGACAGGAGAACCCGATGTCCGTTGAGGACGTAGACCTTCACACCGGCGTGCCGGGCCAGCCCAGTGCGCGTTTCGCGTGTCATCTTGACGGCCCGGTAGCGGTGGTCACCATGAATTACCGGCCCTACAACCTGATGAACCGCGAATTCACCGAGCAGCTGATCGACGCGCTGGGCTGGGTCGGTGGGTCCGGCGCCCGGGCAGCGATCCTGCGCAGCGGACTGCGGCATTTCTCGGCCGGTGCGGACCTGGACGACATGCTCGAGGCGGCCGGGGGCGGTGACGGCGCCTTGGGCTGGCCGATCCTGGAGATGCTGCGGGCCTTCGATGAGGTGCCTATCCCGATCGTGGCCGCGGTCCATGGCAACTGTCTGGGCGGCGGGCTGGAGATGGCGTTAGCCTGCGACCTGATCATCGCCGCGGAGTCCGACAAGATCGGCTCGGTGGAGGCCACCGTTGGGCTGCACCCGCTGGCGGGTGGCATCCAGCGGCTCACCCAGCGAGCCGGGGCGGCGCGGGCCAAAGAGATGGCCATGCTCGGGCGCCGCTACGACGCGCGCACCCTAGAACACTGGAACGTGATCAACCGGGTGGTCGCCGACGAACAGCTCGACCAGGCCGCGGCGACCCTGGCCCGGGAACTCGCCGCCGGCCCCACCATCGCCCATGCCGCGACCAAGGCCCTGGTCACCATCGCGATCAACGAGGGAGTCGGGGCCGCCGACATCGCCATGACCGAGCTGCAAAAGCCGATCTTCGCATCGGAGGACTTTCGCACCGGGGTCGCTTCGCTCAAGCAGAACGGCCCCGGCATGGCCAGCTTTCAGGGGCGCTGAAACATGGCTCCACTGACCGGAATCCGCGTTGTCGACTTCTCCCGGGTGCTGGCCGGGCCGCACTGCGCGCAAACCCTACTCGACCTGGGCGCCGAGGTGATCAAGATTGAACCCCCGTCGGGGGACATGGCCCGGCGGGCCTTCCCCCGTAGCGGCGAGATCTCCGGCTACTACGCCCAGCAGAACGCCGGCAAACGCAACCTCTCCATCGACCTCAATGTCGAGGGGGCACGCGAGATCGCGCTACGGCTGTGCACGAGGCCGACATCATCGTGGAGAACTTCCGCCCCGGCAC
>NZ_JAOPWB010000257.1 GCF_025965855.1 Mycobacterium sp. | reverse complement strand
AAACGGTCCCAAAGGTTTCCGTGGCGACCGTGGCCTGCGCTGCGCCTCATCGCTCGAGTCCGAAGAAACTAAAACGCACCGGAATAGGACCATGCGGGGTTCTGACTTGCGAAACATCATGGTTCGCCTCGGATCTAACTTAAGTCGCCATCGACAGGGCTCCGGCGATTGCGCACTAGTATTGATCACTCAAGGGCTGGCGCAGATGGAGCGTGTCCCACCTACCGGGGCCCGGGGAGCCGTGTACGGGTGATGGCCCGGCAATCTCAACGCAGGACCCGAACCGGCGACGCTTATTCGCCACGAGTGCAGCCGCTGTGTGGATTGCCGCAGGCCTCGGGTATATGATCCTCGAAGCCATTGCGGCCGTGGCCTTTCGCCACCATTACAGCTACGCCCACAACTTCATCAGTGATCTCGGGGTCACCTCTCGCGGCATGTTTCAGGGTCGCATGATCGACTCCCCGCTGGCCTACCTGATGAACACCGCGTTCTATTTGCAGGGAACTCTGTTTCTCGTTGGTGCCATCCTCATCGTTCGGGCTTTCGAAACCCACAAGGCTGCATTGTTTCTCACTCTCGCTGCCACGAATGCGGTCGGCAACTTTCTGGTAGCAGCCGTCCACAGCGGACCCATCGAGCAGGCCGACGGAACCACTTGGGTGCATGACACCGGCGCGCTGCTTGCGATCATGGGAGGCAACGCGGCTATCCTGGCGGGATCTTCCATCGCTCGGAACGTCAGTGGGCCATGGTATCGCGGCGTATCGGCCGGGCTCGCTGTGCCCGACCTGCTGAGCTTCATGTTGCTCGTTATTGAGTCGAAGTTCGCAGCGATAAACATTCTGCCGCCCGCAGTATGGGAGCGATGTAGTGTCTATTCGATCATCGCGTGGCAAATGTTCACCGCCGCCTACCTACTTACTCGCAGTCGCTGCCGCAGTGGCGTAGCCGTTCTTAGTCGATCGTCTCGATGACTGCGCCCGTACTGATCTGCCCGTCGGTGAGGACGTCGGCGCGCAGGCCCCCCCGGTGGATCAGGCCGCGGAGCACGCCCTCCGTGGTGAGGCGTTCCAGGTGGGAACACGGCTCACACAGGCGCTGGCCCAGGCACTCGACGTCTCCGATACGAAACCGACGTCCGACCAGAGCGTTCAGGTCGACCCCGCGAGTGACGATATTGCGACGCGCCTCGACGTACTCGATGTTGCCGCGGCTGGGCAACACCAGCTCGTCAAGGACTTCGGCTGCGATGAGCGTGAGGTCGTAGCCGCGTGCGGTGTCATTGGCCGGAGTGAACGTTCCTGCTTTCGCCGCGTAGCGGTCTCCGTCGAGCCCTCGGCCAGCCAGAGCCCGCGCCCGTTCCCTCTGGCGCATTGGGGCAGTCGCCTGTTCTGCCACCGCGATCGCTTCGACTCTGCCGCGCAGTGAGGGCAGCGCCGCACCGGGCGTGGTGAATGCCGGATCAAGCCCAGATAGCACGTAACCCTCGCGGACTGGCAGATCGGTCGCTGCGGCGCCCAAGAGAGCAGGATCTTGCGGGCTGAGGACGACCCCGGAAGGGGTGCCGAACATCAGCACCGCTGTCCGGTCATCGGCGGGTCGCTCGCCGTCCATGTCCCCGAGAACGGCGAGCCAGTAGCCGGGCCAGGTGAACCGCGCGGGGTTGGCGATCGGAACCAGCCCGGCGCCTCGGCCGGCCAGCCAGCTTCGCCAATACGCGATGGCTCCGCGAAGGTCGGCTCGTGGCTGGGGTACATCGGATAATGGCGTTTCGGTCACCGACGCGACGCATGCGGCGAATGACCTCACGATCTCCGGAATCCCCTCGGTGTGAGGCAGATCAACGTCGATCATCTGCCGATCCTCGCACATCGCGGCAGGGCAGGCACCTGCGGCGGCCGACCCGCCACGTCCTAGTCAGAGCGGAGGGCTCATCGGGCGTCTTCGTCGGCGTAGGCGTGGATTGCGCTGCGCGGCGCTCATCGGATTCCCCGTGCCTGATAGCCCTGGGAGGATCAAGATCAAGAACGGCTTGGTGCGTAGTGCGAGGTAGAGGTCTTCGAGCACCCACGACTCGAACCAGAGACCCGCGCCAGCCGCGACGCTGCGCAGGACACCAGGCACCGCGGACGCATCCCTCCAATTCACGCTCTCAGGAGGTTCGGCAGTGATGAGTGAGAGAAGTCGTGACGCGAGCTCGGGTGGCACTGGGTAGTTGATCAACGCCGACGGTCCGCATCGGCTAATTATCGTCGCTGCTATGACTCGGCTCTCCGAGTACGTTGCGGTACTGGCGACACTCGGGATCGGGCGGCCGGCGGTCGTTCAAGCTTGGTAGACGGGTGATGTACCGCCGTGCCGAGGTAGAGAAGTGGCTGCAGGAGGCGCAGTGATCGCACCGATGCAATGGGAGCTGCCCAGCTGTCGAGGCCGATTTGCTGGCTTGCGATTCTGCGTTAATTGCACATGACCGCGTCCCTACGAGCGGTTGCTGTAGATGCCATCGGACGCCGTGGCCACACTTTGGCCACACTTTGGCCGCAGGAACAGTTAACTCATGTGAACTACTGTGATGTTTTTCCGCAGCTAGCGCCGATTTTAGCTCCTTGAGCAGGTAGCTGAATAGGGTTCAAATCCCTCCGCCACCGCCAAAGCTGTACGGGCATCGCTGCAGGTAGATAAACATTTTGAAGTTTGTTACATACTCTCGTGAGCACCCAATGAGCGCGTTTTGCGCACACTTTCGCGTGAATAGTTGGCATGCAGCGTGGTGGCGACGGCGTCCAGGTCGGTATCGAACAGGCCGCATAGGTGTCCAGAGTGACCTTCGGTGTGCCCAAGCATCCGTTGCAGCGCCAGCACGTTCACTCCGGCGCTGATCGCAAGGCTCGCGCAGCTATGCCTCAAATCGTGGGGAGTGATCTGCTGAACCCCAGCACGTTTTACCGCGGCGGCAAACCACCCGCCCGATGACTTCGGGTGGGGTAGATAGCCGCCGGCTGGCCCTGAGAACACCAGATCGCCCGGCGCCTTCTCCTTGCACTGCAAGGACAGTTCTTCGAGCACGAATGTGGGCACCGGCACCGACCGCACTTTGCGGCCCTTCGTCTGCCCAACCGCATAATCGTGGGAATGGACAGAGCAGGAAGTCAACGATGCCGCCCTGCGGAACTTTCTGGGCCCGTTGGCTGTTGGGATCAAACCACCGCCGTCATACACCTGGCACGTGCCACCAGTGCCCGGCTCGGCGTCCGATCTTGAAAACTCTTGGCGCGGAACAGGGTATTTCCAAGGAGATCTGTGATGGCATACCGCGTAATGGCGCCATTGGTACTCGCGAAAGATCGGGACGGCAACATCCGGTACCTCTATCGCGATATGGCCAACATTGGGGTGCCCATCAACCACGGCGTGATCATCACCTGGCTGTCCGATGAGCAAGCTGAGCAGTTCCTGCTAGAGGGCCTAGTTGTGCGAATCGAGGAGGGAGCCGTGGATCCTGAAAAAGGCGGCTCCGATCCGCTACAAGACTGCCTCGAGGCGCTTGAACGGCGAGGCGTAGACCTGACCGGAGGGGGCGCCCACCGCCCGTGCCGCTTTGCGCGACGCGGGGTTGCGCTTCGGAAACGGCGTCGTCGCTGCGGCGATCAAGACCCGCAAGGAAGCGCTGCTCGCGTTGTCCGGGACAGCCTCGGCATGAACCTTGTCCGCGCGTTTCTGTCGGACGCTGCACGCGCGGACGGGAGGCGCCGGCCGCACCGCTGCCGCGGTTGACAACGCTCGCGCGACGGCCGGCGCCGAACACAAAGTAGGGAGATCACACAATGGACGACCAGCAGTACTGGGACACCATGGCCATACACCGGGCACTGATCCGGATGAGCGATAACCCTCGCCAGAGTTTGCGGGCCGACCCGCTTTCCGGGCAGCTTATGCACCAAGTGAACGGCGCCTGGCGTCAGGAGCGATTCGGACACGGCGCCGTCGATTACTTTCGCATGCCATTCTAGGAAGCGTCATGGGCTGGGAGCCGGAGTCGTTCACGCCCCTGCAGCGTCGGGCAGCATCGAAGGCGATCGTCCGCGCTCAGGTTCTCCTCGACAACCTCGATCGCGGGGAATTCGGCGCTCATAACATCGAGGCGGTCAGCACAGGTCCTAGAACAAGGTTGGATCGGCCAGAACGACGGCCGGCGGTACGTCACCGATGCGTGTCACAACAAAGGGGGTCTTGTACACGGAGCCTTGATGGCCGCACTCGTTGGTGATAACGGCGTCGGTGGCAACACCTCGCAGTGTCCCGTCCGCCTGCGGCTGAAATGACCAGCCGGAAGTGGTCATCTGGGTGCCGTTGCCTGTGGTACACGGGGTGGGGTTTAGCAGATTAGGTGTGTCCTGCCAGCTTCCGTCGATGAACCGAACGACGTCTGCAAGACCCGAGGGCTCCGTCTGGTTATTGTCGGCGAGGGTGGCCCCGGTGGCGACGCATCGGGTAGGCGTACATAAAGAGCGAAACGCCCACCAGTGGGTCTCTGTTTTTCCGCCTCCCGTCGTGGGGTTTCTGTTGACGGTCTGGTGTGCGTTGTCGTAGTCGAATCGATAGGCGCCGTTTAATACCGGACCTGCGACAGGCGGTGCTGGGGCGCTCGTCGAGGGTGAGGCCGCCACTCCTGCCGGATCAGCCACGGAGACACCCATAGGCCTGTCACCAGTGCGGTTCGCGACAAAAGGAATTTGAACCACCTTGCCCTGATTGCCGCACTCATTCGTGACGACAGTGGTTGTCGAAATGCCTCGGAGCGTGCCGTCGGTCTGCGGCTCCATAGACATCGCCGGCACCATGGTTTCTGTGCCTGCGACGACTTTTCCGTCGTCCCCGAGGCACTTGGGTTCATCATTTTGGAATCGCGGAGGCCTCTCCTGCCAGTGGCCATCGGCGAAGCTCAGGACGTCTGCGAAAGTCGGGGTGAGCATGACTTCGGGGTTGCGTGGATCGAGTTTGGTCCCTGCAGCAATGCATCCTGTGGATGATTTGCAGAGCGAACGGTAAGCCCACCAGCTGCTGTTACCGGGGTCGGTCTGCGAGGAGACCGGGGCGCCGTTGTCCGTCCGCTTTGTTGTGTCGTAGACCAAGCGGTACGTGCCATCCAGTATGGCGCCGGGCAGGGAAGGAGTGGTCTTCTGCTTCTGCTGGGTTAGGTAGCCGATGGCGCCGATGACGGTGAGCACGACCACTGCTGTCGCCGCCGCGAGGAGGATCCGGCGCCGCCTGCCCCCCAGAGCTGTCGACCCCGATTTCGCGGCCATCGACTCGCCTGTCGCGCTGTGTCGGCCCTTGCGCGTTGATCTGTTGGACGGTCTAGCGTCTTGCCCCACGGCATGGGCGGCCACAGCCTTGGCGCTGCGATCGCTTTTCGAGTCGGCGGCCCGCTCCTTGAGGGCTGTGGCGAACTGCCGGCACCGGTCGAAGCGGTCGGCGGGATCCTTGGCCAGGGCAGTCCATAGCACTTGATCGAACTGCACCAAATCCGGGCGCCGATCGCCGAGCTTCGGTAGTACTCCGTTGAGGTGTTGGCTAATGACGGCGACCGGGTTGGAGTGCTGATAGGGCGGCGCCCCCGTGAAAAGGTGAAACGCGGTGGCGGCCAGCGCGTACTGGTCGGCGCGCCCGTCAATGTCCGAGCCCATCAATTGTTCGGGTGAGGAGTAGGCGACCGTGTCCGCGGTGAGATTTGTGGCGGCGAGTCCGCTGATATCGCCCCGCTGCCGCGCTATTCCGAAGTCGACCAACAGGATCCGTCGTACACCGTCTTCTGGATTTGCGAGCAAGATGTTGGCCGGTTTGACGTCGCGATGCAGCAGGCCCCGCTGATGGGCGTGGTCGAGCGCGCCGGACACCGCGTTGACGATGGCCCACACGTCACGCGCCGGCATTCCCGACGGGTACTCGTCTTTGAGTAGCTGCGCGGCATCGGTGCCCTCGACGTAGTCCGTCGCAATCCACAGGCGGCCATCGAACTCGCCGTGATCATGCACGCGAACGACATTTGGGTGCCACAGGGTGGCGGCGAGGTCGGCCTCACGGTGGAATCTGTCACGGAATTCCCGGTCCGCTGTCAATTCCTCGGCAAGGATTTTTAAAGCGTCGCGCCGCGGCAAGTGGGGGTGCTGGGCGAGGTACACCTCGCCCATGCCCCCAGACCCCAGCAGACGCAGGACCTTGTAGCCCGCGAACTCTGCTCCGCCGACCAACGGCATGGGCGAACAGTACCCATGGAAGCGCTGAAGCTAACATCCCTGCTCGCCCGCGTCGCTCAACAACAGAAGATCACCCCGGCCGTGCACCCCGGCTACCGCGGACTGCACGGCAACGAGCCGGCGGCTAAAGCCGGCGCCCCGAAACCACGCCACCTGACCGCCACCGCCGAGACACCGGCATTCAGGGCGTTCCGAAATCAGACGACGGTCCAGCACTCCGGCATGTGCAGCACTCTTGCGTCGTGCTGAATGCGGGTCAGCGGTTGGTGGACTCGGCGACGCCGTACCGGGGCAGGTTGCGGTTAGCGGAACGTTGGCATGATTTCCTTGGCATAGGTGCTCAGCTGGTAGCGGTGGATGTCGCTGCGCTCGTCGTCGGGGAGTGACTGGGCCCACGTCTCATAAATTAACCACTCCAACTCGCCGCCACCGTAGACACTCGCCACCTCCGCGATCTGGTCGCGGACCTGGTCGGCGGTGCCGCACAGCAGCTGGCCGCTCTCGATCATTCGGTGCGTCAACGCTCGCGCATCGCCCAGATCAAAGGGTAGGTCGGGGTCGTCGGCGGGGGTGCGGAACACCTCGGTGAAGCCGAACTTCTGGAAGAAGTTCTGATACCAGAACCCATAGGTTCGGGCAGCGAAGTCGAACGCTTCGTCGTAGGTGTCGCCGAAAGCGATCTTGATCAAGACACCGAAGTTCTGGCCGAGACGCAAATCCTGACCGGCCTCACGCGCGGTGTCGCGGTAGAGCTCGGCTGTCGCGTGGGCCCGTTCGCGGTTTCCTGACGCCAGAACAAGGGTGCGCCCGTGTCGTGCGGAGTCAATCGCAGTCTGTGGTGAAAACGTGTTCGGGATGAAGACCCTGGGGCGGTGCAGCGGCTTCGGGATGACGCCGATCTTGCGGATCGTACCGTCTGCGTCGACCTCGCCAGCGCCGCCATAGGTGCGCGTCCAGTCCGCGAGCGCCCAATCACGGATGCCGTCAGCCGGAAACGGCGCCTGGTAGAACTCGCCGTGGTGGTTGAACGACTCCTGTGTCCACGCCTTCTCGATAACTGCGAGGTACTCGTCGAATCTGGCCCGATTGCGCTGATCGGACGCCGGGTTCAAGGCGACGACATTCTCCGACTGGGTCAATGTCTGCATCCACCGGGTCTGGTAACCCCGGGCGAACTGAACACCAGCTAAACGATCCGGAAACAGGTGCGTGAACAGCGCCAAGTCCTCGGCCACCCTGATGGGATCGTGCGACGTCACCACCACCGACATCGGCATGAACTGAATCTGTGAGGTCACCGCCGCTAACTTGGCGTAGACCAGAAGGGGATTGGGTATCGATTCGCCCCCTTCGGTCTGCAGGTGATGTTCGGTGCTACCGAAGCCATCGAAGCCAAGCTCGTCAGCCAACCGCGCGGTCTGCTCATACCTGCGCAGCATGTGCTGGTAGAGCTCGACATCACGGGTCACCGGACGACGAGCTCTGCGTTCCTCGATCGTCACCGGAACGGCCGCGGTGCTCATCAGCAAGGTTTTCATCAGTCCTCCTAAATACGAGTGAATTACAACGGGGCCCGGCGCTTGCCCGAATCTCATGCACGAGACCGGACCGCGGGTCGAGCAGGGTTGGTTTGCAACGTCAGCGGTGAGCCGACGGTTCGCGTCGCCAGGGTGACTGACGTCGATACCGTGGCTCCCAGATCAGCCGGTAGACCAGCCGCAGCGGGGGCGGGACGATGCCGAGCACCTTGTCCCGGGTGGCCGGCGGAGTGGCATCTAGCAGCCACGGGAAGAACCACCCCGACCCGTTGAGGCCGATGCGGCGACGCTGATCGTCGCCGAACGCCTTCCACTCCCGCATGGTCAGGATCTCCTGCACGAG
>NZ_JAOPWB010000256.1 GCF_025965855.1 Mycobacterium sp. | reverse complement strand
CGCCGACTGCGTGCCGGTGCTGCTGGCCGACGCGCGCGCCGGCGTGGTCGCCGCCGTGCACGCCGGTCGCATCGGCGCGCAGCGCGGGGTGGTGGCCCGCGCGGTGGAGGCGATGCTGGCGCTCGGCGCGCAGGCCGGCGACATCTCGGCGCTGCTCGGGCCGGCGGTCAGCGGTCGGAACTACGAGGTGCCCGCCGCGATGGCCGACGACGTCGAGGCGGCGTTGCCGGGCAGCCGGACCACCACCGCGGCCGGCACCCCAGGACTCGATCTCCGCGCCGGAATCGCTTGCCAGCTACGCGATTTGGGTGTCACGGCGATCGACGTCGACCCGCGCTGCACGGTGGCCGATCCGACCCTGTTCAGTCATCGCCGGGGCGCGCCGACCGGTCGGCTGGCGTCGCTCGTCTGGATCGAGTGACCGCAATGGCGGTGGGCATGCCGGCCGGGGGAGACCGCGAAACGGAATTGACACTTGCATTGGCGGCGGTGCGTTCGCGACTTGCGGCGGCCGCGGATGCGGCGGGCCGCAATGTCAGCGAAATTGAACTTCTCCCGATTACCAAATTCTTTCCAGCAACCGATGTTGCGATTTTGTCTCGATTGGGTTGTCGGTGCGTTGGCGAATCTCGCGACCAGGAAGCCGCGGCGAAGGTCGCCGAAGTCGCGCGGCTGGCCAGTAGTTCGGCGCGGGTGGACTTACGGAATATGCACTGGCACATGGTGGGCCGCATTCAGCGCAACAAGGCGCGGTCACTGGCCAAATGGGCGCACACCGCGCACTCGGTCGACAGCACGCGGCTGGTGACCGCGCTCGATCGGGCGGTGTCGACGGCGCTGTCCGAGGGCCACCGGCAGGAGCCGCTGCGGGTCTACGTCGAAGTCAGCCTCGACGGGGACGTGTCCCGCGGCGGCGTCGACATCACCGGGCCCGGCTCGGTCGACCAGGTCTGCGCGCAGGTCGAGGAGTCCAAAAGCCTGAAACTGCTGGGATTGATGGGCATCCCGCCGCTGGACTGGAACCCCGAGCGGGCCTTCGACCTGCTGCGATCGGAGCAACGCCGGGTGCTCGAATCGCACCCGGACGCGCTGGGCCTGTCCGCCGGCATGTCCGACGACTTCGAACTCGCCGTCAAACATGGTTCGACATGTGTGCGTGTCGGTACCGCGCTATTAGGTCCGCGGCGGTTACCGTCACCGTAAGTAGTCACTGTAGTCACACCTTCATCACAGACACCAATAATCCCAGGGGCTAGAAGGGTTAAGCGATGAGCACACTGCACAAGGTCAAGGCGTACTTCGGTATGGCTCCGATGGAGGACTACGACGACGAGTACTACGACGACCGCGCGCCCTCCCGCGGCTTCCCCCGTCCGCGCTTCGACGAGGGGTATGGCCGCTACGAAGGCCGTTTTGAAGGGCGTGACTACGACGACCCCCGCGGTGAGCCGGCCGACTACCCGCCGCCCAGCAGCTACCGCGCCGGTTACGCCGAGGAGCCGCGGTACGGTCCCCACCCCCGCGAGTTCGACCGTTCCGAGATGAGCCGCCCACGCCTCGGGTCGTGGTTGCGGAATTCCACGCGGGGGGCGCTGGCGATGGACCCACGCCGGATGGCGATGCTGTTCGAGGAGGGCAGCCCGCTGTCGAAGATCACCACGCTGCGGCCCATGGACTACACCGAGTCACGCACCATCGGCGAGCGGTTCCGCGACGGCACCCCGGTCATCATGGACCTGGTGTCGATGGACAACGCCGACGCTAAGCGGCTGGTCGACTTCGCGGCCGGCTTGGCCTTCGCGTTGCGCGGCTCGTTCGACAAGGTCGCGACCAAGGTGTTCCTGCTGTCGCCCGCCGACGTCGACGTCTCGCCCGAGGAGCGTCGCCGGATCGCCGAAACCGGCTTTTACGCTTACCAATAGGTCCGGCCGGCCGTGAGGCCCACGTGAGGTGTGTGCCCGCACTCCGGAATCGGTACGCTGGCGCCTGACATTCGGGTCTTCTCATCGGTAAGGTCGGGGCTTCCAGTTGGTGCTGTTCTTTCAGATCCTTGGGTTTGCGCTGTTCATCTTCTGGCTGCTGCTCATCGCCCGGGTCGTCGTCGAGTTCATCCGCTCTTTCAGCCGCGACTGGCGTCCGACCGGGCTTACCGTCGTGATCCTCGAGATCATCATGTCCATCACCGACCCTCCGGTGAAACTGCTGCGCCGGCTGATCCCTCAGCTCACCATCGGAGCGGTCCGCTTCGACCTCTCGATCATGGTGCTGCTGCTGGTCGCATTCATCGGCATGCAATTGGCGTTCGGCGCCGCGGCGTGAGCCATGCGATGACCCCGCGGCGAAGCCGGGAGACGGTTCGGCCACGTTTTAGCATCGGTTCGGCGGCCGCGATTTAAAAAACTTTAAGGTTTGGATTTTATTGGTCTTAGTGTTTGAAATTGGTTCTTAATTATTGGCCTAATCGGCTACCGCCGGTTCCGGTGTGACAGGATGGACGCCAGTTGCACGACGGCAACCACTCCGTTCTACACTTTTCAGATCGTTTGACAGGAACTCGAGGGGACGAACAATGCCGCTTACACCAGCCGACGTCCACAATGTGGCGTTCAGTAAGCCGCCGATCGGCAAGCGCGGTTACAACGAAGACGAGGTCGACGCCTTCCTCGACCTGGTGGAAAACGAGCTGACACGGCTCATCGAGGAGAACTCCGATCTGCGTCAGCGGATCGAGGAACTGGACCACGAGCTGGCCGCCGGCGGCGGCGGTGGCGCCGCCCAGCCCACCCAGGCGATTCCCACCTTCGAGCCCGAGCCCGAGCCGGTCAAGCCGGTGCCGGTCGTGGCGGCCCCGCCGCCCGCGGCACCCTCGGGAACCAACGAGGAGCAGGCCATGAAGGCCGCCCGGGTGCTGAGCCTGGCCCAGGACACCGCCGACCGGCTCACCAGCACCGCCAAGGCCGAATCCGACAAGATGCTGGCCGACGCCCGCGCCAATGCCGACCAAATCCTGAGCGAGGCCCGTCACACCGCCGAGACCACGGTCACCGAGGCAAGGCAGCGCGCCGACGCGATGTTGGCCGATGCCCAAAGCCGCTCGGAGACTCAGTTGCGCCAGGCCCAGGAGAAGGCCGACGCGCTGCAGGCCGACGCGGAGCGCAAGCATTCCGAGATCATGGGAACCATCAACCAGCAGCGCACCGTGCTGGAAGGCCGCCTCGAGCAGCTGCGCACCTTCGAGCGCGAATACCGCACCCGCCTCAAGACCTACCTGGAATCCCAGCTCGAGGAGCTCGGCCAGCGTGGGTCGGCGGCGCCCGTGGACTCCAGCGCCGATGCCGGTGGGTTCGATCAATTCAATCGGGGGAATAACTAGCCTGGCTATCGTGCCGGGTACTCGCCAAGCTTTGATTCGGCACATTAACCTGCACTAGACCCGGCAGTCCCGCTCGTCGCCTGGAGGATGACCGATGCTGATCATTGCGCTGGTACTCGCCCTGATCGGGCTCGTCGCGTTGGTGTTCGCGGTGGTCACCAGCAACGAGCTTGTCGCATGGGTGTGCATCGGCGCCAGCGTCCTGGGCGTGGTGCTGCTGATCGTCGACGCGCTGCGGGAACGCCAGCGGCGCGACGTCGGCGGCGACGCGCGCGACGCTGAAGACGCCGACGAAGCCGGGGACGACAAGGACGCGTTGGTCGACTACCCCGAAGAGGTCCCGGAGGAGGGCGGACAGCCCGCCGCCCAGGACACAACCGTCGACGCGTCGTCGCAGGGTCTCGAATCCAGTGCGGAGTCGGCCGTACCCGCCGATGGCCGCGGCGACGACCGGGCCAAGTAGCCAGTCGAAAAATATCGTCAGCGGGTCGGCGTAGTGAGCAGCTCGCGGACCTCATCGTCACTGACCTGGTGAAAGTCGGCGTAGACCTGTCCGACGGCTTCGAATCCGGGCGGCATGGTCGCGCATACCACGTCGTCGGCTTCCTGCGCGATCTCGCGGCAGGTCGACGGCGGCCCGACCGGGACCGCGACAATTATTGATTTGGGGGTCGCCTCGGGCCTAGCGGCCCGCAGGGCGCGAACGGCGACCAGCATGCTGGCGCCGGTGGCGATGCCGTCGTCGGCCAGGATCACGATCTTGCCGCTCGGGTCGGCGATGGCACGCCCGCCCCGGTACGCCTGCTCGCGCCGGTTGAGTTCGGCCGTCTCGCTGGCAATCACCTCGCGGACCTGGTCGTCGCTGATGTGCAGGCTGGACACCACGTTGTCGTTCATCACGACCCCGCCGCCGCTGGCCAGCGCGCCCATCGCCAGCTCCGACCAGCGCGGGACCCCGAGCTTGCGGACCAGGAACACGTCCAGCGGGGCGTGCAGCGCCGCGGCGATTTCCCACGCCACGGGGACGCCGCCGCGGGCCAGCCCGAAGACCAGCACATCGCCGTTTTCGGGGTCCTTTTGGCGGTAGGACGCAAGCTCCTCGGCGAGCACGCGTCCGGCTTCACGGCGGTCGCGGAACGTGCGCATCGCCGTTCGCCGGAGGAAGCCGCTCGGAGGATTCATGGGTCGCATCCCAGGCTACTGGCTTTTCCCCAGCCTACGAGGGCCCGGGAGGTTCGGAAACGGCGAACGGGTTGTCGACCTGAGGTCTGAATAGGTCGTGCCGCGCCGCATTCATCGGGACCGTCGCGAAGTCTGTTGCGCGGCAGGTTAATTCGCAGCGCCGCTCCCTTGTCGGGCTGTTGGTGGTGCGCTGGATCGTGTGTCCCTCTCGGCGCGAGGCCCCCAGCGATTGCCCTAGTACGTCGCACGTACTAACTTGACCGGTGTGGCAAGGCCGAACGATCCTGGCGTGCTGATCCTGACGAGCCTGGCTTCCGGGCCCAAGCACGGGTATGCGCTGGCGCGTGATATCGAGGCGTTTTCCGGCGCGGCACTGGGTCCGGGAACGCTGTACGGGGCGATCACCCGCTTGGAAGAGCGTGGCCTCATCGAGCCCCTGGAACAGGACGAGCGGCGCCGGCCGTATCGGTTGACGGCGGCCGGGCGTGTCGAGCTTGCCGCGGCGGTGCGCGAATTGGGCGCGATCGCCAGCGAGGGCAGGCGGCGGTTGGGCATGCCGTTGCGCGCCCCGCGGCCGGGCTGGTCGGGATGAACGCCGACGACGCGCGGCGGGCGCTGCGCTGGTATCCGCCGGCGTGGCGCCGCCGCTACGGCGAGGAGCTGGTGGCCTTGCTGGAGGACATGTTCGGCGACGAGCCGCTTTCCGTTCGCTGCCGGATGTCGCTTTTTGGGTCAGGCACGATCGAGAGGATCCACGAGATGAGTCGGCGGTTTCGCAACACCTACACCGGCTACAGCATTGCCTGCGCGATTGTGTGGGCCGTCATCTTGGCCGGGGTTTCGGCGACGGCCGGCAGCGCCACCCGGCACACGTTGATGCTGGTTTTCGGGGGATGGTGGATCGGGTGGCTGTCGGCGACGATCGCCAGGGCTGTCTACCCGCCGCCGAAGCGGCGCGTCGGGCCGTAAACCGGTGTCCGAGGGGGGACTTGCCCACTAACCCTACGCATCGATTTGAGCTCCTAGGAGGGACTTTTACGGGTGCCCTATCCCGTTCGTTTGCCCCACCGCTCCGGGCGGAATCTTTTGGAGCCCGCTAAGGTTCCGGACACCGTCAAGCTGGGTGCAGCGCCGAGACTTGTGGCCAAGGACAAGCGCTATCCTTCCGACCTGACCGACGCCCAGTGGGAGCTGATCGAGCCGTTGGTGCCCACCCCGCAAGGGCGGGTGGCGTCCGGCGATGCATTCGCAGCGCCGGATCGTGGGTTGGGTGTCACGAATGCGTATTCGCAGGTGGCGGGCATGCACGTATAAGTGCGGACCCAGCCGAACTGGTCTTCAATCGCCTTGTAAGCGAGCGGTCGTCAGTTCAATCCTGATAGCGGGCTGCGCCAAAACACGCGCTATCCTTAATGCTATATCGATGCCAATTTCGTTGTGCCGGTTGGCAGATCGGGGATCGCATAAAGTTGACGCCGCGGGGTCTGGCAGACTCAAACCCCCGCGGTTCTTGCCCCAGGTCGCCGAGGGCCGGTTCGTCCACCTCAACATGGTGGCGTCCACTGCGGCACACCGGCTTAAGTGGTGATCGGAGGGCAGACCGGCGGGCCACTATCTCGGCGTGGCCCGTCGACCTTCTGCCCCGGTGGCGCTAAACGCGCTGAAGTTGCTGCACGTTTTGCCGAACCTGCTGGGCCTGCTGCTCGGCCTGGCTGGCCAGCTCATAAGACCGGGTGGCCTGGTCTTCGGCTGCCTGCGCCTGCTGGTTGGCCTGTTCGGCGTTCTCCTGGGCGTTCTGGGCGCGCTGGTTGGCCTGCTGGGCCTCGTTCTGCGCCTGCTGTGCCTGCTGAGCCGCCAGGTTGGCCTGGCTCTGCGCGTTCTGCGCCCGGGTGTTGGCCTGGCTGGCTTCGTTCTGGGCCTGCTGGGCCTGTTGCGCGATCTGCGTGCCCTGATTGGTCGCCTGCATCGCGGCCTGGTTGGCCTGGGAGGCCTGGTTCTGCGCCTGCCGTGCCTGATTCTGCGCCTGCTGGGCGTGGCTGCGGGCCTGTTGGGCCTGCTGGCGCGCACCGCGGGCCTCTTGCTGGGCTGTATCGACCCGGTCCTGGAGCCGGGCCACGTCCTGACTGATGTGTTCCCTGGCGGACAGCTCCCTCAGCGCACGACTGTCCTGATCCCGGCCAGCATCCTCGCGCCGTCCCTCTTCGGTGATTTGACCTGGTTGTGGTGCCATTTGACTGATTCCTTTCTTGTTAGGAGTCGCTCCTTTCTTGTAGGAGGGGCGTCTCCCTCGGAATAGAGCCTGCGCTTGATTCGGCGCACGTGTCAACCCCCGCTCGAGCTTGAAATATGGTGTGCGGCAAACTAATTAGCGCTCCTGAGCACCACGGCACACCAGCCTCCGGAGGAGGGTGACCCTGCTTTTCGTGAAGGCTCTGAAGCCCCGCCTTCTTTTGGCTTTCATCTGGCTTTCATCGAATCGACTTGGACCAGGCCCTTGATGGCCCGCGCTGTCACGACTGTCCGTGGCCATGAGAAAGTCCCCACGGACATCACACAGGACGGCCAGGCGGTCGTGATCACCGCCGTAGCGGTCGAGCAGGCCCTCTAGACGTCGGGCCAGGGCCTCGAACTGCGGGCTGGAGTAGGTCATCACTCACTCGCGATAGGGACTGTCGGGTTTTGTCTGGGCGGCCAACTGCTGGCCGAGGTAGGCGTAAAGGCGCATGCACGGCGTCATCGCCGCCGCGATGTGACCAACCGGCTCCAGCGCAGCGACCGCCAACAAGAAGTTGGTATACGCCGCGGTCGCCGGGTCTGCCGCTTGGTGAAGGTCGACGTTCCAGCGGTCCGCGTAGCCGCGGTGAAGGCGAAGCGCGGCGGCGGCGGCGTCGAGCAGCTACCTGAACGCGATCAGCCCGTCTTGCTCGGGGCTCTTGGCCAGAGCCAAGGCGTAGGCGCGGCTGAACGCATCGAGGAAGGCGGCGTCTTGTCCCACGTAGTAGGCGAACGTAGCTGGGGTCAATTCTCCCGACGTGATGCCCTGGACGAACGGGTGCTCCAGCGCGGCCTCCGCCAGGACCCGGTTCCGGTGCCATAACGAGTCGGCAAGCGAGGCCACCAACCAAGCCTAAGGCTCGCCAAGGCCTCGACATCGACAACCGAGGGCGTCGACGACCCGAATCGCAGCCAACGCTCGGAGCCATGGATTGAGCCGGATCGTCAATCGGTGGGCCTAGTCGATGCCGTGAGCCTGGTAGGGGAGCCGGTGCGGCGGGGTGGTGGTTATGGACCATAAGCCCGGACGGCGTTAGCTGGTCGTGCTCTAATTGCGTCACTATTTTCACGTGCACAACCTAGGGTGACGACGATGGAAAGACGGAGGAAAGGCGCTAGCGGGACGGCTGGCGATACCGGCGATAGCCGCGTGGCGGTGAATGTGCGGGTGCGGGTATCTCCGGGGACGGACGGCGAGGTCGGGGGGACTGTGGTCGAGGATTTCGGCGATCTGGCGGGGCACGCCGAGGATATCGGTGAGAACCATATAGTTGGTCCCGCGCGGAGATGGGCGGTGGCGCTCGACGCGGGCGGTTTGGTTTTCGTCGACAGCGACCAGTTGGTCGCCGAGTAGTTTTAGCTGTCGCGGTTTACCCGCCCTCGGGCGACCATCTTTTCCAGTTGCGGCGGCGCTATCGGACACTAGGGTGCCAGCCAGCGTGCAGAACCCCAGATCGCACGTTAGTCAACGATCCGACTGCTCGATCTCGTCAAGCTGTCTGTCGAGGTCCGTTAATTCGATTGCCAGACGCCGCAATTGGCGTGCGACGGCTGCGCGCCGCTGCTCAAGCAGCGCGCGGCGCTCTTCGCGGCCCATGTTGTGTGCGTCTGTCTGCATGGTGGTCGCTCCCCGTGGTCTGGCTGTGAAGTCGCAGACACCCGGAAGTGTGCGGCTGGTGCGCTGACCTGGCCAGCTCGCGCCGCGACAGACAGCACAATTGACAAAGAACCGACACCGACCCGTGACCGGGCACCCCGTCAGCGGCACCGACCGACCGGCTCAGTGCCCGCAGACGCGTGTGTCGCTCATCTTCGATGCCGTGGTCTGCGGCTCTGGCACCACGGGTCTGCACACCGTGGTGTCCACGGCGACACGTCACGGACCATCGTCTCGTTGCCGTCCCATGGGGTGATGGTCTGTGAGATAAGTTCTGATGGACCCCCGCACGTTTCGCAGAAATGGTCCGGGTCTGGCCGAGTGTGAATCTGAAGCGGCATGGCGATGCCTGTCTCCTGCTAATCACCGATCGACCGCGGCGGCGTTCACAAGCCGCTGGAGATCTCAGCCGGGCAGGGATAGCGAGCGGCTCGGCTTGCCGACCGTGATGCTGGGCATGGTCACGGTGATGGACGCAATCCGGAGGACGCCCGGCGTCTGCACGGGCTCGGCCTCGATCACGGGTGGGCTTCCCCCTCGGGAAGGACGGACCGTTGCGAGGACGCTCCGCACGACACCGGTCGGGGTCCGCGCCGAGTTTTGGATCTGTTCAAGCGTCCGGAAGACCGTATCGAAATTATCTGCCTGCTGTGCGGTGCTGACCGCTCCGACGACTGGCCGCATCGATCGCAGCAGGAAGACCACCTCCTCAAGCAGCTCCTCGGTGAGCCGAAGGATGTTGAACGTGGTCCTCGCGACTTCGATCGGCACGGTGACGGTGCCAACGGCGACTCGAACCGGTCTCCCCGCCGCCCCAACCACCTTCTGGCACGTGTCCTCGATCATTTTGCCGGCCGAAGCCGCTCGCCGGGGCAGGAAGCTGGAGGTGAATGTCACAATCGACCCTCTCCGGGCAGGCATCTTGGTTGACGCCGAGGGTACCTTCGATAGCCGGCCAGCGCGCCTCCGCGCGATCGGGGTGGTCGTTCGGCCATCCGGTCAGCCGCAGAAGCAGCTCGTTGATCGCGTTCTCAAGGTCCACCTGCTCGGCCGCTCATCGTCCGGCAGGCGCGGCGATAGTTCGATGGTCACGCGCCAAGCCTATGGAGTCCGCCAGGGCTCTACAACGCCGCCGCCAAGATCGTCGGCGTCTCGATTCGTCCGTCGGGTAGGGGTAGTAACCGTGTCCGAGGGGGGACTTGAACCCCCACGCCCATTAGTAGGGCACTAGCACCTCAAGCTAGCGCGTCTGCCATTCCGCCACTCGGACAAAACCAACGAAAGTTGGCAGCTAAGGCTAGCGGATCGGCCCGCGCAGACCCAACCCAGCTCGCCGACGGCTGAGGCTCCGGACCCGAGCCCATCGGACCCCGCAGTGGTAGGAAAGGTGGTTGTGACCGCCGACATCGAACTCCCGATCGATCCCCGCGACGATGTGGTCCAGATTGTCAGCAGGTTGATCCGGTTCGATACCACCAATACCGGCGAGCCCGAGACCACGCAAGGCGAGGCCGCGTGCGCGCGGTGGGTCGCCGAGCAGCTCCAAGAGGTCGGCTACCAACCGCAATACGTCGAATCCGGCGCGCCCGGGCGGGGCAATGTGTTCGCCCGCCTCAGGGGCGCGGACAGCTCGCGCGGCGCCCTGCTGATCCACGGGCATCTCGACGTGGTGCCGGCCGAGCCGGCCGAGTGGACCGTGCACCCGTTCTCGGGAGCGATCCGCGACGGCTTCGTCTGGGGCCGCGGGGCGGTCGACATGAAGGACATGGTCGGCATGATGATCGTGGTCGCCCGGCAGTTCAAGCGGGCGGGCATCGTGCCGCCACGCGATTTGGTGTTCGCGTTCGTCGCCGACGAAGAGCACGGCGGTCACTACGGAGCGCAATGGTTGGTCGCCAATCGGCCGGAGCTGTTCGCCGGGGTCACCGAGGCGATCGGCGAAGTGGGCGGGTTCTCCCTGACGGTGCCACGCCGCGACGGGGGCGAACGACGGCTCTATCTGATCGAGACCGCCGAGAAGGGGCTGGCGTGGATGCGGCTGACCGCCCGCGGTCCCGCCGGGCACGGTTCGATGGTGCACGACCAGAACCCCGTCACGGCCGTCGCCGAGGCGGTCGCCCGGCTGGGGCGGCACCGGTTTCCGTTCGTGGGGACCGACCCCGTCGAGCAGTTTCTGGCCGCCGTCAGCGAGGAAACCGGGCTGACT
The DNA here is from genome assembly GCF_025965855.1 of Mycobacterium sp. Lineage (GTDB taxonomy): Bacteria > Actinomycetota > Actinomycetes > Mycobacteriales > Mycobacteriaceae > Mycobacterium. Next base: position 1,999 of record NZ_JAOPWB010000256.1, on the reverse strand, counting down.
TTCGACACCGAGTCGAAAGATCTGGCGGGGACGATCGAAAAGCTCGGCCCGATGGCCCGCATGCTCAAGGCCGTCCTGCACGACACCGCCAACCCCACCATGCTCAAGGCCGGATACAAGGCCAACGTCATCCCGACGACGGCGGAGGCGGTGGTGGACTGCCGCATCCTTCCCGGCCGGAAGGCGGCGTTCGAGGCCGAGGTCGACGAGCTGATCGGCCCCGACGTGACCCGCGAATGGATCCGGGACCTCCCGCCGTATGAGACCACCTTCGACGGTGACCTGGTTGACGCCATGAACGCCGCCGTGCTGGCGCTCGACCCGGACGGCCGGACAGTGCCCTACATGCTTTCCGGTGGGACCGACGCGAAAGCCTTCGCGCGCTTGGGTATTCGCTGTTTTGGCTTCAGCCCGCTGCGGCTGCCGCCGGATCTGGATTTCGCCGCGTTGTTCCACGGCGTCGACGAACGGGTACCCATCGATGCGCTGAGGTTCGGCACCGAGGTGCTGGCACACTTCCTGACACACTGCTAGTCGATAAAAGATTGAAACGAGAGGGACCGCCCATGAGCCTGCCGCCCGATCCGTACGACGCGCTGCCCAAGCTGCCGTTGTTCAGCCTGAATTCGAACTCGATCACCAACGGGCAGCCGCTGGCCACCCCGCAGATCAGCGGGATCATGGGCGCCGGCGGCGAGGACGTCAGCCCGCAGCTGAGCTGGTCGGGGTTCCCGGAGGAGACCCGCAGCTTCGCGGTCACCGTCTACGACCCGGACGCCCCGACGCTGTCCGGGTTCTGGCACTGGGCGGTGGCCAACTTGCCCGCCGACGTCACCGAGCTACCCGACAATGCCGGCGACGGCAGCGAACTGCCGGGCGGGGCGCTGACTCTCGTCAACGATGCGGGCATGCGCCGGTACGTCGGCGCCGCGCCGCCTCCGGGCCACGGCCCACATCGTTACTACGTCGGGGTGCACGCCGTGGACGTCGAAAAGCTCGAGCTGTCGGAGGACGCCAGCCCCGCGTTCCTCGGGTTCAACCTGTTCCAGCACGCGATCGCGCGGGCCTACATCCACGGCACCTACGAACAGACGTAGCGCCCTCATGCGCGAGAGTGCAACTGCCGACGGGTTCACTCGGGAAACGCGTCGGTAGTTGCACTTTCGCGGTAGCGAAGACTCGGCGTCGAGGCTCCGTTGCATCCCGATAACCGGCCCGTATGTCGGCGCTACGCCGCTGAGATCGACCGCGGACCTGCCGAGTGTGGGCCGGGCCAGTTAGAGCCCCCACGGGCGGACGACCAAGCCGGGCGGCCTAGCCGGGCGGCAGCCCCGGTTTCGGGGCTGCCGACCCGACCGCGTCGCTGAGCGAAGCGAACCCACCGTCGTGCAAGCGGCGGGCGATGCCGTCGTGAATGTGCTTGGGCCACAAGCCGCCTCCGTAGATGAAGCCGGTGTAGCCCTGCAGCAGCGACGCGCCCGCGGTGATCCGCTCCCACGCGTCGTCGGCCGTCTCGATGCCCCCCACGCTGATCAGCACCAAGCGGTCGCCGACCCTGCCATAGAGCCGGCGCAACACCTCGACGGCCCTGCGTGCCACCGGCGGCCCCGAGATGCCGCCCCCGCCCAGCGTTTCCACCCCCCGTGTGCGCAGGCCCTCGAGCGACACCGTGGTATTGGTGGCGACGATGCCGGCCAGCCCCAGCTCGACGGCCAGGTCCGCGATGTCGTCGACGTCGGAATCGGAGACATCGGGTGCGATCTTCACCAGCACCGGTGTTGACGTCGGAAAGGCTTCCAGGAGGACGCCCTGAAGGATGGGCCGCAGCGACTCCACCGCCTGCAGGTCGCGCAGCCCCGGCGTGTTCGGGGAGCTGACGTTGACCACCAGATACGACGCCAGCGGCCCGACCAGCCGGGCGCTTGCCCGGTAGTCGCCGACGGCGTCGGCGGCCGAGGCCGCCTTCGTCTTGCCGATGTTGACCCCGATCGGCACCTCG
>NZ_JAOPWB010000234.1 GCF_025965855.1 Mycobacterium sp. | reverse complement strand
CGCGCTGCCATGCCGCCAGCGCGAGCACGTGCGCCGCTCCCCGACGTACCACAGATGAGCCGGTGGAGTAGGCGTCGTGTGCGTCATTAACCATCTGCTGCAACAACGTTCGGTCATCCGTACGCGTGGCCACCTCGCCCAGAATCACCATGCGGATCATGTCCAGCTCGGTCGCGCCTGTCGGCTGTGGGGGCGGCAGGGATTCGGTCGCGGCGCGCGCGGCAGACAACCGGCCCGCAGCGAGATGGACAACCCCGTCAAACAGGGTCCACATAGCGAGGGCCATCGTGTTGCCTTCCCGGCGGGCCTGCTCTGTTCCGTCGGCGACCCGGGCCGCAGCGTCGTCCAACCGGCCGACCGCCGCCAGTAGGATCGGGTAGTGCATTGCGGCCAACTCATGGGCTGCGGTCGCATCACTGGTGCGGGCGAGCGCGCAAAGCTCCTCGAGCTGGCGTAGGGCGCGGCTCGCGTACCCGTCGCCACAGTCGAGCAAAGCGAGGGTGAGGTTGGCCATGATTTTCGACTCGAGATCACCGGTTGATGCCGCGGCGGCGGCAGCCTCGTTGGCCGCCGCGCGTTGTTGTCCACCTCGCTTCTGAAACATCAGGTTGTAGGCCAGCCACCCCAGATGCCGTGCCCGGGTGACCTCGCTGACGTTGAGCAGCCGCAGCGCTCGACGATTCTCCTCCACTCGTCGCTGCGTAGTGTGCTTATTCTTCGTCGCGAGGCGCAGGCGGATCTCGGCCTCCTGTTGGGGCGACGCCGCCTCCGAGAGCGCCGCAACGGCCAACTCTTCGGCCTCGTGATAGCGGCTGGCCCGGTTCAGCAACCCCACCGTTTCGGCGACCAGCGACCCGTGTTCAGGGTCGTCGGCGGGCAACAGCTCCAACGCGCGCGTGCTCAAGTCCGCGGCCGCGCTGGCATCGCTGTGGCCAACCGATTGAGCGGCCTGCCGCAGCGCGCTGATCGCCTCGCTGTCTCCGGGCTCGGCGCTGCGCGCCAGCTGCGTGGCCACCTCAGCCGGGGCCGCGCCCAGACTGAGCATCACCGACGCCGACTGGCGCTCCATCGCACGCCGCAGCGACTGCGGCAACGACTGCCGGGTGGTCTCGCGCAACAAGTCGTGCCGAAACCTCAGCCGCTCACCGTCTTCGACGAGCAGATCCGCGCGCACCGCCTCCTGGATAGCCGACATCAACGACGCCGGCTGGCGGTCCAGCATCGCGGCCAACAGCCCGGCCGAGAACCGGTCCGGCAGCACCGCGGCCACCCGCACCACCTCGCCGGCACCGTCGGAGAGGTGGTCGAGTCGCTGCTGCATACTTGCGCCCAGACGTCGCGGCAGCCCTTGGCCGCTGGCCACCGCACGCCCGGCGCTCACGTTGAGCCGGCCCTCCTCGCCCAGACCCCCGACCAGCTCACTGACCAGGAATGGATTTCCGTGCGCCTTGGCGGCCAGCTTCAGCAGCGACTCATCAGCGTTGGCCCGCACCGCGTCGCCGACCATATCGGCGACCGCGCCCGGCGACATCGCCGTCACCCGCACAACTGCGGCATCCGCGCTTTGCAGCACCGACAAGGTGTCCTGCACCGCCGGCCCGCCGGCCCCGGTGCGGGCGGTCAAAATCCACAGCACCGCCACATCCGGGCGCGCGGTGGCCAGCGAGCGCAGCGCCAACAGGGTGCCGTTATCGGCCCAGTGGATGTCCTCCAGCACAATCGCCAGCGGGGTTTCCGCAGCCGCCGCATGAATCGCGTCGGCCAGATCGTGCACCACCCAGTAGCGCAGATCCGCCGAGCCGCCCAGCCGGCGCAGCGCGTCGGCGTCTCCCACCGGGGGATCGGCGCGCAGGGTGGCCATGAACAGCGCGAAAAACGGCACCGTCTGCTGATACTCGAACGCCTCACCGAACAAAGTGCGCACCCCGCACTTGTCGGCCAGCGCCATCATCTCGGTCAACAACCGACTCTTCCCGATGCCCGGCGGGCCCTCGATGACCAGCACACCCCCGCGCCCGCCCACCAGCGCCGCCACCAGCGCGCCGATCACCTTCAACTCGCCCGCTCGCCCCCGAATCGGCGGAGTTACGAGCCGCTGGCCGCCGAGATCATTAAGGCCGGTTGAAGGCCCCACGGGGTGTCCTGTCTACCGTTTGCTGGACTGCCGCTGCAGTGCAGGTCATTGTACGCATCCGCCGATCCACGCGGAATGCACGTCGATGCTGCTCGGCGCGCACGCGATCTGGGGCAGCGCCTCGGCGCCGACCCCGGAACACCAGCGGCGACGACCTCGAACGGCGGGTGGTCACGCCGGCAAGCAGAGCCGCCAGTTCATCGGTGCGCTCGTGAAGCGCTATCGCCACTTTCAGCCACGTGTTATGCACCTCGTCGCCTTGCATGGCCGAAAGATTAGGGCCAAATCTCGGCCATGCCATAGTCCGCGCGAAACGAAGACGCGCGTCATCCTCGTCTGTGGACGATGACTTTTCTGGGTCAGATCGATGAACGGCGTCCTGAGTTCGACCATCACCAATTGCGCCTAGACCTTGGAGACCTCTACCGACTTAGCGAGGAGATGAACGCCGGCGGGCCAGTGGTCGAGTGGCAAGAGACACTTATCGCTATGGCCGAAAACAACCTTCAGGGCCGCCTCATGTCGCTAAGACGATGAGCGTGATGACTGTGACGAACCGGCACCTGCCGGACAGATCGTTATCGTCGCGGCCTTCCGCTCATCCACAGCCTCAATGGGTTTCGGCTACATCAGACGACGATGTACCTCGAACGCCAAACACAGTTCGACGACATCCCTCGGGCGCGAGAGGGATCGGCCGGTACGTTTCTCGATCCGACGCAACCGGTGGCGCACGGTGTTCGGGTGGCAAAAAAGTACCTCAGCCGCACCGCCCACGGACGCATCATTGTCCTGCCACACCCTGAACGTTTCGAAGAGCATCTCCCGGTCCTCGTCGGGAAGGTCGCCGAAGCAGTTCAACGCGGCGCCGACGGTTTGGACCATCACCTTCGGTGCGCTCACGGCAGCGGTGGCCAGGATGGAGCCGTCGAACACAGCGACTGAGGAGGTGCAATCGGTCGGGCCCCGTAACATCATTCTTGCCACGTGCAGGGCTTGTGGCGTATCGCGCAGATCCTCGTACGCCGCACTGACCCCCACCCGCGCCGTGGTCGTCCGAGACATCAGGGCAACAACGACGTCGAGTTTTTGGTCGGATTTGACGTGCACGATCCCGACCTGCACATCAGGCAGCAGCCGCCACGCCGAAAAGATGTCAAGGCTACGCAGCTTCGACTCGACCTCGGGTAGCGGTTCATCGCCCGCAGTCGGAGTTTTCGCGGCGACGACCACAAAAGGACCATTGATCGGCAGCCGCAGGGAGCCGGCGACGTCCCGCAGACTCCACTCGTCGAACGCTCGTCCCTCAAGAAGCGAGTCAACCAGATTCATACGTTGTGGCGTGTCAGCGAGTAGCTGCCGCTTCTGCTCGTCGCGATAACCGGCCACCACAGCGGTAGCGATCAGTTCGGCGAAGCGGCTGATGTGGACCTCGGTGTCGGCTGGCATGGGGCCGGGTTGCAGGGAACCGACCGCCGCCAGGCCCCATATGCGTCCATCAACGATGATCGGCACCCCCACCGCCGCGCTCACACCCACCGCGCGCACGCGAGCAGCGATCGGCCCGGCAAAATTGTCGTAGCTGTCGATCCGTGCGGGCCGGCCGCTGTGTTGCACCAGCGCCGCGAGGGTGTTGCCTTCCACCGGAGTTCGGGTGCCCACCGGCCATTTTGCGAGCGCCTCGGGATCGGCAGCGGCGGCCACAATGGTAATCTCGCGATCCGATTCGAAGCGCCACAATCCGGCGGTGTCCGCAGGCACACATCGGCGCATCTCGTCGGCCACCGCGCCAAAAACCTCCAAAGGTTCAACGCCGCGCGCGACCAGCATGGCGAGTCGGCGCAACGCGGCCTGTTCGGCGGCGAGCTGACGATACTTCGCATACAGCTTGGCCTGGTCCAGGTTCTCGTCGAATTCGGCAGCAAATTCCTCGGCGGTGAAGAGTCCATCCACCGCATCCCCATCAATGGTCAGGTCAGATTGAAACCCTGCGCACAGTTCGCCATCGTTCGCGCGTCTTGCCTGCGCGTCGGGATCGATAGTGCTACTTGCTGATTCGGTGACCGAGCTAGGCGAGTGTGCGGTCATCGGGACACCATCACGTACCCAGCGACACCGAACACCACCGGCACCATCACCAGCACTCCATACGCTGCACTCAGCATCGTTCGCTCTTTTCCTCGTGTGCTCACCGGCGCGGTGTCTGGCCCAGCCTCGGCCGTCGTTCGAATGAGAACGCAATTAGTTGACGACTCCTACGATCGCCGCGCGGGCAGCCCAGCACCATCGGCCGAGGATTGATGTTTAACGCCGCATCGATGTAGGGCTAGGCGGGCCCGGTATTTGACGGGTTGGTCAATCAGACCCGCGCATGAGCTGCGTCAATTGGGCGCGGGTGTTGATGCCCAGCTTGGCGAACGCATTGTGGAGATGCGTTTTCACCGTATGGAGGGAAAGGTGCAGCTGCTCGGCGACGAAGCGGTTGGTCGCGCCCTGGGCGATCAGGTTGACGACCGTGAGCTCGGAGTCGGTGAGGCTGTCCCAGCCGGTCTTGGCCCGCGGCTGGCTGACAATGCGACGTTCCACACCTAACCGGCGCAACTCGCGGCCCACCCGGCGCGCATCGGCGAGCGCTTCGTGGTGCACGTAGGTGTCGAATGCGGCATTGAGCTGATGGACCGCCGTGTCAGGGTGGTCGGCGCGTGCGAGTTCAGCGCCGGCGTCCTCGGCGGCCGCGGCGTAGAGAAGCGGCCGCGACGACGAGTGAAGCACGTCCGCGGCAGCCACCAGTGCCTGGGCATCACGTTCGAGTATCCCGTGGGCATGCCTGGCGACCCCGGTGAACAGCGGGATCGCCGGCCGCTCACGCTCGAGCAGGTCGGTGGCCTGCAGGACACGTGCGCGCAAGCCGGCATCGCCGGCGGCCGACGCCACCCGCGCACCCAAGATCACCTGATCTAGGACCTGGGGCCAGAGTGGTGACTCGAACAGGGTGGTACCGCCGAGCCAGCGCATCGCGTCATGGACGTCGTCGCGCTGCCACGCCGCCAGCGCCAGCAAATGCGCTGTTCCCCTACGTACCACAGATGAGCCAGCGGAGTAGGCGTCGCGCGCGTCATTAACCATCTGCTGCAACAAGTTTCGGTCATCGGTGCGCACCGCCACCTCGGCCAGAATCACCATGCGGATCATGTCCGGCTCGGACACGCCTGTCCGTTGTGGGCGCGGCAGGGATTCGGTCGCATCGCGCGCAGCAGACAACCGGCCCGCCGCCAGCTGGACAACCCCGTCAATCGACGCCCACATATCTAGGCCCATTGCGTTGCGTTCTCGGCCGGCTTGCTCTGTTCCATTGGCGATCTGGGCCGCAGCGTCGTCCAACCGGCCGACAACCGCCAGCAGGATCGCGTAGTGGTTTGCGGCCAAGTCATGGGCTGCGGTCGCTTCACTGGTGCGGGCGAGCGCACAAAGCTCCTCGAGGTGCCGTAGGGCGCGGCCCGCATACCCGTCGCCACAGTCGAGCAAAGCGAGGGTGACATCGGCCAGGATCGCGGCCTCGAGATCACCGGTCGACGCCGCGGCGGCGGCAGCCTCCTCGGCTGCCGCGCGCCGTTCCCCACGTTGGCCCTGCAACGCCAAGTTGTAGGCCAGCCACGCTAGATGCCGTGCCCGGGTGATCTCGCTGATGTCGCCCAACTGCAGCGCTCGACGATTCTCCTCGACGCGCCGCTGCGTGCTGTGCTTATTGAGCGTCGGGAGGCGCAGACGGATCTCGGCCTCCTGTTGGGGAGACGCCGCCTCCGAGAGCGCCGCAACGGCCAACTCTTCGGCCTCCACGTAGCGGCTGGCCCGATTGAGCAACCCCACCGTTTCCGCGACCAGTACCCCGTGTTCAGGGTCGTCGGCCGCCAACAGCTCCAACGCGCGCGTGCTCAAATCCGCGGCCGCACTCGCATCACTGTGGCCAACCGATTGAGCGGCCTGCCGCAGCGCGCTGATCGCCTCGCTGTCTCCGGGCTCGGCGCTGCGCGCCAGCTGCGTGGCCACCGCAGCCGGGGCCGCGCCCAGCCTCAGCATGACCGACGCCGATTGGCGCTCCATGGCGCGCCGCAGCGACTGCGGTAAGGACTGTCGAGTGGTCTCGCGCAGCAAGTCGTGCCGAAACCTCAGCTGGTCACCGTCTTCGACGAGCAGATCCGCGCGCACCGCGTCTTGGATAGCCGACATCAACGACGCCGGCTGGCGGTCCAGCATCGCGGCCAACAGCCCGGCCGAGAACCGGTCCGGCAGCACCGCGGCCACCCGCACCACCTCGCCGGCACCGTCGGAGAGGTGGTC
>NZ_JAOPWB010000215.1 GCF_025965855.1 Mycobacterium sp. | reverse complement strand
GCTGCGACGCTGGGCGGCGGCACGGGCGTCGGGGGCGGGGGCACGGGCCGCGGCGCCAGGGAGCTGACGGGCGGCGCGGGCAGGGGTGTGACGGTGGGCGCCGGCGGCACCTGATGGTTTTCTATGCCCGACAAGGTGTAGGCCACGCCGCCGATCGAGGTCATGGCCACCACGGCGCACATCCCGACGACCAGCTGTGTCAGCCGGACCCGCCACCACGAGCTTGCTTTGGGTTCGTCGATCACGTTCAGGCGCATCGACCAGCCGGCGGCACCGTCTTCGTCGAAGGCAGCGGGGGTGTACGGCACCCGCAAGTCGGCGCCGTATTCGGTTTGCGACCAGGCCAATTCGCGATCCGTGAGCGCCTCGTCGTCGATCACCAGCACATCGCCTGCCGGCAGTTCGACGATTTCGCCGGCGGCTGCCGTGAGCAGGCCGATGGACGTGCGCGTCCGCAGATCCAGCGTCTCCCCGCGGGAGGCAATCTGCAACGCGCCGAGTGCGGCGGCGTGCGCCGGCTGCGACGGGCTCACGACGGGTCGGCGGCCGTGCACCGAAAGGCGTTCTTTGACAAGCGGAATGCCGGCACCACCGCCGACAATGACGACCGCCGAAAGGTCGGCCCAGCTCCTCTTGTGGCTTGCCAGCATCTCGTCGAACGCGTAGATGAAGCCCGACAGCCGGTCCTGTATCAGGTCGCCCAGCTCGTCGCGCGTCAGCTTCATGCTGCACCTGCGACCGCCGAGCTCGACGGCGAATTCGGCCACCGTTTCGGTGGATAGCTGCTCCTTGGCCGCGCTGCACTGTTCCCTGAGCAGGCCCAGTTGACCGACCGCGGCGGTGCTGGCCGGGTCCATGCCGCTGCCGTGCCCGAGCTCCTCGAAGACCTTGAGCAACAACGCTTGGTCGATCTCGTCGCCCGATAAGGCCGCGTAACGCATTGTGGGGGTGACCAGTTCGAAGTCGCCCGCGAGGCTGATCAGGGTGGCCGAGGTGCCGCCGCCGCCGAAATCGAGCAGGCCGACCACGCCCGTCGCCGCGAGGCACAGCTCCGCGTTCGCCGCGGTCAGCGCCGCGATCGCGTCCGAAACCAGCCGGGGCGCCATGCCGCTTCGGACGAAGCCCAAATGCGTTCGTAAACCGTTGCGCAGCGCCTGCACCGTGCCGGGCTTCCAGTACGCCGGAACGGCGATGGAGATCTCCGATGCGCCCGCGTCCGCACCGGCGGCCAGCACCATCGCGTCCAGGGCCTCCACCAACAGGAGGTCCGGGTCGTGAGCGGACCCGTCGGGCGACACCAGCGCAACCGAGTCGCCTACGCGCTCCACGAAGCCGCGCATCAGTACGCCCGGCTCGGACAGGGCCGGGTTCTCCTCGGGCACGCCGATTTTCGGCGCACAGTGCGGATACAGCGTCAGCACCGCACGGCGTGCAACCGGCGAACTTCCATTACGCGCAGCGACCAGGTTCGTGGTCCCGATCGACAACCCCACTGGGTCGTACATAGAGCGAATACTTTCGTCTATAGAGGTCGGTGGCCAGCGTTAACCATAGCCGCGGACACGCGCAAAGCCGATGGGTTGCAATACCATTGGTATCCGCTCGATGTGATTGCGTCACCGAAGCGGTATCAAAAACCTCTTGACAAATGAGTTCACACCACGGTCAGCGGCAGCGAACGCCTCGGCTGGAACTGGAACGACGATCCGCCGCTGACTTTGGCCACCGATACCTCCGGCAGTTCGGCCGACGGGGTATCGGTTTCAACCAGTTCGGCGGTCCAGTCGGTCTTCGTGCCACTGACCCGGACCTCGAGGCGCGGATCCACACCGGTGGCGATCGCCTGCAGCGGCTGGACGGATTCCGGCGAGCACAGCGATATCCAGGCGCCGTCGTCGTGCGCGGGCGACCGGTGCACGATCAGCCGGTTCTGCGCGGTTTCCGCGACGACGTAGCCCGCGGGGTTGAGCAACGGGTGCAACTCGAGCACCCTTCGCGTTCCCTCGATCCCGCCGGGTAATTCCAGCGCGTGGTGGATCCGCTCCGCCGCCAGCCCGGCCAGGCCGGTCAGGCCGCGGGTGCCCACCGAGACGGCCTGGGCGTCGTCGGCGGCGCGCGCCCGCACCGCGATGGCGAACGCCAGATACAGCAGGTGCATCTGCAGGCAAACCTCGTCGGCCATGCGCACCAGCGCCGAGTGCGAGAAGGCGCCAAAATCGAGATCGGACAGCAACGGTCCCGAGTAATCCGCCTGGCCCTCGTCGGAGCCATCGACGGGACCCAATTCCCATGTGGCGGCACGGGTTTCGCGAATGATGTCCACCGCCGGGATGCTCTGCGCTTCGGGGTGTGAGTCGTCGATGATGACGGTCCACGCGCAGTGCGGATGCCGGCCCGCCGGCACCCGTGGCGGCCGGTGGATGGGACGCATCTGCGCGCGCGGGTTGGTGGCCACCGCGGTGGCGTCGAACGTCGGATCCTCGATGGTGTGGCACATCCCGAAGACGTACTCGTCGCCCATTGGCTCCACGTCGAGCAACGCCCCGCAGTGGTCGAGATGAAACTCTCCGCTCCAACGGTCGTGAATGGTGTAGCGGAAGTCCATGAATTGCGGCGGAGCGCCGATGTCGAGCTGTAGGCCCTTGAAGATGGTGGGCACGTCGTCGCCCTCGTAGTTCAGCGCCCGCTGCATGCGCTTGGTGTAGATCGGGCTGGCGCCGGCCCACTCCTCGATGGCGATCTGCACCATCTCTTCGCGGCCGAATTCATGGATGCACCACGCCATGCCCGAGCGGTCGATCAT
>NZ_JAOPWB010000207.1 GCF_025965855.1 Mycobacterium sp. | reverse complement strand
TCGGAATCTCTGTCCCTCACGTGCCCCGGCACGCCGATGGCCCCGGCCCCATCTCGGGCCGATCGAGCGTCGCGCCGGTTATTGCGCCGCTGTTTACCTGTCGTGGTCCACCGGCCCCCGCAGTCGGGTGTGTCACCCTCACGCAGCCTCGTTCGCGGCCGAAATTCGTCGCGCTCCGAGGATGAGACCGGACGCGCCCGGTTGGGCGCTGGTCGTATGCCCGGCCAGGCAGAACCCGGCGCAAGGCAACCTGAACAGTATGCCTCAGATCATGGGTTTGGCCAAATCCCGGGCAAACGTCGCCGGGACGGTTCCGTCGCAAGGCTAATGCAGTGGTCAGCGGCCCGAAACCGAGGCTCAAGCACCAGCCGATTCGATGCTCGCCGCGCTGACCCTCTTCTGGGCCCGCTGCACGTACAGAAAACCGTCGACGGCGGCGCGCGCGCATTCGCGGTAGTCGAAGTCGGGCAGCGTGGATAGGCGTCCCAGCACCAGCGGGCCGATCAGCAGCGCAATGGCGCGCGATCGGTCGACCTCACCCAGCTCGGCGGCCTCCGGGCTGTCGAATACCGCGTCGAACGGCGCCGCGTACTGCTGAGCGACGCGTTCCCGCAGCGTCGTGATCGAGGCGCTGTCGGCCGTGCCTGCGTGAGGAGGTTCCGGCAACCCTTCCAGGTCGCGTCCCAGGGCAAGCCACGACATGGCCGTCAGGAGGGCCGGTGCCTGCGCCACCACTTCGGCCTGAGCCAGCACCAACGCGATAAGCCGATCGCGCAGTGAGCCGTCGGCCGGAGGCATCGGCGGGGGCGGTATCAGGCTGTTGAATGCCGCTGCCAGCAAATCATTTCCGCTCGGGAAGTGGCGATACAGTGTCGCTCTCGCTACATTGGCGCTACGAGTGACCGCATCGACGGTCACGGCGCTGGGACCCCCCGAACGCAGCAGCGCGGCGGCGGCCTCGAGCAAACGGGCCCTGGACCGCGCCGGGCGGGGATCGGTACTTCCGCCGGTAATTGTGAGCTACCTCCCGGTTTGGAACCTAGACTATCGGTCTACCTACAAGACTGTCAGTCTTGAAAGGTCCGAAAATATGCTCGCCCCCGTTAGGAGGCGCTTTCTATGGTCAAAACGCTAGTACGGATTGATGAGCCTACTGATGTAGCCCGCATCGGGGGTAGCCCCCGCGCCCGAACGTGGACCTTGGCCGTCGCCTCCATGGGCGTCGGGCTGGTCGTCGGGTCGATGACGGCGCTGAACACCGCGCTGGGGGACCTCGCGGTCGCCACTTCCGCGACCCAGTCGCAGCTGACCTGGATCGTCGACGGCTACACGGTGGCGCTGGCCTGCTTGCTGTTACCCGCCGGGGCGATCGGCGACCGCTACGGCAGGCGGGGCGCATTGCTCATCGGCTTGGTGGTCTTCGCCCTCGGGTCGGCCGCGCCGGCGATGTTGCACAGCCCGCTGCAGATCATCGCGGGACGGGCGGTCGCCGGCGCCGGTGCCGCGTTCGTGATGCCCGCGACGCTGTCGCTGCTCACGGTGGCCTACGCGAAAGAAGACCGCATGAAGGCGGTCGGGATCTGGGCCGGCACCGCCGGTTGCGGCGGCGTCCTGGGCATGCTCGGATCTGGCTTGCTGCTTCGGTTTTGGGACTGGCACGCGATCTTCTGGTCCTTGGGCATCGCCGGACTGGCGATCTTCGCCCTGGCGTGCACCGTCGCGTCGTCGCGGGAGGACAACGCTCCCCGGATCGATTCGCTGGGCGCGGTCCTGATCGGTGCGGCCGTCGCGATCGCGGTGGCGGCGATCCTGGAAGCGCCCGACCGCGGCTGGAGCGATCCCCTGGTCTGGGGCGGCCTCGTGGCCGGAGCGATCATCGTCGCGGTGTTCGGCGTCGTCGAATTCCGGAAGAGGGACCCCCTTCTCGACGTGCGACTGTTCGGTGATCCCGGTTTCGCCACCGGGGTGGCGACGATCGTCATCCTGTTCGGCGCGACGTTCGGTTTCTTTTATCTGGGCATGCAATTCGTGCAACAGATCATGGGCTACTCCCCGCTGATGACGGCGACCGCGTTCGGCCCGTTCATGGTCCCGCTCGGCATTTTCTCGGCGCTGTCATTTTGGTACGTACCAAAATTTGGCCTGCGGCTGGTGTTGTTCGTGGGGACGTTGACGATGGCGGTTGGCTTCGCGTGTATGCAGGCGCTCGACCTCCATTCGACTTTCCTCGATTTGGCCTGGCCCACGCTGATCCTGAGCACCGGCATCGGATTCTGCACCGCGCCAACGACTTCGGCGATCATGGGCGCGGTCCCCGACGAAAAGCAGGGGGTTGCGTCCGCGGTGAACGACACGTCGCGAGAGATGGGCGGGGCCCTGGGGATCGCCGTGGCCGGCTCGATACTGGCCGGGCGCTACTCCAACGAGCTGGCACCAAAGTTGGCGGGCTTCCCCGCCGCGGTGCGCGGACCGGCGACCGATTCGCTGGCCAAGGCGGTGCAGGTGGCCGGGAAGTTGGGCCCCCAGGGCGGCCAGCTGGCCGAGGTCAGCAAAGCGGCGTTCATGACGTCAATGCACGCCTCGACGACGGTCCTGGCCGTGATCGTTGCCATGGCCGCGGCCCTGATCGGGCTGTGGGCTCCCGGGCGTGACGGGCGGCAGCTAAGGCTCGTGCGCCGGATGGTGTCCGGCCCGGAATAGCAGCCCCGTATCTGGATGCTGAAGATCGGCTGAAAACGCCTCGGCAGACCCCGGGTGGGCGATACCATCCGCTTTGAGCAGCGTTCGTTGTGGGGAGACGGAGGCTGCCGACGACCGGGGGAGCCGAATGTCGTATGTGATCGCAGCACCGGAGTATGTGGCTAACGCCGCAACGGATTTGGCGAACATCGGATCCATGATCAGCGACGCCAACTCCGCGGCATTGGGCCCGGTCTCCAGCGTGCTGCCCGCGGGCGCCGACGAGGTCTCGGCGAGCATCGCGAGCCTGTTCGACGCGCACGCTCAGGCCTTTCAGGCGCTCAGCACCGCGGCACAGGCCTTCCACTCCCAGTTCGTCCAGCTGATGAGCACCGGCGCGGAGCAATACGCCCTCACCGAGGCGGCGAACGCCTCTCCCCTGCAAACCGTCCAGAGCATGGTGAGCGGCAATGTCCCCGGCCAGGCGCTGTCGACGGCGCAACCGCTGGCAGGTACCGCAGCGTCGGCGGGCTCCGCGGTTGCGGGAGTGCCGGCGGCAGCGGCGGGGGTCGCCG
>NZ_JAOPWB010000149.1 GCF_025965855.1 Mycobacterium sp. | reverse complement strand
ATCAAACAGCCCGATCCGATGGACACCGCGATGCGGATCGCCAACATGCTTTTTGAGGGCTAATCGAGATCTTCGCCCACTGTTTCGCTCGCAGGCTGCCTCGGGAGAAACACCGCCGGGATGACGGTGAACGTCACCAACACGGCCGCGATCACGAATATCGTCGTGTACGCGTGGGAAAGGTCGTGCAGCACGTTGCCCGAGAAGCCGGGGGCAAGCGCCTGCGGGGGTATCGCGGACGGGTCGACCGGCGCTCCGGTGGCGGCCGCCTTCTGCTGCAGCGCCGCGAGTTTGTTTGCCGCGGCGATATTCTCGCTTCGGTTGAACTGGTTGGTGAGGATCATTGACATCAACGCGGTTCCCATGGAACCGCCCACCTGGTGGCTGACACTCATCAGCGTTGTGCCGCGCGCGATCTGGTGCGGGGCCAGCGCCTGCACCGACGCGACGGAGAGCGGCATCATGGTGCAACCCATGCCCAGGCCCATGATCGCCAGCGCCACCAACAGCGTGGGCAGGTACCCCGCCTGCCTGGCCACGCCGAACGCGAAGGCGCCCAGACCGGCGGTGATCAGTGCGATGCCGACCAGCACGATCTTGCCCGGCCCCTGCCTGTCCACCAGCGGGCCGGTCAGCCGCATCGTCAGCATCGCGCCCAGTCCCTGCGGGATCATGTGCACCCCGGCCTGCATCGGCGTCTGGTGCAGCACCTGCTGGAAGTAGCTTGGGAGCAGCAGGCCCGCGCCGAAAAACGCGGCGGCGAACAGCAGCATCGTCACATTGGCATGGGTGATCACCTTGTTTTGGAAAAGCCGCAGATCGATCAAAGGATGGTCCGCCCGGCGCCGAGCGTGCGCCACGAACGCGGCAATCAACACGAGGCCGACGGCCGCCGGTATCAAGACGCGACGGTCGGCCACCGTCCCGCAGCGCGGGACGGACGACACCGCGAACAGGAACGTCGCCAGCCCGGGCGACAGCAGCAGTCCACCGACGACATCGAAAGTCTCCGAGCGCGCTGGATGATCCCTGGGGAACACGATCGCCGCCAGAACCAGCGTCACGAGCCCGATCGGCAGGTTGATCAGGAAGATCCACCTCCAGCTGGAGGTGTCGATGAGCCAGCCGCCCAGGATGGGCCCACCGATCGGGGCGAGCAACATGGGGATGCTCAGGATCGACATCAGGCGGCCGAGCCGCCCGGGGCCCGCCTCGCGGGTCATGATCATGAATCCCAGCGGCATCAGCATGCCGCCGCCGATGCCCTGCACCACTCGAAACACGATGAGCTGCAAGATCGTTGACGCCACCGCGCACAGCACCGAGCCCAGCGCGAATGCCACCACCGACCCCATGAAAAGCCGTTTGGTGCCAAACCGGTCGGCGGCCCAGCCCGTCAACGGGATCACGGTCGCCAGGGCCAGCGTGTAGCCGGTCATCGTCCAGGCGACAACGACCTGCGCGGAGCCGAATTGGTCGATGAAGGTGCGTTGCGCGACGGCGACGACGGTGATATCCAGGATCGCCATCACCGTGGCCAGCAGGCATACCCCGGAGACCCGTAACAGCCTGGCGTCCAACTTGTCGGGATAGACATGGACGCCCGGCTGCTGAGGGGCAGCGGTGGGCGGCGGGGTGTCGGCCGCTGCTGAACGGGCCTTGTCCATGGCGTTGCTTAGCATATCGAATCGATTTGTCCCGGCCGGCGCCGGGACGCGTTTGCTGCCGCGGTCCGGGCGGGCGGTTCGGCCCCGGGCTTTTTCACGGCCTCGGGGCGTCTAGGCGGCTTCCCGACCGGGCCCGATATACGCCTGCCGTCCGCGTGTCCTTCACCATCCCGACACCTGGAATCGTCAAACTGCAGGTGTGTCTGGAAAATTGATCGTCTCGGTCTCGGGGATCGGCGAACGCACCCTGGGCGACGTGGAGGCGTTCTGCGCACAAATGGACGCCCGCAAGATCCCGGTTTCGTTGCTGGTCGCTCCCCGGCTCAAGGGTGACTACCGGCTTGACCGCGACCCGCACACCGTCGAGTGGCTGACCGCCCGGCGGGCCGGCGGGGACGCCATCGTGCTGCACGGCTACGACGACCCCGCGACCAAGAAGCGTCGCGGCGAATTCGCGGTGCTGCGCGCGCACGAGGCCAACCTGCGACTGATGGGCGCCGACCGGGTGCTCGAGCACCTCGGGCTGCGCACGCGGCTGTTCGCGGCACCGGGCTGGGTGGTGTCCCCGGGTGTCGTCAAGGCATTGCCACAGAACGGTTTTCGGCTGCTTGCCGATTTGCATGGGATCACCGACCTGGTCCGGCACAGTACCGAACGCACCAGAGTGCTGGGCATCGGCGAGGGCTTCCTGACCGAACCGTGGTGGTGCCGCATGGTAGTGCTGTCCGCGGAGCGGATCGCGCGCCGCGGCGGCATCGTGCGGGTCGCGGTGGCCGCGCACCAGTTGCGCAAGCCGGGGCCGCTGCAGGCGATGCTGGACGCCGTCGACCTGGCGTCGATGCATGGCTGCACCCCGACGGTGTACCGATGGCGGTCCCGCAGGGCGGTCCTCGACGCGGCCTGACCGAGCGTCTGATCGGCTCGCCGGCCGCGGGCATTACCCTGTTCGGACATGAGCGATTCTTCGGCCGCGGGGTTCGCCGCTGACGCGATCATCGTGGGTGCCGGGCTGTCGGGCTTGGTGGCCGCCTGCGAGTTGGTCGAGCGCGGCCTGCGGGTGCTGATCCTCGACCAGGAGAACAGCGCCAATCTGGGCGGGCAGGCCTTCTGGTCGTTCGGCGGCCTGTTCTTCGTCGACAGCCCGGAGCAGCGCCGCCTGGGCATCCGGGACAGCCATGAATTGGCCCTGCAGGATTGGCTCGGCACGGCGGCGTTCGACCGGCCCGAGGACTACTGGCCACGCCAATGGGCCAGCGCCTACGTCGATTTCGCGGCCGGAGAGAAACGCAGCTGGCTGCGCGCCCGGGGGCTCAAGATCTTTCCGTTGGTGGGTTGGGCCGAGCGCGGCGGTTACGGCGCACAGGGACACGGCAACTCGGTGCCCCGGTTCCACATCACGTGGGGCACCGGGCCGGCTTTGGTCGAGATCTTCGCGCGTCAGCTGCGCGACCGCTCATCGGTGCGTTTCGCGCACCGCCACCAGGTCGACGAGCTGATCGTCGAGGGTGACGCGGTGACCGGCGTGCGCGGCACCCTGTTGGAGCCCTCGGCGGCGGCGCGCGGTGTGGCTTCATCACGAAAAGCGGTGGGACAATTCGAGTTCCGCGCTTCAGCGGTGATCGTTACCAGCGGCGGCATCGGCGGTAATCACGATCTGGTGCGCAAGAACTGGCCGACGCGGATGGGCCGCGTACCCGATCAACTGCTCAGCGGCGTGCCCGCGCACGTCGACGGCAGGATGATCGGCATCTCCCAGCATGCCGGCGCGCGGGTGATCAACCCCGACCGGATGTGGCATTACACCGAGGGCATCACCAACTACGACCCGATCTGGCCGCTGCACGGCATCCGGATCATCCCGGGCCCGTCGTCGCTGTGGCTGGACGCGTCTGGCAAGCGGTTGCCGGTGCCGCTGTACCCCGGCTTCGACACCCTCGGCACGTGCGAGTACATCACCAAGTCCGGGCATGACTACACCTGGTTTGTGTTGAACACCAAGATCATTGAGAAAGAGTTCGCGCTCTCCGGTCAGGAGCAAAACCCCGATCTGACCGGGCAGAGCGTGCGCGAACTGCTGCGCAACCGGGCCAGCTCCGGGCCGCCGGCACCGGTCCAGTCCTTCATCGACCGCGGCGTGGACTTCGTCAGCGCGGACTCGCTGCGCGAGCTGGTGACCGCGATGAACAAGCTGCCCGATGTGGAGCCCCTGGACTACGCCACGGTGGAAGCCGAGGTCACCGCCCGAGACCGCGAGGTGGCCAACGGGTTCACCAAGGACGGGCAGATCACCGCGATCCGTGCCGCCCGCGGCTACCTGGGCGACCGGCTGGGCCGGGTGGTGGCGCCGCACCGGCTGACCGATCCGAAGGCCGGGCCGATGATCGCGGTCAAGCTGCACATCCTGACCCGAAAGACCTTGGGCGGCATCGAGACTGACTTGGCCGGTCGGGTGCTGACGGCCCAGGGCACCCCGCTGACCGGGCTGTATGCGGCCGGCGAAGTGGCCGGATTCGGCGGTGGCGGCGTGCACGGGTACCGGGCGCTGGAGGGCACGTTCCTGGGCGGCTGCATTTTCTCCGGGCGTGCCGCCGGTCGCGGCGCCGCCGACGACATCACCTAAACCTCTGTGGTGACCTAGACCTTTGCGGTGCCGAGGCCTGTGGTGCTCGCGCTGGAAGGTGACGGCGCTAGAAGGTGACCGCGCTTTCTTCGGGCAGCACCTGGAAGTCGGTGGTGGTCATCTCGGTGAGCCGACCGTAGTAGATGCCCCGCGCATCCGGGGCGATGATCCCCTGGTGGATGGGTACCGCCCGCGCCGGCGCCACCGCGCGCAGGTAATCGACGGCCTCGGCGATCTTCATCCACGGGGCCGCCGCCGGAGCGGCCAGCACGTCCACCGGCTCGTCGGGCACGAACAGCGCGTCGCCGGGGTGCATCAATCTCGCCGCGTGGCCCCCGTCGCCGATCAGGTACGAAATGTTCTCTATCACAGGGATTTCCGGGTGGATCACGGCGTGCCGGCCGCCGACGGCCCGGACGGTCAGCTCGCCGAGCCGCAGCTCGTCGCCGACGTGCACCGCCCGGCACGGCGCGCCCAGCTGCTCGGTGGTTTGCGGATCGGCGTACAGCGCCGCGTCGGGGTTACCCTCGAGCAGCGAAGGCAGCCGCCCGACGTCGACGTGGTCGGGGTGCTGGTGGGTGATGAGGATGGCGGAGAGGCCTGTGATTCCCTCGAAACCGTGCGCGAACGTACCCGGATCAAATAGCACACGCGTGTTGTCGAATTCGGCAAGTAGGCAGGAATGGCCGAAGTGCGTAAGTTGCATGTCAACGATTGTGCCCTGACGGGGGTGGTGCCGATGCGGGTGATCCTGGCGATGCTGGCTGCCGGCGGCTTCGCGGTAACTCTGATCGTCGTGGTACCCGCCCACGCGGACCCGGAGACGTGCCCACCCGTGTGCGACCAGATCCCGAACAGCGCGTGGATCCAGCAGCGCGCGGTGCCGTTGGACTCGGTGTACAACTGGCCGGCTCTCGCGGGTTCGTCGGTTCCGCTGACCGGTGGCGGGACGGCGAGGTTTCGGTTCGAGGACCTGTGTGCCACACCGTCGGCGCCGCAGGACGCCCGCGATTCGGCGGTCGCGGCGCGCGTGACGATCACCCACCCGGATAGTCAGTGGCAGTTGCAGGCCGAGGTTCTGCACTGGCGTGGTGACACGGCGCGCGGCGGCTCCATCGCGGCTGGGGTGTTCAGCAATGCCGTCGCCGCCCTGCGCGGCTGCCAGCAGCGTGCCCCGGCCCAGTCGCCGTCGATCACCAGCGACGAGCGGAACCGGATGGCCGCGGTGGTCAGCGGGCCCGTCATCATGCACACCTACCTGGTGGCCCACGTGGCGAGCAGCACGGTCAGCGAGCTCACGCTGTGGTCGTCGGGGCCGCCACAGGCGCCCTGGCCGGCGATGGCGGACGACCCCGTGCTGAACTCCATGACCGCGCCCCTGTGCGACGCCTATATCGCCTCGTGCCCCTGAATCGGAGCTCGCCGGTACAGTTGGGTGCCGAGATAAACCCTGAGGAGGAGCGCCGGTGAGCCGGGTGGTCGTTCATGTGATGCCCAAAGCGGAGATTCTGGACCCGCAGGGTCAGGCCATTGTCGGCGCGCTGGGTCGGCTCGGCCACCCGGGGATCTCAGATGTCAGGCAGGGCAAGAGGTTTGAGCTAGAGGTCGATGATACGATTGGCGACTCAGAGCTCGCCGAGATAGCGGAATCGCTCTTGGCCAACACCGTGATCGAGGACTGGACGATAAGCCGGGAGGCGCAGTGACGGCGCGGATCGGCGTCATCACCTTTCCCGGGACGCTTGACGACGTGGACGCCGCACGCGCGGCGCGGCGCGTCGGCGGCGAGGCGGTCGGGCTGTGGCACGCCGACGCCGATCTCAAGGGGGTCGACGCGGTGGTGGTGCCCGGCGGTTTTTCCTACGGCGACTACCTGCGCGCCGGTGCGATCGCCAGGTTCGCCCCGGTGATGGCCGCGGTGGTCGACGCCGCGGGACGCGGAATGCCGGTATTGGGGATTTGCAACGGTTTTCAGGTGATCTGCGAGGCCGGGCTGCTCCCTGGGGCCCTGACTCGGAACGCGGGCTTGCATTTCGTGTGCCGCGACGTGTGGCTGCGGGTGGCATCGACCTCGACGGCCTGGACGTCGCGTTTCGAACTCGGCGCGGACCTGCTGGTGCCGCTGAAGTCGGGCGAGGGCCGCTACGTCGCCCCCGCGAACGTGCTCGACGAGCTGGAGGGCGAGGGCCGGGTGGTGTTCCGCTACCACGACAACCCCAACGGCTCGCAGCGTGACATCGCGGGCATCAGCTCCGCCAACGGTCGCGTCGTCGGGCTGATGCCGCATCCCGAGCACGCCATCGAGGCGCTGACGGGACCCTCCGACGACGGCCTGGGCCTTTTCTACTCGGCGCTGGACGCCGTGCTGGCCGTTTAGGCGGAAATCCTTGTCGTACTGCGTAATTCGCCGTTAGCCGAAAATGGGAAAGCGGCGCTGGGCGGCCAGCCGCTTGAGCGCGGCCTCCATCACGGCACGCACGTGGGCGTCGACCTCGTCGACGTCGGGGTCGTTGCCGAAGCGGGCGGCGATGTCGATGGGCTCGAGCACCTCGGTGATGATCTTGGCCGGCAGCGGCAGATTGGGCGGGAAGACCACGCTCAGGCCGAACGGGAAGCCGAAGCTGACCGGCAGGATGTTTATCCGGGCCTTGGTGAGTCCCAGCTTGCGCGCCAGCCAGTTGCCGCGGGTCAGGAACAGCTGCGTCTCCTGGGCGCCGATGGACACGGTGGGCACGATCGGCACCCCCGCCTCGATGGCGGTCCTGACATAGCCGGTACGGCCGTCGAAGTCGACGGTGTTCGCGCTGAAGGTGGACCGGTAGCAGTCGTAGTCGCCGCCGGGGAAGACCAACACGACCGCGCCCGAACGCAAGGCCGCGGCGGCGTTTTCCGGGTTCGCCTCGATGACCCCCAGGCGGCGGAGCCATCCATCCATGGGGCCCATGAACAGCCCGTAATGGCCCAGGGTATAGACCGGGCGGTCGTAGCCGAACCTGTCGTAGAAGGCCGGCGAGAAGATCAGCACGTCCGGCGTTAGCATCCCGCCCGAATGATTGGACACCACCAGCGCTCCACCGCTGGATGGAATGTTCCCTATGTTTCGCACCTCGGCGCGATACCACCGCTTGACGACGGGTCCCATGGCTTTGGCGACCTGTCGGGTGAACGCCGGATCCCATTTGGCGATCTCGTGGGTGTCGGGCGCCCGCTGTTGTGTACCTGTCATTTGCTACTGATTGCCCGATGTGATGCGGGCCTTAAACATCGGCGGGGGCGTAACGCCACCCGCGAAAACAACGCCGAGAATTCCCCGTGGCGGCCCCGGCCCTCAGCCGGCGTCACACAGCAACGGAGGTGCCGTCGAGGGCAACTCGACGACGGGGGCCAACTGGCCGAACAGGTCGATTGCGTCCGCGATGGCGACGTCGACGAAGGAAGCAAAATCCTCGAAGGAGACACCCTTCCGGATCCATTGCGACCTGCGCGCCACCACCCCGATGCGCTGCGGGTCGGAGGAGCCGTGCACGATCGCGACGACTTCGCGGTCCTGTGCGTTCCACGTGTCGGCGAAGTGCATCAGCCAGGGGCGGTCGGTGGCGGGAAAGAAGCATGCGGGGGTCACCCGGATCATCAACACGTCGCCGTGCGTCGGGCAGACCTCGAGGTGGACGTGCAGCCGCCGTGGGCGGGTATTGGCGACGTAGAAAAACTCGCCGTCGTGCCGGCCCCGGAAATACCGGCTGCCGCGTGTGCACAGATAGCGCTCGACCAGGTTCGCGCAGAGCGGCTCACTCATCATGAGATCGATGGTGAGGCCAGCGGCTTTGCGGATCCTTGGAGCCGAGCTAGCCGGAAACGAAGAAAATGTTGAGAATTCGCTGAGCGAGGGGGATTCCGGTTTATCCGCTTTGACATGGAACGCGATTGGGTGCGTGCTCGTACCGTTAGCCACCTTAGTCCCAATAGTGACTTGAGTTTTCTACCGTTAGTTACATGAAAAGGGGTGGCTTCTTTGACTGCAAATAACCCATCCGGTGGTCCGCATTCTCAGGGCTGGCTGACATGACCACCGCGGCCCCTGCGCGCGTGCTTGTCGGCAGCTACACGATGAATGGGCATGGAGGTGCAGGGTGTTCGGGTGGCTTGCCGGATTGTGAATCTGATACGAGCCCTGGGATTACCGTTGCCGCAGGAACCAAAGCACTAGCCTGGCGAGCGGAAATCGTCATGCCGCGCAGGCGACCCAGCGAAGACGAAATCGTGCGCGCCGCAATCACGGTGATACTCGTAGCCCTCGGGACCATAATCGCGCTGGCCGCAACGGCGATTTTGACAATGGGCTAGCCAACCGTGCGCACTGGCAATGTCGACTTGATGCGGCCCCGGGTGTGACGGCGCGAGTTGCCCTCGCGCTGGGCGGGTTGGTGGATCTGGTTGAGGGGCGACGGTGGTGATTGGTGCCGCTGCGTTCAGTAGATTTGGGTCCGTGGGGTCTGACGCGGTGCGGGTCATCGAGATTTACCGCGTCATGCTGCGGCTTGGTCTCGTGATCGCGGTGATCGCTTGTTTGAACAGGGGTGGCTTCACCGGTTTGTGGCTCTGCTTCCCGCGCAACATCGCACGGTGCTTGATATCGGGTGCGGAGCTGGGGTGCTATCTGTCGACAATCGCAGAGCAGCGGGTCGGTAAATTGCTTCGTCCACGCACAGAATGGCTCGTTGGAAGCTTCACCCGCAGCCAATGCCCAATGAATCCGGTGGGGACGGAATACTGGTTACAGCGCACCATCACCTGCGCATAGCGGTCCCCGAATGATTTTCGCTCACAAGACACTCGACGAGCATGCCGCCGACCAGCTGGCGGCCGCGCTCGCAACGCAGCTGCGCACCGATAAGGAGGGTTGAACGTGGGGTTCGCGGTGGAACGGATCGACCATATTGTGTTGAACTGCAAGGACGTTGAGGCCACCGCTTCTTGGTATGAGCGGGTCCTCGGCATGAGGCGAGAGACTTTCGGACCGTCCAACAGAACCGCCGTGTCGTTCGGGAACCAAAAGATCAACCTGCGGCCGGTCGGGGCGCTGGCCGACGATCCCGACTGGGTGACCGGGTCCGTCGAAGCCGCCGGCTCCGAAGATTTGTGCTTCATCACGCAGGCAACTCCCGACGACGTCCGCGCCCACCTCACCGCATGCGGCATCGACATCGTCTCGGGACCGGTAACCAAGACCGGCGCGTTGGGGCCAATGACCTCGCACTACTGCCGTGACGTCGACGGGAATCTCATCGAAATCGCGGTCTACTGAGCGCCCTTCAGTGGATACAGTTCGGGCAGATTGACGACGATGGCGTCTTGGGTGCTGCGCGCGATCACAACTTCGGCGGGGGAGTCGGGGTCGGGGTTTTCCTCCCGGTGCGGCAGATACGGCGGGATGAAGACGTAATCGCCGGGCGCGGTGGAGATGCGGACCTCGTCGACGCCGTCGTGGAAGACGAACTCCGGGTGACCGCTTCGCACGTAGATCGCGGTCTCCGATTCGCCGTGATGATGGTTCGACGAGACGGTCGCCGGTGACGCGTGTGTCTCGCCCATCCACAGCTTCTCGGCACCGACAGACTTGCCGGACAGGGCTGCGAACCGGCGCAGGCCCTCCGATTGTGCGGTGTCGGAACTGATGTCCGACGCCTTGACGTGGTGCACGCGGTGGCGGGAGACCTCTGTCGCCGCGTCGCGGAAGTCTGGATGAAATCCGTCCGAAGTCGCCATGCGTCAATTATCGTCCGCCGAGTCCCGATCGGCCTCGAGCAGTCTCAGCCACACCTCGCTGATCGTCGGGAAGCACGGCACGGCGTGCCACAACCGATCGACGGGCACCTGGCCGGCGACGGCGACGGTGGCCGAGTGCAGCATCTCGGTGACCCCGGGGCCGACCAGCGTGACACCGAGCAGGTGGCCACGATC
Source organism: Mycobacterium sp. (assembly GCF_025965855.1). Classification (GTDB taxonomy): domain Bacteria; phylum Actinomycetota; class Actinomycetes; order Mycobacteriales; family Mycobacteriaceae; genus Mycobacterium. The sequence continues at coordinate 43,158 of NZ_JAOPWB010000149.1, read as the reverse complement.
CGCATCGACCACCATCCGGGCCCGACCGGTGTACCCGTCCGCGTAGAGCTTGGCTCCCATCACGACGTCGCCGATTTCCACGTCGACCGTGTGCACCCGGTGTCCGGCTTCGTCGGCCTGGCGGGCCGTCAGGCCGACCGCGGCGGCCTCCGGGTCGGTGAAGAACGCCTGCGGCACAGCGTAATGGTCGGCGGTGGTTGAGTGCACGCCCCACGGCGCGGTGTCCAACGCCTTTCCCGCCGCGCGGGCCCCGATGGCCGCACCGGCGATGCGTGCTTGGTACTTGCCCTGATGGGTCAGCAGGGCCCGGTGATTGACATCGCCCGCGGCGTAGAGCCAGCCGTCCTCGACGGCCCGCACCCGGCAGGTGTCGTCGACGTCGAGCCAGCTGCCCGGCGTCAGTCCCACCGTCTCCAGGCCGATGTCGTCGGTGAGTGGCGCCCGGCCCGTGGCGAAAAGCACTTCGTCGACTTCCAATTCGGATCCATCGTCCAATTCGAGGACCACCCGCCCGCCGTCGGGCCGGCGCAGCGCGCGGACCGCTGTTCCCACGCGCACATCCACGCCCGCCTCGGACAGTCCCCGGCCGATGAGTTCGCCCACGAAGGGCTCCATCCGGGGCAACAGCCCGGAACCTCGGGCCAGGAGGGTCACGTGTGAGCCCAATCCTTGCCAGGCGGTGGCCATTTCGACACCAACGCCGCCGGCACCGACGACGGCGAGCCGCTCCGGGACGTCGCTGCTGTCGGTGGCCTGGCGGTTGGTCCACGGTCTGGCCTCGGCGATGCCGGGCAAGTCGGGGAGCGCGGGCCGGCTGCCGGTGCAAACCACAACCGCGTGCCGTGCGGTCAGCACCGTCTGCTCGTCGCCGGGGGCGGTGACGGCGACTCGTCGCGGACCGTCCAACCGCCCATGCCCGCGTACCAGGGTCGCGCCGATTCCGCTTACCCAGTCGGCCTGGCCGCTGTCGTCCCAGTCGCTGACATAGCGGTTGCGGCGGCCGAAGACGCCCGCGCTGCTGATGGGACCGTTGACCGCCTCACGAGCGCCGTCGACCCGGCGGGCGTCCGAGACGGCAATGACCGGACGCAGCAACGCTTTGCTCGGCACGCAGGCCCAATACGAACATTCGCCTCCGACGAGTTCGCGCTCGACCAGGGCGACGCTGAGGCCCGTCGCGCGGGCGCGCTCCGCGGCATTCTGCCCGACCGGTCCGGCGCCGAGCACGATCACGTCATAGACGTCGTCGTCCCGTTCGATGACTGCTGCCATGGTCGAAGATCCTCTCGCTGGTGTCCCTGATGAACGGTCAGGCCCGCCCCCCGATGAGACGCTCGGCCAGCTGGCGCACGTCACTCGCCACGAGATTTGGCTGCGGCAGCCCCTCGACTGGCAGCGGCGGATTGCCCGGTCGGGTGATGAGAGCGGAGCTGAAGCCGACATGTTGTGCGCCGAGGGTATCCCACACGTGGGCGGCCACCATCATGCAATCGGCGGGCGCCACCTGGAGGGTCTCGCACACGTGTCGGTACACCGCCGCAGCTGGCTTGAAGGCGCGGCAGGGATCGACACTCAACTGGTGTTCGAAGTAGCCGGCCAGCCCGGAGTTCTGCAGCGCCGTCGGCCCGTCCGGGTTGGGCGGCGAGTTGGTCAGCGTGACAAGCCGAAATCCGTTGTCGCGCAGAGAGGAAAGCCCATCCGCCGCATCGGGGTGTGCCGGCATCGTGAGCAAGCCAGTCTTGAGGTGGTGCAGGTCGTCGGCCGTGATGGCGACGTCGTAGATGTCGCCGAGCGTGCGGAGCACGCCCTGGGCCAGCGTCGAGAAGTTGACGTAGTTTTCTGTCAGCGTGGCGGTCATCGAGTACATGACGAGCTGTGCGAACCATTCCCGCAGCACCCGCTCGTCACCGAACTTCTCCCCGAAAAGCGGTGCCAGCGAATCGATATCGACGAGAGTCTCGTTCACGTCGAAAACCAGCACGGACGGTGTAGCGCGCGGCCCCGGTGGCTGTGACACAGTTTTCAATCCTCACGGGAACTGTCGCGGTCGACATTCTTCGGTGTGCGAACATCCGGCCGTAAGTACCCGACTAGACACAAACAGATCAACGCCATCCCGGCAACCGGCCATTTGAGTGCGACGACCGCCGCCGTCGAGAACACGCCTATCGTTACACGACCGCATTCGCAACATCCTGCGCGTGAGCTGCGTGACGTCCTCGTGGGCGGGTCGGTCGACCACTTCCCAACACAACGCGAGATAAGTGATGTTGGCCGAATAAGTGTTGATGGTTAACCCGAACGATCGCGATGAAAAGCCCGAAATCTATTCCTACGGGGCCAGGCAGACCGACGCTTCTGCGGTGTAGCACAGGAACGTCAGTGTCTCCTGCAGATATAGCTGAACGGTCTCGGCGTCGTGGCTGAGGTACCCGATTGCGACGTCGGTGCCCAGCTGCAGGTCGAAGTCGCCGCCGCGGGTGGTCAGCACGAAGGCGCCATCGATGGCCGGCGCCCAGATGATGTCGCCGTCGACCAATCGGTTCAGGTGCTCGCGGATGGGATAGCCGTGTTCGGTGGTCTCACTGACCTTGGTGTAGACCTCGGCCGACAGCAGCACCGAATACGGGCCGTCGACACCGGCCAGCCGCAGTCCGGTCAATGCCTGCGAGATGGCATCGGGCATATCGCGGGGATCCTCGGGCAACGTCAGCGCCGGGTTGGAGCTGCAGCTGCGGATGCCCTCGATCGACGCGGCGGCGTAGCCCTCGAAGATGGTGCGGTCCTCGACGAACGCCAGCTTCTTGGCCGCGGCTTTGACGGGGTCCCAGTCCGAATCGTTCGAACCGCGCTCGACGTCGTCGATCTCCGAGCGAGACAAGGTAAACGGAACACGGAGGCGGACAAGGGGTTTGCTGGCCCGCAGGTGCGCCACCACGCCGTCGGTGGGAGCATCGACATCGAGGAGCCGGCCGGTGCTCACCGCTGCGGTGACCGGTCCGCCGGGCTCGCTGACGTCGACGACTCGCCGCCCCGCGATATGGCGCTTGAACGTACGGGTGGCCTCCAATTCGATTTCCGCCCAGGCGACTTCGGTGACCGGTGCCAGGTCGCGGTAGAGGTTGTTCATCGAGGGATTCCTTTCAGGCTGCCGATCGCGAGTGAGCCGTCATCAGAGGCCGGTGTGACTGGCCGCGCTGTCACCAGCGGCGCGGGCAGGGGCGGCGGGTCGTCGAGGAAGTCGACGGTGGGGGAGAAGAACAGTCCGCCGGTGACTGCGGTGGAAAAGTCCAGGATTCGGTCGGTGTTGCCGGGCGGGTCGCCAAGAAACATGTTCTCCAGCATCCGCTCGGTGACCCGCGGCGTCCGCGAATACCCGATGAAGTAGGTGCCGTACTCGGCCTTGCCCAACTCACCGAACGGCATGTTGTGCCGCACGATCTTCAGCTCGGTGCCGTCGTCGTCGGTGATGACGTTGAGGGCGATGTGGGAGTTGGCCGGCTTGTCGTCGTCATCGAGCTCGATGTCTTCCAGCTTGGTACGGCCGATCACCAGTTCCTGCTCGGTGGCCGACAGCGAATTCCACGATGACATGTCGTGCACGTACTTCTGCACGTGCACGTAGCACGAGCCGGCGAAGTCGGGATCCTCGTCACCGATGGCCGTGGCGCTGACGGCCATTGGGCCGTCAGGGTTTTCGGTGCCGTCGACGAATCCGAGCAAGTCGCGATTGTCGAAGTAACGGAACCCGTGCACCTCGTCGACCACGGTGACCGCACCGGCCATCGACCGGAGGATGCGGTCGGCCAACTCGAAACAGACGTCCAAGCTCTCGGCCCGGATGTGGAACAACAGGTCCCCGGGTGTGGCCGGAGCGTTGTGCCGCGGGCCTTTCAGCGCGACGAACGGATGCAGCTCGGCGGGACGCGGTCCGGAAAATAGGCGATCCCAGGCGTCGGAGCCGATCGAGGCGATCGCCGACAAGCGTTTCGGCGGCTCGCGGAAACCGATCGCGCGCACCAGCCCGGAAATGTGCGGCAGCGCGTCGTGCACCGTCGCCTCCCCACCGTCGTCGATCGTCACGACGAGGAAGATCGCGGCCGGGGTTAACGGCTCGAGGATGGGTTGGGGCTGAACCGGAGGCACTCTGCCGACCTTAGCGTGGCGACGGGAGCGCCGTAACTGGCGTGACCATGGAGCCGCGCATTCAGGCCCAGCGCGAACCCCGTCGTCCCCAACAGCCATGATGTTCACCATGCCGGCCAACGCCGCAGGCCTCTGCGATTTCATCGACGCATCACCGTCGCCGTTTCATGCCTGCGCCACGGTGGCCGCTCGGCTGGTCGAGGCGGGATACGCCGAACTCGGCGAAACCGACCGCTGGCCGGACCGACCGGGCCGCTACTTCATTGTGCGGGCCGGCTCGCTGGTCGCCTGGAATTCCGAAGGACCCGACGGGCCGTTCCGGATCGTCGGCGCGCACACCGACAGCCCCAACCTGCGGGTCAAGCAGCATCCGGACCGGCTGGTCGCCGGTTGGCGCGTGGTGGCGCTGGAGCCGTACGGGGGCGCGTGGCTCAACTCCTGGCTGGACCGAGACCTGGGTATCAGCGGGCGGCTGTCGGTCCGGGACGGCGCCGGGATCAGCCAGCGGCTCGTCCGGATCGACGATCCGATCCTGCGGGTGCCTCAGCTGGCGATCCACCTGGCCGAGGATCGCAAGTCGGTGACGCTGGACCCGCAGCGACACGTCAATGCGGTCTGGGGCGTTGCGGAACAACGGGTTTCGTTCCTGGACTACGTCGCCGAGCGGGCCGGGCTGGCGCCGCCCGAGGTGCTGGCCGCCGACCTGATGACGCACGACCTCACCCCGTCGACGGTGCTCGGATCCGATGCCAGCCTGTTGAGCGCCCCCCGGTTGGATAACCAGGCCAGCTGCTACGCGGGGACGGAGGCGTTGGTGGCCGCCGAGCCGCGGGCCTTCTTGCCGGTGTTGGTGCTTTTCGATCACGAGGAGGTCGGTTCGTCCTCCGACCGCGGCGCGCAGTCCAACCTGCTGAGCACCGTCCTGGAGCGGATCGTGCTCGCGGCCGGCGGCAACCGGGAGGACTTCCTGCGCCGGCTGCCGGCGTCGCTGCTCGCCTCGGCCGACATGGCCCACGCCACCCACCCCAACTACCCCGAGCGGCACGAGCCCGGCCACCTGATCGAGGTCAACGCCGGGCCGGTGCTCAAAGTGCACCCCAATCTGCGGTACGCCACCGACGGGCGCACCGCGGCTGCCTTCGAACTGGCCTGCCGGCAGGCCGGGGTCGGGTTGCAGCGTTACGAGCACCGCGCCGACCTGCCGTGCGGTTCGACGATCGGGCCGGTGGCCTCCGCACGGACCGGCATCCCGACCGTGGATGTCGGTGCCGCGCAGCTGGCGATGCACTCCGCACGGGAGTTGATGGGTGCGCATGACGTGGCCGCCTATTCGGCGGCGCTGCAAGCTTTTCTGTTGCCTCGCTGACCTACGATCCGGCCATGACGCTAAACCTAGAGATGGTGACGTTCGACTGCGGCGATCCCGCGGGGCTGGCCGGCTGGTGGGCCGAGCAGTTCGGCGGTACGACGCAAGAGGTACTCGCCGACGAATTCACCGCGGTGATCTTTCCGGAAGGGCTGCGGCTCGGGTTCCAGAAGGTGCCCGATCCCACTCCCGGAAAGAACCGGGTGCACCTCGATTTGAGTGCGGCCGACGTTGACGCCGAGGTGTCCCGGCTGACCGCGGCCGGGGCGACCGAGGTCGGCCGGCATCAGTTCGGCGAAAACTTCCGTTGGGTGGTGCTGACCGACCCCGAGGGCAACGTGTTCTGCGTGGTGCGTCAGTAGCTCAAGGCCGAAGCGCGCAGCAATATTCGACCGCGCGACCTCGAGCAAAGTGTGCGCCCTGGGCGTTGAGTATGCGTGTAGGGCGGAAAACCGCGCCAGGAGGATTTCCGCCATCAACGCACGCTTGAGTACCTGGGTGCACACTCGAATCTCGCTGCTCGGCGCTGGCCTAAATCAGTCCTGGGCTACGAAAACCGGGTCGTAGCGGATGACGTTCTCCACGACGATGCCGTCGCGGGTGCGAACCCGGTCGATCCCCCGGATCTGGAACGGTCCATCCGGGCCGGTGCCCCGACCTACGTAGTGCAAGAACACCAGCTCCTCGCCCGCGGCGGCGCCTGGAACTGTAGCGCTGTCGACGACCTCGAGTTGCAAATCCGGTGCAGCGGCGAGCAATTCGGCGATCTTTGCCGTGTATGCCTCGATCCCCCGGACCGGCTCGGGGTCACCCGGCCAGTAGCCGATGATGTCGTCGGCCAGGATGTCAAAGCCGCGCGACATGGTGGGCGCGGCCCAATACGCGGCGAATACCTCGGCGCTGAACTTCGGGGCCGTGCTGGCCGGAGCGGATTGTACGTCGGTCATCGTTCCTCCTTGGGTCGGGCGCTCCGGTTGAGCGCGTTGTGCCAAGCGTGTCGCGGCGGCATGCGGCGGCACAATTACCTCCGAGGTCATCGCTGCGGGTACACGGGCATGGTTACCGTGGCTTCGTGAGCCACGCGGCGGTTGGTGTCCTGTTGCGCGAATGGCGGGCGCGTCGACGCGTCAGCCAGCTCGACCTGTCGCTGAGTGTGGGCGTGTCGGCGCGGCACCTGAGCTTCATCGAGACGGGGCGCTCCCATCCCAGCCCCGAGATGGTGCTCGCCCTCGCCGAGGGCCTCGACGTTCCGCTGCGCGAACGGAACGCGCTGCTGCTTGCGGCCGGGTTCGCCCCGCGCTACCAGTCGCGCCCGCTCGAGGACGGCGCGCTCTCCCCGGCGCGCGACGCGGTGCAGCGCCTCCTGGACGCCCACGACCCCTACCCGGGCATCGTCATCGATCGTTGCTGGAACATCGTCGGGGCAAACGCCGCGGCGTCCGCCCTGACCGCGGGTCTGCCCGAAGATCTGCTCGGGCCGCCGGCCAACGTCTACCGGTTGTCCCTGCACCCCGACGGCCTCGCCGCGCGAACCCTGAATTTCCCCGAATGGGCGGGCTACCTGCTGCACCAGCTCCGGCGCACGATCGCGCTCACCGGCGACCCGGCATTGCGGGCGCTCGACGAGGAGATACGCGGATACCCGGGAGTCGCGACCGCCGCCAAGGCATGGAGCTCCCCGCCGGACAACACCTCGCTCCTCGTTCCGTTCGAGCTCGATGCCGGCGGCGGACAACGGCTGTCGATGTTCACGACGCTGACTACCTTCGGGACCCCGCTCGATGTCACCCTCGACGAACTGGCCGTCGAATTGTTCTACCCGGCCGACGCCGAAAGCGCCAGCCTGCTGCGCGGCAGGTAGCGCTCTTACACTGTCTGCGTGACTGTCTCCGGGACGAGCGCGCGCACCCACACCACCGATACCGTCGAACACGCCGCGACCACCCCCGACCAACCGCAACCGTTCCGCGAACTTGGCCTCAAAGACGACGAGTACCAGCGGATCCGCGAGATCCTGGGCCGCCGGCCCACCGACACCGAGCTGGCCATGTACTCGGTGATGTGGAGCGAGCACTGTTCATACAAATCGTCGAAGGTTCACCTGCGCTACTTCGGTGAGACCACGACCGACGAGATGCGCGCCGGCATGCTGGCCGGTATCGGCGAGAACGCCGGCGTCGTCGACATCGGCGACGGCTGGGCCGTCACCTTCAAAGTGGAATCGCATAACCACCCGTCCTACGTCGAGCCGTACCAGGGTGCGGCCACCGGCGTGGGCGGCATCGTCCGGGACATCATGGCCATGGGCGCGCGACCGGTCGCCGTCATGGACCAGCTTCGGTTCGGCGCCGCCGACGCGCCGGACACCCGCCGCGTGGTCGACGGTGTGGTCCGCGGCATCGGCGGTTACGGCAACTCGCTGGGCTTGCCCAACATCGGCGGCGAGACCGTGTTCGACGCGTGCTACGCCGGCAACCCGTTGGTCAACGCGATGTGCGTCGGCGTATTGCGCCAGGAGGACCTGCATTTGGCGTTCGCCTCGGGAGCGGGCAACAAGATCATCCTGTTCGGCGCGCGCACCGGGCTGGACGGCATCGGCGGGGTGTCGGTGCTGGCGTCGGACACGTTCGACAGCACGGGATCCCGCAAGAAGCTGCCCTCCGTTCAGGTGGGCGACCCCTTCATGGAGAAGGTGCTCATCGAGTGCTGTCTGGAGCTCTACGCGGGCGGGCTGGTGATCGGCATCCAGGACCTCGGCGGAGCCGGATTATCGTGTGCCACCTCGGAATTGGCGTCGGCCGGGGACGGCGGTATGGCGGTCCAGCTCGACACCGTGCCGCTGCGGGCCAAGGAGATGACGCCCGCCGAGGTGCTCTGCAGCGAGTCGCAGGAGCGCATGTGCGCGGTGGTCGCGCCGGAGAACGTGGACGCCTTCATGGCGGTGTGCCGCAAGTGGGAGGTGCTGGCCACCGTGATCGGCGAAGTCACCGACGGCGACCGCCTGCGGATCACCTGGCGCGGCGAGACGGTCGTGGACGTGCCGCCGCGCACCGTGGCCCACGAGGGGCCGGTGTACCAGCGTCCGGTCGCGCGCCCCGAATCACAGGACGCCTTGAATGCGGATCGCTCGACGGGACTGCCGCGGCCGGCCACCGGTGACGAGCTGCGCGCGACTTTGCTTGCGCTGCTGGGCAGTCCGCACCTGTGCAGCCGCGCGTTCATCACCGAGCAGTACGACCGCTATGTGCGCGGCAACACCGTGCTGGCCGAGCATGCCGACGGCGGCGTGCTGCGCGTCGACGAGTCGACCGGCCGCGGCATCGCGGTGTCGACCGACGCGTCGGGGCGCTACACGCTGCTGGATCCCTACGCCGGTGCCCAACTCGCGCTGGCCGAGGCGTACCGCAACGTCGCCGTCACCGGTGCGACCCCGGTGGCGGTGACCAACTGCCTCAACTTCGGTTCGCCAGAAGATCCCGGGGTGATGTGGCAGTTCTCGCAGGCGGTCCGCGGCCTCGCCGATGGCTGTGCGGCCCTTGGGATTCCGGTGACCGGCGGCAACGTGAGCTTCTACAACCAAACCGGCTCGGCGGCTATTCTGCCCACCCCGGTGGTCGGCGTGCTCGGCGTGATCGATGACGTCGGCCGGCGCATTCCCACCGGCCTGGGCACCGAACCCGGGGAAACGCTGCTGCTGCTGGGCGATACGCGCGACGAGTTCGACGGTTCGGTTTGGGCGCAGGTGACCGCCGACCACCTGGGTGGGTTGCCTCCCGCTGTGGACCTGGCACGCGAAATGCTACTGGCCGAGGTGCTGACCTCGGCGTCGCAAGACGGGCTGGTCTCCGCGGCGCATGATCTGTCCGAGGGCGGTCTCGCCCAGGCCATCGTGGAATCGGCGCTGGCGGGTGAAACCGGTTGCCGCATAGTGCTTCCCGAGGATGCCAACCCGTTCGTGATGTTGTTCTCCGAGTCGGCGGGCCGGGTGCTGGTGGCGGTGCCGCGCACCGAGGAGAGCCGGTTCCGTTCGATGTGCGAGGCGCGGGGACTGCCCGCGATCCGCATCGGTGTCGTCGATCGGGCCTCGGACGCCGTCGAGGTTCAGGGCTTGTTCAGCGTGTCCCTGGCGGAACTGCGCGAGACGTCCGAGGCGGTGCTGCCGCGATTCTTCGGATAGGTCAGCTGCGGGCGCTGTCGTCGGCCGCCGCGCTGGTCGGCTGGAGCTTTGTCAGTCCGCGGCTGTCCCCTGCGCGGCGGGTGACGCTGCAGGCCGGTGTGGGTGCGCTGCTGGTGCTGGCGACCCGTGCGCCGCTGGGGCTGCGCCCGCCGCGGCTGTGGGCGGGGGTGCGGTGGGGGTCTGCGGCCGGGATCGCGGTGGGGAGCGGGATCGCCGCGACGACCGCGGTGCCCTTGGTGCGGGCCGCGATGGCGGTCCGCGAGCAGCCGGCGTCCGTGCCGTGTTGGCTGCTGTTGCAAATACCCGTCGGCACCGTCTGGGCCGAGGAGGCCGCCTTCCGCGCCGCGCTGGCCGGTGTGGGCTCCCGCGCCTTCGGCCGGCCCGGCGGAAGGATGCTGCAGGCCGCCGCTTTTGGGCTCTCGCACATCCCGGACGCGCGTGCGACGGGGGCGCCGACGGCGGCCACCGTGCTGGTCACCGGTGTCGCGGGCTGGCTGTTCGGCTGGCTGGCCGACCGTTCCGGCAGCCTTGCCGCGCCGATGCTGGTGCATCTGGCCATCAACGAGGCCGGCGCGATCGCCGCGCTGGCCGTGCAACGCTGAGGTATGCCCGCTCGTCAGAGTGCCGATCCGGCAAAGACGCGGCAGGCCTTGCTGGCCGTCCTCGACTGGCTGCGTGACGAGTCTCGCCCGGCGCCCGGCCGGGACGTTCTGGCGACTGCGGTGCGACTCACGGCGCGCACCCTGGCCGGGGTGGCGCCCGGCGCCAGCGTCGAGGTAAGGATTCCGCCCTTCGCCGCGGTCCAGTGTATTTCCGGACCCAGGCACACCCGGGGCACACCACCGAACGTGGTGGAGGCCGATCCGCGGACCTGGCTGCGGCTGGCCACCGGGCTACTGTCGCTCGAGGACGCGAAGGCCGCCGGGGCGCTGCGGCTGTCGGGCTCACGCGCCGGTGAAATCGGCCACTGGTTGCCCCTGTTCGATGTGGGCTGAATATAACTCTGAACTGCAGGTTTAGGGTTATGGAGACTGATTTCGGTGCCCAACACGCCCATCGGATTGGGCGCGCCGGCCGTGCTGCCCGTAGACTCCGTTACGTCACCAATCGTTCGCCAGGGAGCCGCCGAACCGTGACCGTCGCTGGACCCGAAGCACCCGAGCATGACCTGAACTCACCCCGTGAAGAGTGTGGCGTATTCGGGGTATGGGCCCCGGGCGAGGAAGTCGCCAAAATCACCTATTACGGCCTGTACGCGCTGCAGCATCGCGGGCAAGAAGCCGCGGGTATGGCGGTCGCCGACGGATCCCAGGTGCTGGTCTTCAAAGACCTCGGCCTCGTCAGCCAGGTGTTCGACGAGCAGACGCTGGCCGCGATGCAGGGTCATGTCGCCATCGGCCACTGCCGCTACTCGACCACAGGCGACACGACGTGGGAAAACGCCCAGCCGGTGTTCCGCAACACCGCGGCCGGCACCGGGGTTGCGTTGGGGCACAACGGAAATCTGGTTAACACCGCTGAGCTTGCCTCGCGTGCCCGCGCCGAGGGGTTGATCGGCACCAGGTGCCCGGCCCCCGCGACGACGGACTCCGACATCCTGGGCGCGCTGCTGGCCCACGGCGCGGCCGATGCCACCCTGGAACAAGCCGCGCTGGAACTGCTGCCGACCGTGCGCGGGGCGTTCTGCCTGACGTTCATGGACGAAAACACGCTGTACGCCTGCCGCGATCCGCATGGGGTGCGGCCACTTTCGCTCGGACGGCTGGACCGCGGCTGGGTGGTGGCATCCGAAACGGCCGCGCTCGACATCGTGGGTGCCTCGTTCGTTCGCGACATCGAGCCCGGCGAATTGCTGGCCATCGACGCCGACGGCGTGCGCTCGACCCGTTTCGCCAACCCCGAGCCCAAGGGCTGCGTCTTCGAGTATGTCTACCTGGCCCGGCCGGACAGCACGATCGCCGGCCGGTCGGTGCACGCCACCCGGGTCAACATCGGTCGCCGGTTGGCGCGCGAATGCCCGGTCGAGGCCGACCTGGTGATCGGCGTGCCGGAGTCGGGCACCCCGGCCGCCGTCGGATACGCCCAGGAGTCCGGCCTTCCGTACGGCCAGGGCCTGATGAAGAACGCTTACGTGGGGCGCACATTCATCCAGCCGTCGCAAACCATCCGCCAGCTCGGCATCCGGCTGAAGCTCAACCCGCTGAAAGAGGTGATCCGCGGCAAGCGGCTCATCGTCGTCGACGATTCGATCGTGCGGGGGAACACCCAGCGGGCACTGTTGCGAATGTTGCGCGAGGCCGGCGCACTCGAAGTGCACGTGCGCATCGCGTCACCGCCGGTGAAGTGGCCGTGCTTCTACGGCATCGACTTCCCGTCGCCGGCCGAGTTGATCGCCAACGCCGTGGCGAACAAAGAGGAGATGCTCGAGGCGGTCCGGCACGCCATCGGGGCCGACACGCTGGGCTACGTCTCGCTGCGGGGCCTGGTCGCGGCCTCCGAGCAGCCCGCCTCACGGCTGTGCACGGCCTGCTTCGACGGCAAGTATCCGATCGATTTGCCCGAGGAAACGGCGCTCGGTAAGAACGTCATCGAGCACATGCTCGCCAATGCCGCGCGGGGAGCCGCGCTCGACGATCTGGCACCCGATGAAGTGCCGATCGTGCGTTGACCGGAGCCGCTCCCGGTGCTTCATAGAGGTTTGATACCGGCGCGAAGCGCCGCCCGGTAGCCTTTATCGCGATGACGGATCCCGGAAAAAGCCCCGGACGAAACCCGGGCAGCCAGGGAATCACCTACGCCGCGGCTGGGGTGGACATTGAAGCCGGTGAGCGCGCCGTCGCGTTGTTCAAGCCGTTGGCCACCAAGGCCACCCGGCCCGAGGTGCGCGGCGGGCTGGGCGGGTTCGCCGGACTGTTCGCTCTGCGTGGCGACTACCGCGAGCCGGTCCTGGCGGCGTCCACGGACGGTGTCGGTACCAAGCTGGCGGTCGCGCAGGCGATGGACAAGCACGACACCGTTGGCCTCGACCTGGTCGCCATGGTGGTCGACGATCTGGTGGTCTGCGGTGCCGAGCCACTGTTTCTGCAGGACTACATCGCGGTCGGCCGGACGGTCCCGGAACGCTTGAGCGCGATCGTCGGCGGCATCGCCGAGGGTTGTGTGCGCGCCGGCTGCGCGCTGCTGGGCGGCGAAACCGCCGAACACCCCGGCCTGATGGAACCCGACCACTACGACATCTCGGCGACCGGCATCGGTGTCGTCGAGGCCGACGACGTGTTGGGCGCCGACCGCGTCAAACCCGGCGACGTCATCATCGCGATGGGCTCGTCCGGCCTACATTCCAACGGGTACTCGCTGGCCCGCAGCGTCCTCCTCGAAATCGACCGGATGAACCTGGCCGGTTATGTGGAGGAGTTCGGCCGCACGCTGGGTGAGGAACTGCTAGAACCGACCCGCATCTACGCCAAAGACTGCCTGGCGCTGACCGCCGAAACCCACGTCCGGACGTTCTGTCACGTCACCGGCGGCGGGCTGGGCGGCAACCTGCAACGCGTCATCCCGCCCGGGCTGGTCGCGGAGGTCGACCGCGGCACGTGGACGCCGGCGCCGGTGTTCGCCATGATCGCCCAGCGTGGCCGCGTGACCCGTGAGGAGATGGAAAAGACGTTCAACATGGGCGTCGGCATGATCGCCGTCGTCGCTCCCGAGGACACCGACCGCGCCCTGGCGATCTTGACCGCGCGGCATCTGAACTGCTGGGTGCTGGGCACCGTTGGCAAAGGCGGAAAAGACGGCCCGCGGGCCAAGCTGGTCGGACAACACCCGAGGTTTTAGCGGCCGCACCATGGCCGAGACTAAGGGGGACAAGCACTGTGCCGATGCTCAGCGCATCGGCACAGGGGTTTGAGTACTAGCGGCGCCAGTCGTCGAGGTCGTCCCACGAATTGTCTGGGACTGGTTCGTCTGAGCCGTCCAGCTCGTTGGACTCTTCGGCGCCCGTTCCTGACAACTCGCGCTGAAGCCGCTGGAAGTCGGTCTGCGGGGAACTGTACTTGAGTTCTCGTGCAACCTTGGTCTGCTTTGCCTTAGCCCGGCCGCGGCCCATGGGGGAACCCCCTCGCGCAATAACGGAGCGGCCTAACGAGTAGGCGGCTCCGATCTCTTTGGTGTCGTTATTGTCCTGCCGACAGTTTACCGTGCCTCACGGTGGGGTGTCGGTGACCCCTGTCCGCTGTGGCGGACGTCATCGACGATTATCTCGCACCGCCCCGCAACCGTTCAACGGCTACCCGTCCCGCGCCGATGTGTTCGGTTGCCGGCAGGAAATCGGCGTCGATTGCCGCGGCGACCGCGGCCTGCGGGCCGGTCGCCAGCGGGGTGTCCGCCGGCAGCCCGCGCTTGACCAGCGCCAGCGCCACCGGCCCGAGGTCCACGTGCTCGACCACGGTTCCGAGGCGTCCGACGGCGCGATCGCCGGCGAGCACCGCGTCTCCCGTCGAGGGCCGCTCCACCGAGCCGTCGAGGTGCAACAACACCAGCATCCGCGGTGGTTTACCCAGGTTGTGCACCCGAGCGACGGTCTCCTGCCCGCGATAGCAGCCCTTGTCCAGATGCACGGCCCCCTCGCCGGGACCACCGATCCACCCCACCTCGTGGGGGATCGTGCGCTCGTCGGTGTCGACGCCGAGTCGCGGGCGCAGCGCCGCCACCCGGTGGGCTTCGTAGGCCCACACCCCGGCCGCGCGCACGCCGGCCTGCGCCAGGCGGTCCTGCCAGCGGACCGACTCACCGCGGGGAACCAGCAGGTCCACTTCGATCTGGTCGGCGGAGGCGCCGGGCATCCGCCGCGCAAAGCCGCCACCGGCGACCGGAACGGCGGTCAGCTCGGCGGGCAGGGCGTCGAGGCCCAGCACGTCCAGCACCGCCCGGTCGGCCAGCCGCGGACCCAGCAGCGACAACACCGCCAGGTCCGCGCCGCCCGGGGCGACCTCGGACCAGAACACCATCTTGCGCAGGTGCTCCAGCAACGGCTCACCCCGCCACGGTTCGGTATCGAGGTAAGTCGTGCCACCCAGTTCCGTCTGAATCCAGTGGTCCTCGACGCGGCCCTGGCCGTCGAGGCTGAGGTTGTGCGTGCTGGCGCCCTCGGGGAGTTCGCTCACGTGCTGGGTGGAGATGGTGTGCAGCCAGGTCTGCCGGTCTTTGCCGGTCAGGGTGAGGGCCGCGCGGTGCGAGCGGTCAACCAACACCGCTTCGGTCTCGGCCGCTCGCTGCTCGCCCAGCGGATCGCCGTAATGCCAGACCGCGCCGGCGTCGGGTCCGGGGTCGGGTGCGGGGACTGCATTCACACGTCAACTCTACGGATCCCCGCGATGGGTCCATTGGCTAGGCTTCTCGTCCATGGCCGACGAGATGGGTGTGATCGTCACGCTGGACGGCGAGGTGCACCCGCCGGGGACGGTCCTGTTGCACGCCGACGACCTGGCGGCCGTCCGCGGCGACGGCATCTTCGAGACGCTGCTGGTGCGCGACGGCGGGGCGTGTCTGGTCGGGTCCCATCTGCAGCGCCTGACCCAGTCGGCCAAGATGATGGACCTGCCCGGGCCGGACCTCCCCAGTTGGCGGCACGCCATCGAGGAGGCGGCGCGGCAGTGGGCCGCGGGCACCGCCGACGAGGGCGCGATGCGCTTGATCTACAGCCGCGGCCGCGAGAGCGGTTCGGCGCCGACCGCCTACGTGATGGTCACCCCCGTCCCGGACAGAGTGACCGCGGTTCGCCGCGACGGGATCTCCGCGATCACGCTGGACCGCGGACTGCCGGCCAAAGGCGCCGACGCCATGCCGTGGCTGCTGGCCGGCGCCAAAACCCTGTCCTACGCGGTCAACATGGCCGCCCTGCGTCACGCCGCGCGGCAGGACGCCGGCGACGTCATCTTCGTCAGCTCCGACGGCTACATCCTGGAAGGCTCGCGCTCGACGGTGGTGATCGCGACCGAACCGGGAGCGGACGGGAATCCGTGCCTGCTGACACCGCCGCCCTGGTATCCGATCCTGCGCGGCACCACGCAACAGGCCCTGTTCGAGGTGGCCCGGGCCAAGGGCTACGACTGCGACTACCGCGCGCTGCGGGTCGCGGACCTGCATGCCGCCCAAGGTATTTGGCTGGTTTCGAGCATGACCCTGGCGGCCCGGGTGCACACGCTGGACGGAAGGCGACTGCTCCGATCCCCGATCGCCGCCGAATTCGCCGAGCTGGTCGACGCGGCGATCGTCAGCGATCGCTGAGCGCTGAATTCTGTTGTCGGCTCGCGAAATGCCAGGTACGGTCGGCCGTACACAGGGAAGGAGGTGGTCCGCGAAATTGATAGCTTCATGGACATGTGAGGTGGCTACCCGCTAGCTGCATTGGCTCGGAAGAGCCGGCGATCAACGCGCGCTGGCGAATTCCCCGTAGCCACCCGGCCCCCGAGCTTCCGGTTCGTCCAACCAGGAGCTTTGCTCGGGGGCCGCTCCATGTCAGTACACCGCCAGGGCACTACCCGGCGAACCGCGAGAGCCGCGCCGAAAGATGGGGCACCAGGCCGCCGTCGGCGTCCACCCGCTCCTCGACGTAGGCGAGGTCGCCGCCTTCGACGATGCCGTAGAGCCGCTTGGCGCCACCGACCAGCAGGCCCGATCGACTGCGGGCCAGCGCGTCGGTCGCCAACTCCCAAGACGACTGCGTACGGGGCCGCCCGTAGAACAACTCGATGTAACCGGCCGAATGGGCCAACAACAGCTCGATGGCCTGCGACTCGGTCGGATCGTCGTCGGGATCGCTGACGAAGCGCCAGAAGCCCGTCTCACGCAGGCCGGGTTCCTGATACGCGCCGGTGTCGTCGAGACGCCAGGACCGGGCCTCCCAATTCAGGTAATCACCCCCGTCGTGCGAGACCACGATCTGCTGGCCGAACCGGTAATCCCCGTCGGGTCCGCGGCCCTCGCCTTCGCCACGCCACACCCCGACCAGCGGCAGCAGCGCCAGCAGCGCGTCGTTGAGGTTGGCTCCTTCGCGCAGATTCGCGGTGTCGGCGGGCACCGGCAGATCGTCGAAGGCGGGGATATTGCGGGACGCGGTCACCTTGGCGCGTTCGGCAGCGGCCGCGACCGCACGGTCGCCGCCGCTCCCGAATACGACTGGGCCGTCAGCGTCGGCGTCGGAGGTCACGACTCGTCAGTGATGAGCCGATAGAGGGTGTACAGGGCAAACCATGAGATGACCACCACTGCTAGAACCAGCATGATCTCGAAGAAGAGCACCACGGCGACGAGTCTATTCGTCCCGGGCACCGGCCGGTCCGTCAGGCGATCTTGACGTCCACCTCGTGAACGCCGGCGCCGGAGGGCGCCACGACGGCGTCGCCGTTGCCGATCGGGGACAGCGCGCGCAGCGTCCAGGATCCCGGTGCGGCGAAGAACCGGAAGTCACCGGTGGCCGACGCGACCACCTCGGCCGTGAACTCGTCCGACGAGTCCAGCAAGCGGACGAAAGCGCCACCCACTGCTTGGCCGTCGGCGTCCACGACGCGACCGGTGATGACCGTTTCCTTCTCCAGATCGACGCTGGCGGGCAACGTCAATCCTTGCTTCGGTCCAGAGCACATATCAGCTTCCCAACTCGATCGGGGCGCCCACCAGGGAGCCGTATTCCGTCCAACTGCCGTCGTAGTTTTTGACGTTTTTGTGGCCGAGTAATTCCTGCAGCACGAACCAGGTGTGCGACGAACGTTCCCCGATTCGGCAGTACGCGATGGTTTCCTTCGTGCCGTCGAGTCCGGCGTCGGCGTACAGCTTGGCCAACTCCTCATCGGACTTGAACGTGCCGTCCTCGTTGGCCGCCTTGCTCCACGGGACGTTGATCGCGCCCGGGACGTGGCCCGGCCGCTGGCTTTGTTCCTGCGGCAGGTGCGCCGGCGCGAGAATCTTGCCCGAGAACTCGTCGGGGGAGCGCACATCGACCAGGTTCTTGACGTTGATGGCCCCGATGACCTCGTCCCGGAAGGCCCGGATGCTGTTGTCCGGCGGGGCGGCGGTGTACGAGGTGGCCGGCCTGCTGACCGTGTCGGTGGACAGCGGGCGCCCATCGAGCTCCCACTTCTTGCGGCCGCCGTCGAGCAGCTTGACCTTCTCGTGGCCGTACAGCTTGAAATACCAGTAGGCGTAGGCGGCGAACCAATTGTTGTTGCCGCCGTAGAGGATCACGGTGTCGTCGTTGGCGATGCCCCGGTCGGACAGCAGTTTGGAGAATTGCTGTGCGTCGACGAAGTCGCGTTTGACCGGGTCCTGCAAATCGCTGCGCCAATCCAGCCTGATCGCGCCGGCGATGTGACCGGTGTCGTAAGCGCTGGTGTCCTCGTCCACTTCGACGAAGACGACGTTCGCGGCGTCGAGATTGCTCTGGGCCCAGTCCGCGGAGACCAGGACGTCGGAGCGTGCCATGGTGGGGATTCCTTTCGATTGCTGCTGACGATCGGGGTTTAAGCGGGATTCGCGGGGCCAGAACGGAAGCGTGCGACTAACGGGTAGAGCTGGCAACCCAGGCAAATACCGAAGGCCGCGTTCAGGAAGGCGGCCACCAACGCGGCCGCGGTGGCGACGACACCGACCAGGAAGGCGCCGGCGACGAATCCCGCCGCGCCGACGACCGCGAATATCAAGCCGACGAGTTGGGCGAACTTCAGCGGTGCGACTGGTTCGCGCTCCTTGACCGGTCCCAGCCGGGGCGCCACGACGGTGGCGAACACCCGCCCATAGGGGTGCCGGCGCGGGCCGCCGATGGCGCCGATCGCGAAGACCACGGCCTGTACCCCGAGAATGACCGCGGCCGCCAGCGGGCTGGCGGCCGAAACGATAAGCGCGAGCACGAGGACCGCGGTCGTGATCCAGGCGGCGAACCTGGGTCCGCGGACGTCGACGCGGTCCGGCTTCATGGCGGTGTTGCTGCTCGACACGGTGTTACTCCTAGAAATCTTGTTGCGCGGAAAGCGGGGGGCACGCCTTTGGAGACCTGGGTAGGGGGTCCGAAGCTGCTCCGAGTGCGCGCGGGGGCGCTGCTACTCAGCAGCTACAGCGACAACAACAACCCGCGACGCGGCACAGATCGACTGCGCGACGCTTGGTGAGCATGGGCTCCACGCGGGCTGACACGTCGGCAAGCTTACCCAATGACGTGGTGCTCAAGCCAACAGCGGCTGCAGCACCGAGCGCAGGTCGGCGGCCTTGGGCACCCCGGAGGCCCGGTACCGCTGTCGTCCGTCGACATCGAAGATCAACGTGGTGGGCAGCGAGAGCACCGAGAACCGCCGCGCCGTCGCCGGATTGGCGTCCAGGTCGATCTCGAGGTGGGCCACGTCATCCATGTCCTCGCAGACCTGGTCCACCACCCGGCGGACCCGATCACAGGGCCCGCACCACGGCGCGCTGAAATGCACGATCGTTGGCCCGCTGCGAGAAAGGCCGAGGTCCGCGGTGTCGGGCTCGGCGCCCCGATCCGAAGCAATCTGCCGGATTTGTCCCGAGCGGCGCGTCAGCAACCATCCGGCAAGGGTTGCGACGACGACGGCCGCTACGGTCGCGACGATGACGGTCATCATGACTGTTTAAACCCGTTGAGCGTGATCGTTACTCCCCGCGCCACGCCCTCGATGATGATGTCCGAACCGCGGGCGCCCTCGGAGGTCGGCGCAACCCCGAACGGAAGCCGCTGATTGGGCAGTCTGGCGCTGAAGGCGTGGAGCACCGCGTCCCGTTTGTCATCCGGGACGGGTTGGTTGGCGGTGTCGGGTCCGGTGAGGACCCCGGTGGGGGTGAACGCCAGCGTCGCCGGGTCGTCCGGGGCGATGGAAAGGTCCATCGAGACGCTGACCCGGCGGTCGAAGCCGGCCGATTTCGGCGTGCCGCTGAACACCAGGCCGTGGCTGTCGGAGATGCCCGAGGCGGTGACGCCGCCGGTGGCGGTGTTGGTTTCCTTGGGCGGCGCCTCGACCATCAGGTCGGTGATGCCCAGGTAACGGCCCAGGTGCACCGAGTCGATGATGATGCGGCTCTCCAGCCTGCCCACCGGCAGCTTCGCGTCGGGCCTGATCAGCCAGGACGCGTAGGTCAGGTCGACCGAGTACATGGTGGCCTCGAGGGTGGCCTTGCCGACCATCGCGTGATCGACCGCGTTGGCCTTGATCTCCAGCTGGCTGTAGTGCTGGCGCATCGCCTGCGGGACGAAGGGGAACGCCACGATGGCGACGAACGGGTCGGTCCCGAGATTCGCGGCGTTCCGCACGCTGGTCGACAGCCGATATTCGGCGTAGATGCTGGTTCCGTAGTCCACGCCGACGGCGCCGATGACGAGCACGGCCCCGGCGATCGCCGCCGCCGCGACGCCGATCAGCACCTTGCGCATCCGCACATTGTCCCGTAATCCCGGGACCGCCGCGTCGCGGACCGTCAGGTGGCGGGGCTCACACTGCCTCATACCCCACGCCGAAAAGGCAGGTGGCAAGTTATCGTTAGATGACCTGGCAACCAACGCGTCGTGGCGTTATCAAAATTGGGAGACGCCTTTCCCACGGTCTGGAGGGGCTTGTTGGAGCTTTTACTGCTGACCTCGGAGCTACATCCCGACCCGGTGCTGCCGTCGTTGTCGCTGCTTCCCCACACCATCCGGACGGCGCCGCCAGAGCCATCCTCGTTGCTGGAGGCCGGGACCGCGGATGCCGTGCTCGTCGACGCGCGCACCGACCTGTCGTCCGCGCGCGGCCTTTGCCGGCTGCTGAGCACGGCGGGCCGGTCGGTCCCGGTCTTGGCCGTGGTGAGCGAAGGCGGCCTGGTGGCCGTCAGCGCCGACTGGGGGCTCGACGAGATCCTGCTGCCCAGCACCGGGCCCGCCGAGATCGACGCGAGGCTACGGCTGGTGGTCGGCCGCCGCGGCGGGCTGGCCGACCAGGAGAGCGCCGGCAAGGTGAGCCTCGGCGAGCTGGTGATCGACGAGGGTACCTACACCGCGAGACTGCGGGGCCGCCCGCTCGACCTCACCTATAAAGAGTTCGAATTGCTGAAGTACCTGGCCCAGCATGCCGGCCGGGTGTTCACCCGTGCACAGCTGCTGCACGAAGTGTGGGGCTACGACTTCTTCGGCGGCACCCGCACGGTCGACGTGCACGTACGTCGGCTTCGAGCCAAACTCGGCCCCGAGTACGAGGCGTTGATCGGCACGGTACGCAACGTGGGGTACAAGGCTGTCCGGCCCGCGCGAGGCCGAGCGCCGATTGCCGAGCCCGACGAGACCGACGACGCCGAGCCCGACTCCGAGGAACTGCAAAACCCGCTGGGCGACCCGCTGCGCAGTCAGTGAGCGCTCCAGAGTGGCGCTCCGCTCTGACCGCCGACGAACAGCAGGGGGTGCGCGAAATCGTCTCGGCGGCAACCGATTTCGACGGGGTAGCGCCCGTCGGCGAACAGGTGCTGCGCGAACTCGGGCACGACCGCACCGAGCATCTGCTGGTCACCGGTAGCCGACCGGGCACGATCGCCGGCTACCTCAATCTCACCCATCCCCGCGACGGCGCCGCGGGGATGGCCGAACTGGTGGTGCACCCGCAGGCCCGCCGGCGCGGTATCGGCGCGGCGATGGGACGCGCCGCGATGGCCAAGACCGCCGGGAGCAACCAATTCTGGGCGCACGGCACCCTGGAGCCGGCCCGGGCGACCGCCAACGCGCTCGGACTGGTCCCGGTGCGCGAGCTCGTCCAGATGCGACGCACGCTGCGTGACACCGGCCACTCGGTGCCGCCCGTCCTCGGGGTGCGAATCCGTACCTACGAGGGCACGGATGACGACGCCGAGCTGCTGCGCGTCAACAACGCCGCCTTCGCCCACCACCCCGAACAGGGCGGCTGGACCGAAGTCGATCTGGCGGAACGGCGCAGCGAACCCTGGTTCGACCCGGCGGGTTTGTTCCTGGCGTTCGGCGCGCCCGATAGCGATGAGGCGGGCAGGCTACTGGGCTTCCACTGGACCAAGGTGCACCCCGACCGACCGGGCCTGGGTGAGGTCTATGTCCTCGGCGTCGACCCCTCCGCGCAGCGCCGGGGTCTGGGGCAGACGTTGACGGCCATCGGAATTCAGTACCTGGCACGCCGGCTGCCCGGTTCGGCAGAACCGACGGTGATGCTCTACGTGGAGTCCGACAACATCGCCGCGGTGCGGACGTACGAGCGCCTGGGCTTCACCCCCTACAGCGTCGACACCGCCTACGCGCCAGCGCCCGGCTGACCTAAGCCGGGGGCGCTGAGTGTTCATATTGCATTCATCTCTACCGGCTTCTGTGGGCTATATCGGCGCATATTTTCGCGGTGACTCGCCAACCTTCTTTGGGGAATTGCCAGCGGCGCCCGCACGCGTCCCGGAATGCATCAGAAAGCGAGATCGGTGAGGCTCGACAGCTTTGGCAGGGCGCTGACGATCGTGGCTCTGGCGATGGCGATCTGCGGTGCAACGCTGACCGCCTGCGGCAGCGACGACAACCGCCGCGGCGCTTCGCCGACCACGATCTCGGGACTCACCGGCACGGCGGGCTGCGGCGGAAAGAATGGGTTGACGGCGGAGGGCTCGACCGCTCAACAAAACGCAATGTCGCTCTTCAACCAGGTGTGGGGCCAGTACTGCCCGGGCAAGGGTGTGTCGTACAACCCGACCGGGTCGGGCGCCGGCCGCGAGCAGTTCATCGCGGGCCACGTCGACTTCGCGGGAGCCGACTCGCCGCTGGTCGCCGACCAGATCGGCCCGGCCGCCAAACGCTGTGACGGCAACCCGGCGTGGGACCTGCCGCTGGTCTTCGGCCCGGTCGCGCTGGTGTACGACCTGCCGGGCGTCCAGAAGTTGGTCCTCAGCAGTGACGCGCTGGCCAAGGTCTTCAGCGGCAGGATCACGCTCTGGAACGACCCGATACTGGTGGCGCTCAATCCCGGCGTGGCGCTGCCCGATACCAAAATCGTGCCGATCTACCGCGCGGACTCGTCCGGAACGACCGACAACGTCCAGAAATACCTGACGGCCGCCGCGCCACAGAGCTGGACCCGAGGTGTGGGCACGGAGTTTCAGGGCGGCGTCGGCGAAGGGGCCGCGAAGTCGGCCGGGGTGGTCCAGGCCGTGCGCGTCACAGCGGGGGCCATCGGGTATGTCGAGAAAGGGTTTGCCGACCAAGCCGGTTTGCCGTACGCCCTGATCGACACCGACAACGGCGTGGTCCCGCTCACCAACGACACGGCCAACAAGGCCATCCAGGCGGCCGGCTTCGTGGCCGATGGCAACGATCTGGTGCTCGATCTGAATCCGATGTACGCCGCCCAGCAGCCGGGCACGTACCCGCTGGTGCTGGCCACTTACGAGATCGTGTGCTCGAAGGGCTACGACCCGGACACATCCGCGGCGATCAGGTCGTTCCTCGGTGTGGCCGCGACCAATGGGCAGGCCGGCCTCACGTCCGCCGGTTATGTGCCGCTGCCCGATAAGGTCAAGGAGCGATTGGTTACCGCGATCAATGCCATGCAGTGACCAGTGGGCGCAAGGAGCGACAGCAGAACTGTGACGGGATCACAGTGACAGGGTCTTCAGTGCCGAACCCATCCTCGGCGGGTTCGGGTGCGGTCGTTGCCGCGCCCTTTCCGGAGTCGCCGGTCGTACCGATCAGCCCCTGGGGCCGTGCCCAGCCGCGCGCGGGGGACAGGATATTCCGTTGGCTGGCACGCGGTTCCGGCGTCTTGATCGTCGTTCTGATCGCGGCGATCGGCGGATTCCTGTTGTTGCGTGCGCTACCGGCGCTGAAGCGCAACCAGGAGAACTTCTTCAGCTACGGCGGCAACTGGGTCACCACCGACATCTCGGCCATGCACTTCGGAATCCTCGAGCTGCTGCAGGTGACCGTGTTCGTGTCGCTGTTCGCCATGGTCCTGGCCATGCCGATCGCCCTGGGCGTTGCTCTGTTCATCACGCAATACGCGCCGCGTAGGGTCGCCGGACCGCTGGCCTACGCGGTCGATCTGCTTGCCGCGGTTCCCTCGATCGTTTACGGGGTGTGGGGACTGTACGTGCTGGCGCCGCAACTGCGGCCGGTCGCCAACTGGCTGAATCACAGCCTCGGCTGGTGCTTCCTGTTCGCCACCGGCAACGCGTCGGTAGCCGGCGGCGGCACCATCTTCACGGGCGGGATCGTGCTGGCGGTGATGATTTTGCCGATCATCACCGCGGTGACCCGGGAAGTGTTCGTCCAGACGCCGCACGACGAGATCGAGGCCGTGCTGGCGCTCGGCGCCACGCGTTGGGAAGTGGTCAAGACGACCGTGCTGCCGTTCGGGCGACCCGGATACGTCAGCGGCGCGATGCTGGGCCTGGGCCGCGCCCTGGGCGAGACGGTCGCGCTACTGATCATCTTGCGGGGCACCCAGGCCGCGTTCGGGTGGTCGCTGTTCGACGGCGGCTCGACCTTCGCGACCAAGATCGCGGGCACCGCGTCGGAATTCGATGACGGATACAAGGCCGGCGCCTATATCGCCGCGGGGCTGGTCCTCTTCGTGCTCACCTTCCTGGTCGACGCCCTGGCCCGCGGGGCCGTCGCCGGGAGCCGTAGGGGCGGCCCATGACCTCGATGCTCGACCGTCCGCTCAAGGCGCGGGCCTTCTCCGAGCTCGGCCGGCGCCGCCGGGTCGCGAACCACACCGCGACCGTGTTGGTGACGCTGTCGATGGTGATCGCCGTGATCCCGTTGGTGTTGGTGCTGTGCTCGGTAATCGCCAAGGGGCTCAAGGCGATTGGCTCCACTGCGTGGTGGACGCATTCGCAAGCCGGTATGACGGCATTCGTGGCCGGTGGCGGCGCCTACCACGCGATCGTCGGCACCCTGCTACAGGGACTGGTGTGCGCCGTCATCTCGGTCCCGATCGGCATCATGGTGGCGATCTATCTGGTCGAATACGGTGGCAGCACACCGCTGGGCAGGCTGGCCACGTTCATGGTCGACATCCTGTCCGGCGTGCCCTCGATCGTGGCGGCGTTGTTCGTCTACGCGCTGTGGGTGGCGACGCTGGGGCTGCCCCGGTCCGAATTCGCGGTGTCGTTGGCGTTGGTCTTGTTGATGCTGCCGGTGATCGTGCGGGCCACCGAGGAGATGCTGCGGATCATTCCGGTGGACCTGCGGGAGGCCAGCTACGCGCTGGGGATCCCGAAGTGGAAAACCATTGCCAGCGTGGTGATTCCCACCGGGCTGTCCGGCATCATCACCGGGATCATGCTGGCGGTGGCCAGGGTGATGGGTGAGACGGCGCCCCTGCTGATCCTCGTCGGTTATTCGCAGTCGATGAACTTCGACATCTTCCGCGGGTTCATGGGATCGCTGCCCGGCATGATGTACGACCAGACATCGGCGGGCGCGGGCGTCAACCCGGTGCCCACGGATCGGTTGTGGGGGGCGGCGCTAACCCTCATTCTGGTGATCGCGATCATCAATGTCGGGGCCAGGGTGATCGCGAGGATCTATGCCCCCGGGAAGTCGTAGGCAGGAGCACCAGTGGCCAAGCGGTTGGACCTCAAAGCCGTCAACATCTACTACGGGTCGTTCAAGGCGGTGGCGGATGTGACGCTGTCGGTTCTGCCCCGCAGCGTCACAGCGTTCATCGGTCCGTCGGGGTGCGGCAAGACGACCGTGCTGCGCACGCTCAACCGCATGCACGAGGTGATCCCGGGCGCCCGGGTCGAGGGCAGCGTGCTGCTCGACGACCAAGACATCTACGGCCCCGGTATCGACCCGGTCGGAGTGCGTCGGGCGATCGGGATGGTGTTTCAGCGGCCGAACCCGTTCCCCGCCATGTCAATTCGTGACAACGTGGTCGCCGGATTGAAGCTGGGAGGGGTGCGCAATCGCAAGCTGCTCGACGAGACTGCGGAATACTCGCTGCGCGGCGCGAACCTGTGGGACGAGGTCAAGGATCGGTTGGACAAGCCTGGCGGCGGGTTGTCCGGCGGTCAGCAGCAGCGCCTGTGCATTGCGCGCGCCATCGCAGTGCAACCCGACGTGTTGCTGATGGACGAGCCGTGCTCCGCGCTGGACCCGATCTCGACGATGGCCATCGAGGAGCTGATCAGCGAGTTGAAGCAGGACTACACCATCGTCATCGTCACCCACAACATGCAGCAGGCCGCCCGGGTGAGCGATCTGACGGCGTTCTTCAACCTGGAAGCCGTGGGCAAACCCGGCCGGCTGGTCGAGATCGACGACACCGAGAAGATCTTCTCCAACCCGACCCAGAAGGCGACCGAGGACTACATCTCCGGCCGCTTCGGCTAACGCTCGACCGGCGAGTCAGGCCGGTTCTGGCCGAGGCGGCCGGGTGTGTTTCGTGTCTTCGTCGGGAAGGCTCCCGGTGGCCTGGAAAATGACGCGCCTCGCCACTTCCACAGCGTGGTCGGCGAAGCGCTCATAGAAGCGGCCCAGCAGCGTCACGTCGACGGCTGCCGCCACGCCGTGCTTCCACTCCCGGTCCATCAGCACCGAGAACAGATGCCGGTGCAGATCGTCCATGGCGTCGTCTTCCTCGCGGATCCGGGCGGCCTTCTCCGGGTCGCGGGACAACACCACCTCTTGCGCGTTGTTACCCAATTCGACTGCGACCCTGCCCATTTCGGCGAAATACCCATTGACCTCTTCGGGCAGCGCGTGCTGGGGATGGCGCCGGCGGGCGATCTTTGCCACGTGCAGGGCCAGCGCCCCCATCCGGTCGATATCCGCCACCATCTGGATTGCGCTGACGATCGATCTGAGGTCGCCGGCGACTGGTGCCTGCAATGCCAGCAACACGAACGCGCTCTCCTCCGCGTGGGCGCTCAGCGTCGCGATCTTTTCGTGGTCGGAGATCACCTGCTCGGCCAGCACCAGATCCGCCTGCAGCAAGGCTTGGGTGGCCCGCTCCATGGCGATTCCCGCCAGCCCGCACATCTCGCCGAGCCGCTCGGATAACTCAGTGAGCTGCTCGTGGTACGCGGTCCGCATGCTGCCAAGCCTACGTTCTCGGCGGCGAAAAGCGCGATGCTGTGCCGCCAAAGATCTTTACTCGCAGGTGGTGTCGGCGGCGTTGGTGACCGTCAGGTCGTCGGGCAGCTTCGTCGGAGTGTTGCCCGACCCGCGCTCTATCTGCATGCTGATCGATGAGCCGGTGGGCGCGGGGGTGGCGACCGAGTTGAAGTCCGGCCCCAGCACCACCTGGATGACTTGCCCATAGCCCGAGACCCGCTGGACCTTCGCGTTGGTGAACGACGACGCCACCGTGGCGGCGGCCTGCTCGTTGCCGGGCGAGAACATCACCGTCGTCGTGTTCACCGAACTGGGATAGTCATCCGGCGACATCACGTTGAAGCCGTTCCGCTTGAGCTGGCTGGTCGCGGTGGCCGCCAGCCCGCTCTGCGCGGTCGCGTTCGACACCCGGACCGTGACATCTTGCGGCGAGCCCGTCGTCACCTGCTGGTGCTGTGCGTCAGGGGTCGCGGCGGGGGGCGGAGCCTTCTTGGTGGTGGGCGCCTTGCTCGCTCCCGAAGTTGGCGCTGTGCCCAAACTCTGGGCGTTCTGGTCGTTTTCCTCGGGCAGCGGATCATCGTTGATGATGGCGTCGAAAAGCGCCCGCATATCGGCCATTCGCGGGGGCTCGTCGCCGTTCTGGTCCGTGACGCCGGTCGGCACGGTGACAAACGTCATGTGTCCGGCCGCCATCCCCTGCAGCGACTGACCGAGCTGGACCAGGTCTTTGGTCTTGACGTTGTCGACGGAGGCGAGGCTGATGAACATGTTGACGACGTTGTTGAGCTTGTTGAGGTCGAGCAACGTGTCCTCGGAGATCAGCGATCGCAACAGCGATGACAAGAACAACTGTTGGCGTTTAATGCGGCCGTAGTCACCGTTGGTCTCGGTCGTCACCTGGCGGGCCCGCACGTAGTTCAACGCGGTTGAGCCATCGAGGACTTGGCGTCCCGCGTGGTCCAGGACCGTGCCCAGTTCGTAGTCGTGCAGAGGTGTGCTGCTGCACACCTCGACGCCGCCAAGCGCGTCGACCATTTTCGCGAATCCGGCGAAATCGACAGCGATGAACCGGTTGATGCTCAAACCGGACAGCTTCTGGATTTCCTTGACCAGACATTTCGGGCCGCCGAAAGCGTAAGCGGAGTTGAGCTTGGTCTCCGTGTAGATCATCTTGGAACCCCAGGTCTTGGTCTTCTCGTCGTAGAGGGGTCCGTACTTGCCGGTGCTTGGGTTCCAGGCCTCGCATTGCATCGGAGTGATCGCCAGATCGCGGGGAAACGACACCGCGACCACGCGTTTGCGGTTCGCCGGGATGTTGACCAGCATCACGGTGTCCGACCGCGCGCCATCGGCGTCATCGGTGTTCCCGGCGCCCATGTTGGCGTTCTCCCCGGCACGCGAGTCGAGGCCGACGATCAAGAAGTCCTCGTCGCCGTACTGCCCGTTCGGATCGCGGATGTCGCTGGAGTGCGGGTCGAGCGCACTGATGAAGTTCAGGCGGTTGTTCTTCGATACGCTCCATTGCCAGGCGCCACCGGTCAGGATCAGCGCCAGCACGGCGGAGAATGCCGCCATCGAACGCGCGGCCAGCAGTATCGGCCGCCGCCGGGATTTGGGTTTCGGCTCGCGGTTCTCAGGAGCCGGCCCGGGGGCAGAGGCGGCCGAAGTCCGGCGGAACCGCTTGGGCCGGCGCGGAGGTGGTTCGCTCGCCGGTTCGGTCCCGTCGGGTTCGAACTCGTCGTAATCCGGGTAGTTGGCGGCATCGAGGTCGGGAAGCTCCGAGGGGGGGTCGAGCGAATAGGCAGGGATGTCGATCACCTGCGTTTCCTGCAGGTCGACGGGCAGGTCGGCCCCGATCTCGGGAATTTCGGCATCGGGGGCGACGCGATGGTGACTGGCCCGGGCGGTGCTGGGGGCCCCAACTTTGGCGATCAGATCGGCGACGGTGAGCCCGCCGTCGGTGTGACACCCGGCGCTTTCGGTCTCGACGGCGGCCGACTGGACGGGCTCGTCTGGGGCCGGCTCGGCCTGCCACCGGTGAACGCTGTGATCGGGCGGCGGTTGCGCGAACCGCTCCCACGGGGCGGCGCCCAGCGTTGGCTGCGGGGTGCGCCGATGGCCACGGGTGGCGTCAGTGCCGCCATCACTCATGTCCTATCGGCCTCCGAAACTCTGATGCGACGGCAGGGGCACAATGCCTGTGCGGCGCTGCGGTTGATCAGCGCCGCGAGCCGCGCCACCCGTGGGTCGCACGGTGTTCTCGCGCTCCTGCGGCGGCACGCAAACGACCCCCACCGAAGCGCAATGCAGCAAGGTCCACATCGTACTGAGTTATCGCCGCGGACGCGATTTCGCCCGTGTTAACGCTCAACCGCCCGAGTGCATCACTTCCGCCCCCGCCGGCACCGTGCAGTCGTCCGGGTCGGTCAGCCAGCCTTCGGGAAGGGCCACGCGGGCCGGTGAACCCTGCCGCCCACGGGGGCCGGTCGCCGCGTCCGGAAACGGGACGGCACCGTCCAACCGGTCGAGCAGCGAGTCGAGCTCATCCAGCGTCGTGACCATCGCCAGCGCTCGCCGCAAGTCGGATCCGGCGGGGAAGCCATGCAGGTACCAGGCGACGTGCTTGCGGATATCGCGCATGCCCTTGTCTTCGCCGAAATGCGCCGCCAGCAGCCGGCCGTGCCGGCGCACCATGTCGGCGACCTCGCCCAGCGTGGGCGGCGCGGGGGCCGGGCTACCCGTGAACGCGGCCGATAACTCGGCGAAGAGCCAAGGCCGGCCCAGGCAGCCGCGGCCGATGACGACGCCGTCGCACCCGGTGCTGGCCATCATCGCCAACGCGTCGCTGGCGTCGTAGATGTCGCCGTTTCCGAGCACCGGGATCGTCCGCACCTGCTGCTTGAGCTGCGCGATCTGCTCCCAGTCGGCGTTGCCGGAATAGCGCTGCGCCGCCGTGCGGGCATGCAGGGCGACCGCGGCGGCGCCCTCTGCTTCGGCGATGCGGCCGGCGTCGATGTGGGTGTGGTGCTCGTCGTCGATGCCGATGCGGAACTTGACGGTCACCGGTATCGGGGTGCCTTCGGTCGCCCGCACGGCCGCGGCGACAATCTGGCCGAACAGCCGCCGCTTGAACGGCAGCGCCGCCCCGCCGCCGCGCTTGGTGACCTTGGGCACCGGGCAACCGAAATTCATGTCGATGTGGTCGGCCAGGTCTTCGTCCGCGATCATCCTGGCGGCCGCGTAGGTGGTCGCCGGGTCGACGGTGTAAAGCTGCAGCGAGCGGGGCGACTCGTCGGAGGCGAACGTCGTCATGTGCATGGTGACCGGATGCCGCTCGACGAGAGCGCGCGCGGTGACCATTTCACAGACGTAGAGCCCGCTGACCGTGCCGACCTTCGACAGTTCTAGTTCACGACACAGCGTCCGGAACGCGACGTTGGTCACGCCCGCCATCGGGGCCAGCACCACCGGGCTGGCGAGCGTGATCGGACCGATGCGCAACGTTCGGACTAACGACGGCTCATCACTAGCTTGCCCGCGGTTTGATGCAGCTCGAACGCCGTAGTCCTCTTGCCCGTGCGGGCCTCCCGCTCGAGCTGGCGCCGCTTGGACACCTCGAACTTGTCGCAGGCCGCCTCGAGCTCCTTGATGAGCAGGGCAAGGTCGTCACGCAGCTCGGCTGCCTCACCGGTGATGTCCTCACGCTCGAAAAAGCGCCATTTCTTCAGCACCGGCATGACCACCTCGTCGAGGTGGATGCGGGGGTCGTATACGCCTCCAACGGCGATCAAGACGGCTTTGCGCCGGAATTCGGGTACCTGAAAGCCGGGCATCTGGAAGTTGCGCAGGATCTTGTGCAGCGACTTCGTCGCCCGGTTGGGATCGATCTCGAACCCGGCCTCGCTGACGTCGCGGTAGAAGATCATGTGCAGGTTCTCGTCGGCCGAAATCTTGGCCAACAACTGATCGGCGATCGCATCGTTGCAGGCCCTACCGGTATTGCGGTGCGAAATCCGCGTCGCCAGCTCCTGGAAGGTGACATAGATGACGGAATCGAACAGGCTTTCGGCGAACAGGTCGTCTCGAACCTGGTGATTCTGGCCCGGGCTGAAGCCCCGGTTGACCACCTCGATGCGCAGCTTCTCCAATTCGAACGGGTCGACCGCGCGCGTCACCACCAGGTAGTCGCGCAGCGCGATCCCGTGCCGGTTCTCTTCGGCGGTCCACCGGTTGACCCACTGGCCCCAGGGGCCGTCCAAGCTGAAGTTCATCGCGATCTCGCGGTGATACGAGGGCAGATTGTCTTCCGTCATCAGGTTCTGCACCATCGCGACCTGGGCCAGGTCGGAGAGATTGCTCTGCTCGGGGTCCCAATCCTGACCGCCGAGCGCGTAAAAGTTCTTGCCGTCCGACCACGGGATGTAGTCGTGCGGGTTCCAGTCCTTGTGCACGCTCTCGTGCCGGTTGAGGTATTTCTCCACGAACGGTTCGAGTTCGCGCAACAGCTGTACATCGGTCAGCTCCGCTGACATTGGCCCCTCCAGTTATCTGTGTCTGCGGGTTGCACTCAATATATCTGTGTCCCCCGGTAGCATCAAGTTCCTCGTCCGCGCGGCACGTCACAGTCTTAGTTGTCGGACGGGCCCGCGGAAAACGTGGCTCTGTTACAGCTAGCCAGTGCGGCGCGTGCCGAAACCGCTACTCGGATTTCCCCTGCTCGGTGGAGGGTACATATGGTGCCGCCGCGCTGAACAGCATGTTGACGCAATAGTCGATGAACTGCTTGCGGGTGGCTCCGAGCTGGCCGTTGAGGTAGGCGGTGAACAGGCTCGTCAGCCCGCCGACCAGGCTTGTGGCGATCAACTTCTGCAATACCGAATCGCCGATACGCGACAGCTTGCGCTGCAGCAGGTCGATGAAGTTGGGCATCCACTCCGCGCCCGACTGGGTCAGTACCGGCTCCACCGCGGGCGCCAGAAGCAGCACCCGCCCCCGCACGGGGTCGTCCACCATGAGCTCGACGAATTGTTCGACGGCCTCGCGCGGCGTCTTCGCAGAGGTAAGCGTATTCATCGCCCGCGTGCAGACGTCGTCATAGACGGCGCGCACGAATTCGTCGCGGTCGGAGAAGCTTTCGTAGAAGTAGCGCTCCGTGAGCGCGGCCTTCCGGCACACCGCACGGACGGTCAGTGCGGGACCGCTGTCGCTGCCGAGCAACTGCACGCCCGCGGTGATGAGATTGTCGCGGCGGAGGGCGAGGCGGCTCTCTAGGGGGACGCCGGTCCAACGGCCCCGTCGTTGACCCGTCTGCACATCGCTCCTAAGCTCTAAAATGACAACGCATGTAGTCAGAACTGCCGATACTTACAGGAATCCAATAGTGACCCAACATACGTCTGCATCCCGCCCGCTGAACAGCGGCGGCGCAGCGCCCGCGGAATCACAGGGTGTGGCCGGCGGGTGCCCGGTGTCGCCTCTGGGTTATGCGGCGCCGCCGATCCCGCTCGGCCCCGATTCTTTGACCTGGCGCTACTTCGGGGACTGGCGCGGCATGTTGCAGGGCCCGTGGGCGGGATCCATGCAGAACATGCACCCGCAGCTTGGCGCGGCAGTCATCGACCACTCGACGTTCTTTCGGGAGCGTTGGCCGCGCCTGCTGCGCTCGCTATACCCCATTGGTGGGGTCGTCTTCGACGGCGAACGCGCCCCGGGCACCGGCTCCGAGGTGCGCGACTATCACGCCGATATCAAGGGCGTTGACGAACGGGGCCGCCGTTACCACGCGTTGAACCCGGATGTCTTCTACTGGGCGCACGCCACCTTCTTCGTCGGCACTATTCATGTGGCAGAGCGGTTTTGCGGGGGGCTGACCGAAGCCCAGCGGCGACAACTCTTCGATGAACATGTCGAGTGGTATCGCATGTACGGCATGAGCATGCGGCCCGTGCCGGCGTCCTGGGAAGATTTCCAGGACTACTGGGACCACATGTGCCGCAACGTGTTAGAGAACAATTACGCCGCCCGTGCGGTCCTCGATCTGACCGAGCTGCCCAAACCGCCGTTCGCTCAATGGCTTCCGGACTCGCTATGGGCCGCGCAGCGCAAACTGCTGGCCCCGTTCTTCGTGTGGCTCACCGTCGGCCTCTACGATCCGCCGGTGCGCGAGCTGATGGGCTACCGGTGGTCGCGCCGCGACGAATGGCTGCACCGGCGGGTCGGCGACGTGGTCCGCCTCGTCTTTGCCTGCGTGCCAAGGCGATACCGCAGGCATCCGAGGGCGCGCGCCGGCTGGGATCGTGTGACCGGGCGAATCCCGGCCGACGCACCGCTCGTGCAGACGCCGGCGCGCAACCTGCCGCCTTTGGACGAGCGCGACAACCCGAAGCATTACTGCCCGAGCGTCTCCTAGCTCTCCGCCATCAGGGCGGGACGCGCGGCGTCACTCGTGTGCGTGGCCGTGCACGCCTTCGAGGTCGGACTGGTGCACGTGCTGATGAGTGTGCTCGGTTCCGTCTTCGTGGGCATGGGCGTGCTCGTGTGTGACGTGGTCGTGCTCGTGCGTGGTGTGCGCATGTGAGTGAGCGACGTCGGCGTGGCGGTGTTCGTGCGCATGCGGCGCGTCGTGGGTGTGCTGTTCGGTCATGGTTTCACCTTCCAATGTGGTTGTCGTTTCGGGCCGTTCACACCGAGCCGCGACTCGTTCGAGCGCTCCGTGTTGACGATGACGCGGCGATCGCCTTCAGTCCGCTCTCGTCGCGGTGATGGCGGGGAACCCCCGGACCGGCATGCTCTGCGTTGCAGACCGCATCGATGACGAGCTGCCGAACGTGGTCGTTCTCCAGGCTGTAGAAGATGGTGGTTCCCTCGCGGCGCGGCTGGACCAGACGCGCCATCCGCAGCTTCGCCAGGTGCTGGGAGACCGATGGCGCGGGCTTTCCCACGTGTTCGGCGAGTTCGTTGACCGACATCTCGCGATGCGTCAGCGACCAGAGCACTTGCACGCGGGTGGCGTCGGCCAGCATTCGGAACACCTCGACCACGAGGCTGGCTTGGTCGTCGGGCAGGCGGCCTCCGCTATTATCTGCATGCATACGCAGATAATAGCCAAAGGATCAGTCTCGCCGCAATGTCAGTGGGTTGAGCCCGTGGAGTCCCGCCGGGCCCGCCAATCAGCACTGTGATAGTAACTAGACAGTCTATATTTTTCGGCTTGGGATGAGGGAACGCTATGGCGCGCACCGATCGTGATCGTTGGGACCTGGCGACCAGCGTCGGGGCGACGGCGACCATGGTCGCCGCCCAGCGGGCGCTGTCGACCGATGAGAAGTTGATCGACGACCCGTACGCGGCGCCGTTGGTGCGCGCCGTCGGCATCGACGTTTACGTGCGGTTGGTGAACGGCCAGATTCCGGTTGGCGGTGAATCCGAGTTCGACCCACAGCGAATGGCGCGGGGGATGGCCTGCCGCACCAGGTTCTACGACCGGTTCTTCCTCGACGCGGCGCAGAGCGGCATCGACCAGGTCGTCATCCTCGCGTCGGGACTCGATGCGCGCGCGTACCGCCTGCCGTGGCCGGCGGGCACGGTCGTCTATGAGGTCGACATGCCGGAGGTGATCGATTTCAAGACGTCGACCCTCAGGGACCTCGGC
This sequence comes from Mycobacterium sp., assembly GCF_025965855.1. GTDB lineage: Bacteria > Actinomycetota > Actinomycetes > Mycobacteriales > Mycobacteriaceae > Mycobacterium. The sequence goes on along the minus strand of NZ_JAOPWB010000149.1, from coordinate 8,723 downwards.
GCCGAGCCGACCGCCGAGCGGCGCACCGTCGCCATCGACCTGCGCGATGACTGGGCCGCAGCGCTGCAGGCCGCCGGCTTTGATCCGAAGGCTCCCGCGGCGTGGAGCGCCGAAGGCCTATTGGTGTACCTGCCCGACGAGGCCCAGGACGCGCTGTTCGGCAACATCACCGCGTTGAGTGCCCCAGACAGCCGCCTGGCTTTCGAATTCGTACCCGACACCACCGTTTTCGCCGACGCGCGGTGGCGCGCACACCATGACCGGATGAGCGAACTCGGGTTCGAGATCGACTTCAACGATCTCGTCTATCACGGGCAGCGCAGCCACATCCTCGACCATCTGAACCAGCGCGGCTGGCGGACGTCGTCGCGAACCGTCAAGGAGTTGCACGCGGCCAATGGCTTCGTCTATCCCGACGACGACCTCGCCGAAGCCTTCGCCGACGTGACCTACACCAGCGCGGTGCTTATCGGCTGAGCAGGTCGTCCTTCAGGCGGTTGGTGAGCATCTCCTGAAACACGGTGCGAGCGGGGTCGTACAGGTCCTGGAAGGTCGTCAGCACCGTGTTCCGGTCGTATTCGGGGATAGACCCGGTCGGAGTCCAGAAGCTGTCGATATCCATCAGGAAGAACGGTCCCTGCTGGGCCGGCATGGTCCGGCGCAGGTGATAGCTCGCGTCCAGCGCCTGACCCACGCCCGGGCCGTAGCGCACGATCATCGACTTGCCCGGCTGCGCCTCCCGGTAGACCGCCGCACCCTGCCATTCGGTCAGGATCAGGCCGCCGGGCGCGATTTGCTGCGGTCCGAGCAGGGGCTCGGCGATCCAGTTGGCCCACTCGATGCGGCCATCCACGCCCTGGGGGACGCGGATCTCGAGGACGTAGCGCAGACCAAGACGCTCCACCCCGACGATCGGCGAGAACTGTGAGCGGGCGTCTATGACCCGCATGACCAGGTCGACCAGCGCCTCGAAGTTGGTGTAGGCGGTGGTCTCGATCACGACCGCCTGGGTCTTCATCGAGGCGGCAAGCGTGTTGTCGCGGTTGACGTAGCGGACGAAGCGCTCGGCGGCCGGCTGCGGACTTCCGCCGGCGCCCATCGCCCAGGCCACGTCCTGCGCCTGGCGTTCGATGGGCAGCAGGTCCGCAAGCAGGCGTCTGAGCTCCCCGCTCGATGATTCGGTGAGGGAATCCGTTGCTGGGTGACGGATTTCCATGGTTACCAGGGCTACTGGCGCGTTTGGGTAGGCCGCATCGACACTCATCTTGCGAAGCATAGCCAAGCCGTTTGGCGGTCAAACCAGGGCATGCCGAGTGCCGGCCGGGGCGACGAGCGCGAAGACTCGGCCGTGGCGCCACCGGGCGCCGCCCGACGACGGTACGCCGGCATCGCCCGAGGTGATGACCGCTTTTGGGTGCCCCCACTAGGACTCGAACCTAGGACCTGCGGATTAAAAGTCCGTAGCTCTACCAACTGAGCTATAGGGGCGCGAAGGTTCAGGATACTGCGTCCGAAACGCCGCTCGAATGCCGTTCGTTTGAGGAACAGGCCTGCGGTGACCTAAGCTGGCGTGGCTCCCAACGGTGACTTCGTTGCGAGTACCCCGGAGAGATTCGGTTCTGGCCCCCTTCGTCTAGCGGCCTAGGACGCCGCCCTTTCAAGGCGGTAGCGCGGGTTCGAATCCCGTAGGGGGTACTTGCGACGCGGCGACGCGGAGCAGCAGCGAGGCCCTGTGGCGCAGTTGGTTAGCGCGCCGCCCTGTCACGGCGGAGGTCGCGGGTTCGAGTCCCGTCAGGGTCGCCAACACGGCGAGGCACTCAATGCCTTCCGGCCAGGTAGCTCAGTCGGTATGAGCGTCCGCCTGAAAAGCGGAAGGTCGGCGGTTCGATCCCGCCCCTGGCCACCCCTGTTGAACTGCACGGACGCGGTGACAGCACTCTATGGATGTTTCCGTGTGTCCGGTTCCTGTCCGTTCGTCTGGTTTGCGGCGGAGTCATGGAGCCGGTCGAGGTTTGTGGCTACCTGGTCGAGTTCGTCGGAATACAGGTCGCTGTAGATGTTCGCCGTGACTGTGGGTGTGGAGTGCCCCATGGTTTTCTGGACATAGCGAAGGTCAGCGCCGGAGGCCCGGGCAACGCTGGCGTAGGTGTGGCGTAAATCGTGAATGGTCAACGGCGCCAATAGGGTTTTCTTAAGCGCTCGGGACCAGTGGGTGTGCCTACGCCAGTTGTTTGATCTGAGGAAGCCGCCGTTCGGCGAGGTGATCGCTTGTTCTGTAGGAGCGCGGCCGACGATTCGTGGCTTGAGTGCGTCGATGACGATTTGGGGGAGTGGGACGGTTCGCACGGCGGCGCGAGTCTTTGGCGGCCCGACGATGATCCGGCCTTCAACCTCCGGCGCGGCCTGGCGAACGTACAGGCGACGGGTTGCCAGGTCGACATCGCCGACGCGCAGTCCTACGAGTTCGGACCAGCGTAATCCGGTGAAGGCCAGGATCGTGACGATGTCGCCCTGGTCGCCGCATGCCGCCGCCAGGGCAGCGACTTCTCTGGCGGTGAGGTAGCGGTGACGTTCTCGTGCGGGTATTCGCCCGGCTGCAACGCCCTGCGCTGGGTTGATGTGAATTCGGCCGTCCTCGCGTGCCATTTCGAGAATCGACCGCAGAAGCCGAAGCGTGGCGACCTTAGCCCAAGGGCCAACGGTCAGGGTATCGACGAACTGTTGTACATCCTTACGGCTGATCTCGTCGACCGGCACGTGGGCGAACCGCGGACTGATGCGGAGTTCCCAATGCTGCGTGTAGCCGCTCCATGTCTTGGGTGACACGGCCGGGCGTTTCGACGAGCTGTACTGGGTCCAGATTCCGGAAAGGCTGGCTCGGCCAAGCCGAGGGTCGAAGCGCCTGGCGCCAATCGCCGCTTCGCCGTCCCTGTCGGCTTTGAAGGCCCGCGCTTCTCGCAAGGTGGCGAATGTCGACGACGTTTCAACCCAACCCGACGGTGAGTCTGGCTCCCGCACCAGGTAGCGCACTTGATAGCGTGATTCGCCGGCTGAGTTGATCCGCTTCCGAATGCCGCGCGGTACCGATCCAGCCATTTAGCGGCGCACCTGCTTGAGCCACGCGCGGACTTCTGCTGCGTCCCAACGTCTTACGCGGTCGGATAACGTATAGCATGGCGGCCCCACGTTCTCGCCGTGCTCACGCGACGCGCCCCATCCGCTCACGGTGGCGGCGGACACGCCAAGCAGCTCGGCTACCTGCTCCGCTGTCAGAAGCTCTGGAAAGGTCGCAATCGCGGTCGCGGTGGTGTTGATGCTGAGAGTTGCCATGCCGATTTCCTCAGCTATCTGCGGGACCAGCGGGTCGTTGACTTGTAAGCCCGTATTCGTCAGCGACAGAACGGATTAACGAATCGGGCCAGTAGTCGGCACGTACCCGCATCGTTGATCCGTCTTCGGCGATAACGTATCCGGTCCCAGGCTTATTTGGGTTGATGCGGTGCGCGGGGGCGGCGTCGGCAAGGCCATCACCGAGGACCATCGCGACCTCGTCGCGTGAGCGCAGCCGCAGTGCAACGGTCTGGGTGAACAACCCGCGCATGGGCAGAATCTCCTTGCGAGGGTCCTGCATGAAGGCTGCGACCACGATTCCTACGGCCCTGCCCTTTGTCAAGATGCGTGAGAACGAGGCCGCAACTTGCTTCTTGAGGGCGACGTCTGCCATGTAAGCGGTCAAGCCAGCCAGTTCATCGATGAGCAGCACCACGAGCGGTTCGGCGGTGCTCGGTGTGTGCGAACGCACTCGGCCAGCCATCCTGCGGCCACGGTTATCCAGCAGCTCCTCCAACTTGGTTAGCAGGCCTGCGGCCTCAGCCTCGTTCGTCGCAATCTTGCTGAATAGAGCAGAGCCGACTGAGATTTCGATCCCGTACTTGAAATCCACGGCGAAAAGGCGGACGTTTCCTGCTTTGATGGCTGGGCCTAATCCGCCTGCAATGCCCCAAAAAATGGAGCCCTTGCCCGCCCCTGAGCACCCCACAGTGAGAGTGTGGAGGCCAGCGGCGCGGAGAATCCAAGCCGACCCATTCTCGCGTCGGCCAATCTCAACGGCTGTTGCCTCGGTGCTCGTTGGCCGTCTAGCAGTTTCAATGGCCGACAGCTGTTGTCGCATAACCAATTCCATGCGAACCGTCCCGGGTGCGACCACCGTGGAACGGGCGGAATGTGCCCCGACAGCGTCGCGGATTAGGGTTTCTTCTCAAGTACACGATCACCCGCATCGTGAATTTTGCTGCAGCAGAACGTTCCTGTGGTGGGCCGCCGGCCTGTGATTCTCCGATGGAGCCCGCTGAATCTCGCTGCGGTTCGGGCGCACTTTTTCACCGCCGATCTCGTTGAGACGGCCTGGCCAGTTTTCCGCGGAAAACTGGTGATAGAAGCACACATATAAGTAAGTCAGCTCACACGGGAGCTGCTTGCATCCAGCGATGGCTAACGACTGCATCTGGAAAAGCAACTTGCGTGCTCTGCCGCAGCGCGTGTCATGACGCTGATCCAAACACTGATGTCCGACGACCTAGTTATTCAAGTGTCCGACCGTCGGTTGACTCATGGGAGAACGGGCGCGGTAGTAAACCGCCCGTTGCACTCACCGTTATTGGATTGCATTATAACTACGCGATCTTCCTTCTGAAGGTCGACTGGCCTGGCAGCAGGCCAGATGCCAACGGCTTGACCAGCGGCGCTGTCCACATCGCTCGACCGACCTAAGGGGCACCGCTGCAATGACATCCCTGGGACAGCAGTGCGACAAGATCATGGACCCGGACAGTTCTTTCGGCCGTTACACCGTCGTCGGCGACACTGGCACCGGGAAGAGTGCGCTGTTGCAGAAAGTAAGCCAGCGTTGCCGTGACGACGACTTGCTGGCACTGCACGTCACTGCACCGGAATTCGATACCGGCAAAGACCCCGTCCAGGCTGATTTCGATGCGTGCGCAACCCTGATCTCCGAATTCATAGCCGGCATCAAGGCGTTCGCAGAGCAGCGGCCCGACTCGACGGCGGCCACCTCAGCGGCGACCGACGCCTTGGGCCGGGCCCGCAATCCAAACATGTGGTACCACCTGACCGTCAATGCCACCGCGAAGATCAGCGCCTTCCGCTTAAGCAAATCAACGATCGTAGGCAACCAAATCATCGTCAACGGCGAGCCGATGGACCGGTCGACGATGCTCAGCACCATCCAGCACATGACCGAAGAGGCATTAAGCCGTCTCGCCGATGAGTACAAGGTGGTGGTACTGGTCGACGACGTCGACCGACTGGACGGTACGTCGGTGCAGGGATGGCTGCGGGGGTTACTGAGGCGGCTACCGACGTATCGGACCGTGAGCTTCCGACGCCCCGGGAAGGACGCCCGGGTGCAGGACCGCGACGACGCGGAGGGCACCATCACGCTGCTCAACATGTCTGCCGAGGAAGTCCGGGCATACGTGACGGAGCAGGGGTTGGTCTTGACTGACGAAGATGCGCGCGGGCTGTTCACGGTGACCCGGGGCCACCCGTTCGCGGTGGCGACCTGGTGCAGGTTACTGCTCAACGGCGGCGCCGCCCAGTCTGGCAGCCTCGAGGACCTCTTTCGGAGCGATGAGTATGACGAGGGCTTCACCCGGTTGCTCGAATGCGTCCGCGCGGCTGTCGACCAGCTCGCGGCGGACGTACTCGGCTACGAAGTGCCGCTATTCGGCCTGCTCACGGTCACTGAGTGGGTCACCGAGGGCTTGATCGCCAGGCTGAGAGGTAACGCCGGCGAGAAGCCGTCGGAACCCAAGGTGCATCGGATCTACCAGTTGCTCGCCCAACGACAGCTCGTCTCCTTCATTGACGACGCGATCGAGGAGGGCGTGAGCCTTCCGCGGGCGACCAGAGAGGTGGCCTGGCGACAGCTGAAAACCCACGACCCCGTGGGGTTTCGGGCGCTGCAGTCCAGCGCCGAGCGCTACGAGCGCGGCCGGGTGGACCTGGAACGCGAGCTTCTGCCCCGGGAAGAGGAGAAGGAACCGTTCGCCGCCTGGACGCGGTTCGAGCAGATCACCTGGACCCGCAGCGTGGAGAACTGGATCAACCACGCCCAGTGGCTCGGGCCCATTGAGTTCCAGGCGACGAAGCCCACCCTGGTCAAGCTCTACCTGGACGCGTTCTGGTGGTGGGACGACTACCTGCGCTCCAAGGCCACCAGCGACATCGAGAGCTGGCTCAGAAGGGTCTCGTCCCAGCAAAAAGACAAGGAGTGGATGAACTTGCTGGAGAAATTCTCCGGCAACTGGACGTCCAGCTGGGACGAGGCGGAGCTCCGCGCTGACCCAGCAAAGTGGAAGTCGGTCCGGCGAGCGGTCACCGGACTGCTCGGAACATTCAGCCTTGAGTACAACCACGTTCCGCCGGACATGACACTCCGGCGCATCTACATCCTCCTATGTAACTTCTACGGGAAGGCACGGTGGTACGCCGGCAACGGCAGCAGGGAAGACGCGGAAGCGGCCGACGAGTGGCTCTCCGCTGCCTACCGGGCCTGCCAGAAGCAGCCTGGCGACAAAGTCCGGCGGAATCCCAACGGGTGGATCGGGTCCTGGTCGCGGCTCCGGCAGGCCGAGATCTGGGCAGCACTGGACCGCGAACGTGCCATCGGGTGCCTCGTCGGCCTCGACCAGACGGCCATCGAAGACGAGGACGACGACCTGCGGGTCGGCGTCGCCATGCTGATCGGCGACCTGTGGTGGAAGAGCGGGGATTACGCCAGGGCGGTGGAGGTCTACTCCCGCGCTGCCCTGCTCAGCTACACGTACAACGGCAAGCAGGAGAAAAAGCGTCAAGCTCCCAACCTGTACACCAAGTCGCTGTACGCCTCAACCATCAGGCGCGCGCAGGAGAAGATCCTGCGCGCGGAACAGGACGGCGACCCTGCCGTGCTGGCCGAGCTCGACACCGCCCTGGCTGCCGTACGCGAACTGTTCCAGCCCTACTGGGAGGCGGTAGGTCTCCGCTTAGACCAGTCCGCCGAGCCGGCCCGGTTCGAGCTCCCAGTCCCCCCGCCCTGGCCCGGCGACATCCTCGAGATCGACAGCCAGTATTTCTCACACCTGGAAGACGTCCTCGATGAAAGGCAAGTCATCATCGCGCAACCCATCGACCCCCCTCCCTTTTAGATCCGAACGGAAGAAAGAGTCAGTAGATGCGCATATACGAGGCAACGGGCTCGGGACCGGTCATCGAGGATTTTTACCAGCAGGTCCTGGTGCCGTCGTTCCCGCCAGATGAACTCATCAGCCTCGACGAGGTGCAGGAGAACGCCAACGGGCAAGACGCGTCGATCTGGCTATCCGAGGATGACGACGGAACCATCCTCGCCGGTGCCATCGCTGAGTGGGACGATTCGGTACGGGTGCTGCTGTTGAGCTACCTGGCCGTGCGTCCGGGAATCCGCGGCGGCGGCATCGGCGGCCCCCTGTACCTGGCAGCACTCGAGTCCTGGCGGCAGAAATTCAAGCCGTGCCTCATCCTCGCCGAGGTCGAGGATCCGGAAGCCCACCGCGGCAGCGAAGACCACGGCGACCCAGAAGCCCGCCTGCGCTTCTATGTCAACCGGGGCAGCCGGATACTTGACTTGCCATATTTCCAGCCTGCACTAGAGCCGGGGGCGGAGCGCGTTTACGGACTCCTGCTTATCGCGCTCCACGTCGATCCGGAATTCGCAGGGGCGGGCGGCGCTGAAACAATCGACACCGCGGTCATCCGAAAATACCTTGAGAACTATCAGACACAGTACGAGGGAAAGGTCGCGACGGACGACCAGGCGATGAGGATGTGGCGGGCACTCGACCGTCCGGAGGGCGTCCGGCTCCGTTAACTGCGTCCTCACAGCCTGTCTTGGGCTGCGCCCTCGCCGCCGCGGCGGCACCAACTCAGCGGTAGCTCGGCGCGGTGTCCCGCCGTGCCTGCTCGTTGAGGCACCTTTTTGCAGCGCGGGATTCGGTTGTCGGGCAGTTAAGTTCACGCCGACTCACCGTCCGGCCACTGCGGTGACAGATTAAGGTTATCTGCACTTATGCGCCGGCCTTCCGTGCGGACGAACTTTCCGACCCTCCACCGTGACGCTCGCACACGGCTTTCATCAGGCAACAGATTTGTCGTGTCGTCGACCCACTGCAGATCTTCACGGCGCTTCACTGCTCATAGCCATGATCTTGCCGCTGACAGTCATTGCGAGGTTGCGCAAGGTCGCAAACCGGGCATGAGGCGAAGCGCCGGATTTGGGCTGATCTCGCTCGCGTGAATGCGCTCGCGCCGAGGTAGGCGACGGCCCATACTGAAGGACACCAGAAGATACTCCGGGAAGGGAAACCGATGAAACTTATGTCGATATTTCTTGCTGTAATTATTTCTTGTCTAATCGGCTGGATCGTTTATGTCACAAGTGCTTCGGACACCGCTGCCTATATTGTCGGCGTCATATCTATGGCACTCGGAGTCGTTGCGATCGTAGTGACGGTCTATACACCTGTCGGTGAAGGAATCAGATCGAAAATACGAGGGCGGGACATCAAGAAGTCAATCGTGACAGGTGTGCGGTCACCCGAGGGCGTATCAAGATCGATCAACTCGGACATCAACCTGCGGGACGTAGACGGATCGACGATTACGGGCACCGAAGTTACCTTCCA
>NZ_JAOPWB010000141.1 GCF_025965855.1 Mycobacterium sp. | reverse complement strand
GGCGAGCACGTGACCGGGTCGGTGACCATGCCGGCTTCCGAGCGCTTGACCGTCTCGACCTGGCCGGCCTGCTCGGCGACCGGCAGGTTGCGGTGCAGCACGCCCATGCCACCGGCGCGGGCCATCGCGATAGCCATCCGCGACTCGGTGACGGTGTCCATCGCCGAGCTGACCAGCGGCACCTTCAGCCTGATCTTCTTGGTGAGCTGACTGGAGGTGTCCGCGGTGGCCGGAACCACGTCGGAGGCGGCGGGCAGCAACAAGACGTCGTCGAAAGTCAATCCGAGCATCGCGATTTTGTACGGGTTGTCGCCCCCGGTCGGCACCGGGTCGTCGGCCAGTCCCGCAATATGGGGGTCGCGCAGGTACGGGCTGGCAACCAGGTCGGAGCCGGCTTCTAAGTCGGACATGCCACGGGACATCGGTGGGGCCCTCCATACGCACGCGGAGTGAGAAACCCATCTTATCGGCTCGCGCGGCCCCGGGACCCGCTTGGCCGGGCGCGCCGCGGGCGCCGCGCGGCGGACGTCGCCCTGCTGGCGTTATGACGGCCCGCTTGCGTAGGCTGGGGGCGTGCGTGACCACCTCCCGCCGGGTTTGCCGCCCGACCCGTTCGCCGACGACCCCTGCGATCCCTCGGCGGCCCTCGAAGCCGTCGAGCCGGGGCAACCCCTGGATCAGCAAGAGCGGATGGCGGTCGAGGCGGACCTGGCCGATCTGGCCGTGTACGAGGCGCTCTTGGCGCACAAGGGTATTCGCGGCCTGGTGGTGTGTTGTGACGAATGCCAGCAAGACCACTACCACGACTGGGACATGTTGCGGGCCAACCTGTTGCAGCTGCTCATCGACGGCACCGTCCGCCCGCACGAGCCCGCCTACGACCCCGAACCCGACTCCTACGTCACATGGGATTACTGCCGGGGATACGCCGACGCCTCGCTCAACGAAGCGACGTCAGACGCGGACGGGTTTCACCGCCGTTAGGGCGTGTCGTCCGGTGCCACCGAAGACGGCGTGGACGAGTGCCCGTGATGCCGATGCCGGCCGGAAGACGGGCTTATTGAAGGGCTGACGGACGGGCTCGGCGCGGTCGTGCTGGCCGCCGTCGGCGGTTTGGAGCTCGGGCTGGGCGAGGCAGGCGAAGCGGGCGAAGCGGACGAGGCGGCCGGCGCCTTCGGCGGCTTGGGTGCGGCCGGCGGCAGGGTCGCGTTCGGGTTGCGGGATTCGACCCGGGTATTGAGCAGGTTCACCTCGTCCAGCAGGTCGTTCCTGCTGTTCCCGTCGTTCATGGACTGCACGGTGCTGCTGACCTCGGCCAGCTGGTTCTGGGCCTGCGCCCACTGGCCCTGGTCGATCATTTGCTGGACCTTGGCCAGTTCGGCCTTGGCCGACAGTTCGATCTGGCTGTCTTTGACCCTCGGCTGGTCGAAGAACATCGCGTGCAGGCCGTACAGCGTTTCGCCGGTACGGGCCTCGACCACCATGGCGCCGAACCCGCTCAGCACCAACAGCGTCGCGGCAACCGACCCGATCGTCGCCAGGCCGCGCCGGGCGCGCCGCCGCTCGGCCAGCCCGGTGTGCAGCGCCCCGACGGCCTCCTCCGGCGAAACCAGCGCGCTGGCCGGCGGCCACCGCAAGTCGTCGCGCCAGTCCGCCAGCAGGACGGCCAGCGCTTCAAAATTGGGGTCGCTGGGATCGTCGAGATCGACCGGCCGGCGTTCGGCGAGCGCGTCGAGAAGCAAATCGGTGCCGGCGAACTCATCCAGGGATTCAGGCATAGTCACCCGCCGCGACGATTTCGGACTTGAGCCGGGACAGCGCCCGGTGCTGGGCCACGCGGACCGCTCCCCTCGTGCTGCCGACGGCGGCGGCGGTCTCCTCGGCGGACAGGCCGACGACCACGCGCAGGATCAGGATCTCGCGCTGCTTGGACGGCAGGATCTGGAGCAACTCGTTCATTCGACTGACCGAATCGGCCTCGATGGCCCGTTGCTCCGGGCCCGCGTCGAGCGACCAGCGCTCGGGCACCGTCTCGGCGGGGTAGGCACGGTCACGTCCGGCGGCCCGGTGCGCGTCGGCGACCTTGTGGGCCGCGATGCCGTACAGGAATGCCAGGAACGGACGTCCCCGCTCCCGATAGCGCGGCAGCGCCGTGATGGTGGCCAAGCACACCTCCTGAGCCACGTCGTCGGCTGTCAGGCCACCCCGTTCGACTGTGCCGACTCGCGCGCGGCAATATCGCACGACAATCGGACGGATGGTCTCCAGCACCTCCCGTAGGGCGTTCCGGTCCCCCGCCACGGCCTCCGCAACCACAGCGTCGAGACGTTCCCCTTGCATTGTCATCGACGGCGGTATCTCCAACGTTACGAACGGGACACATCGCGGGCTAACTAACGCAATGACAATAACGGGCCGAAGCCCGATTCAGGCGGAACGCCACGCGCCCCCGGCGCGCCGCACCTGGCCTGCGCAGATATCCCGAATTTCACGCAGCTTTTGTGCTGAAAACGTGACGCTTTCGATGTCGATCAGCAAGCAAGCCAGCGCCCACCGAAGCGGTGTCAGATTCGATCGGCCGGTGGCGTCCAACGCCGCCTCGGCGAGCGCACGGGCGCGCTCGATGCGGCCGGCGCTGCACAGTGCCGCGGCCAGCACCACGTCGCTCTTGACTCGGTGCCGCACCGACGAAACGGCCATCGCCTCCGCCAGCCGCACGGCCTCCTCGGCGTGACGCACGGCCGACTCACCGTCGCCGGAGGCCATCGCCAGCTCGGCGGCCACCCACCCCCGGCGCACCGGGATCCGGTCCGGCACCGGCCCTGCCACCGGGTCCACGCGGCCCAACAACGTTGCCGCGGCAGCGAACCGGCCGACGCCCAGCGCG
>NZ_JAOPWB010000138.1 GCF_025965855.1 Mycobacterium sp. | reverse complement strand
TGACCCAGGAGAAGGTCGCCGACAGCTGGATCCAGATCGAGCAGTTCCGGCTGCTGGTGCTCCGCACGGCGTGGTTGATCGACAAGCACCACGACTACCAGAAGGTGCGCCGCGACATCGCGGCGGTGAAGGTCGCCATGCCGCAGGTGCTGCATGACGTCGCGCAACGGGCCCTGCACCTGCATGGAGCGCTCGGCGTCTCCGACGAGATGCCCTTCGTCAAGATGATGGTGGCGGCCGAGTCACTGGGCATCGCCGACGGCGCCACCGAGCTGCACAAGATGACGGTCGCCCGTCGCACGCTGCGCGAATACCAGCCTGTGACAACGCCTTTCCCGTCTCAGCACATACCGACCCGGCGCGCCGAAGCCCAGGCCAGACTGGCCGAGCGCCTCGAACACTCGATCGCGGAGTTCTGAGCGGCCGAACGTCGACTTGTCGGGCTGAAAAGCCTATTTCAGTGCGACAAGTCGACGTTCGTATGTGCGCCGTCAGGAGATGTAGCGAACGATGCTTTCGGCCACGCACGCCGGCTTGGGGGAACCCTCGATCTCGACGGTGGTCGACACGGTCGCCTGCGCGGCGCCGTCGCCGAGGTCGTCGACGCTGACCAGCGAGCTCTGCGCGCGGACCCGCGAGCCGACCGGCACCGGGGCGGGGAAGCGAACCTTGTTGAGGCCGTAGTTGATTGCGAGCTTGATGCCGTTGACCGTGTACATCTGGTGCTGCAACCGTGGCATCAGCGCCAGGGTCATGAAACCGTGGGCGATGGTCTTGCCGAACGGGCCGGCCGCCGCCCGTTCCGGGTCGACGTGGATCCACTGGTGATCGCCGGTCGCGTCGGCGAACAGGTTGACGTCTTCCTGGGTGATGGTCACCCAGTCGCTCTGCCCGATGGTCTCGCCCGCCGCGGCGGCGAGGTCGGCCACTGATTCGAAGGTGCGCATTCGGTGTTCTCCTTGGCTCAGGGTGATAACCATAGCGCCGGAGCAATGTGACATCGCCATCCGGCCGAGGCCGTTTCGCGGCGACCGCGCGGGGAACCCCTTCTGGAACGTTGCGAGCCGCACGGGAGGAACCTCATGCCTGAACCGAAGGGCCACAAGACCGAATCGGACGTCGAACCCGAGGCGCACGAGTCACGATCGCGCGCCGCCGCGGGCGACGATGATGGCACGTATGTCGGGGCGACCGGTCCCGATGACGCGATCGATGCCGGCGAGACGGGCGCCGAAGCGCGCAGTCAACGCGGCTAGCGTCGGGAGCAGATCCCCCGATGGATCGAGACTGCGCCCAGTGCTGCCAGAAGTCGACGAGACGCACTCTGTGCGCAGGATCGACGCCCTCGGCGCAGGCTCGGCCACGGCAGCGCAAGATGGCGGCGTGAGGCTGCTGCTGATCGCCGACACCCACATTCCCCGGCGCGCACGCGACCTGCCCGCGCGGGTGTGGGACGAAGTCGCGAGGGCAGACGTCGTCGTGCACGCCGGAGACTGGGTATCGGCCGAATTGCTCGACGACCTGGAAACCAGGGCCGCGCGGCTGCTCGCGTGCTGGGGAAACAACGACGGGCCGGCATTGCGGGCTCGGTTGCCCGAACGGGCCGACGCCACGCTGGACGGGCTGCGCTTGACCGTGGTCCACGAGGCCGGCGCCGCGACCGGCCGGGATGCGCGCATGTCGCGGCTCTACCCCGACACTGACGTGCTGGTGTTCGGTCATAGCCACATTCCGTGGGATACGACGACGAAAACCGGATTGCGCCTGCTTAATCCGGGCTCGCCGACGGATCGTCGCCGGCAACCCTTCTGCAGCTACATGACCGCCGGCGCGGACAACGGGGAGTTGACGGACGTGATCCTGCATTTCCTCGAAAAGTAGCTGGGATCTAGCCCCCACACAGCTCGCACACATATTTAGCTCGTAAACAGAGCTATATGGCCGCAGTGAAGTCCAGCACCGACGTGGTCGCCGAGGTATTCGGCGTCGTCGGCAGGTTTCGCCGGCAACTTCGCCGGTCAGCCGGCCGCGGGCTTGATTCCGCGCGGCTGAGCGAGGCGCAGGCGGAGCTGTTGTGGCTGGTCGGACGGCGACCGGGGATATCGGTCAGCGCCGCCGCGGCGGAACTCGGCCTAGTGCCCAACACCGCATCCACCCTGGTCTCCAAGCTGGTCGGCAACGGCTTGCTGGTCCGAACCGTCGGCGAGACGGACCGCCGTGTCGGCCAACTGCGGCTCGCCGAGCCCACCCAGCAGCTCGTCGACGCGTCTCGGGCCGCGCGGCGCGCGTTGCTCGCCGAGGTGCTCGGCGAACTCGATAACGATCAAATCGAGGACCTGACAAAGGGATTGGAGGTCCTTGACACGATGACCCGACTATTGCAGGAGCGGCGATCATGAACGAAAGACTGCCAATGGCGATCGACTGCCGGAACCTGACCTACCGGTACGGCCAGTTCACCGCGGTCAATGACGTGACGTTGCAGGTGCGACCGGGCGAGACCATGGGCCTGCTGGGACCCAATGGCGCCGGAAAGACGACGCTGGTCCGCATGCTCACCACGTTGACGCCGGTGCAGCAGGGCGAATTGCGCATTTTCGGCATGGACGCGCGCGATCAGACCATCGATATTCGCAGCAATATCGGCTATGTGCCGCAACAACTTTCGGTCGAACCCGCGTTGACCGGGCGACAGAACGTGCAATGGTTCGCGCGGCTGTACGGTGTGCCGCGCGCATGCCGGGCCGAACGGGTGGAACAGGCGCTGGGCGCCATGGAGCTGCTCGACGTGGCCGACCGGCGGGCGGGAGCCTACTCCGGCGGCATGGTGCGCCGCCTGGAAGTGGCACAGGCGCTGGTCAACCGCCCGTCGCTGCTGGTGCTCGACGAACCGACGGTCGGGCTGGATCCGATCGCCCGGGACGGCGTCTGGCAACAGGTGCAGAGCATGCAGGCCCAGTTCGGCATGACGGTGCTGCTCACCACCCACTACATGGAAGAGGCCGACGCGCTGTGTGATCGGGTCGCGCTGATGCACCGCGGTCAACTGCGGGCCGTGGGCACGCCCACAAAGCTGAAGTCGAACGTGGCACCCGGCGCCACGCTCGAGGACGTGTTCCGCCACTACGCGACCGAGGACTTGTCCTCGGAAATGGGAGCCTCGGGCACACCGGAATCCTCCGGCTCCTTCCGTGAGATCCGTTCCAGCAGAAAGGTTGCCAGCCGTGCCAGTTGATAGCGCTTCCAAAGCCCCGGCGGCCACCCTGGTTCGCGCCCCCCGCGGATGGCAACGGGCCCAGGCAACGTTGGCGCGCGTCGGGGCGTTCGCGATTGTGGAACTGCAAAAGCTGCGGCACGACCGGACCGAGCTCGTCACCCGGATGGTGCAACCGGCGCTGTGGCTGCTGATCTTCGGCACCACGTTCACCAAGTTGCACGTCATCCACACCGGGTCGGTGTCCTATCTCGCCTTCCTGGCGCCGGGAATCATCGCCCAGTCGGCGCTATTCATCTCGATCTTTTACGGGATCCAGATCATCTGGGACCGGGACGCCGGTGTCCTGGCCAAGCTCATGGTTACGCCGGCGCCCGCGTCGGCGCTGATCACCGGCAAGGCCTTTGCGGCCGGGGTGCGGTCGGTCGCCCAGGTCGTCGGCGTCATGGCGCTGGCGTATCTGATGAACGTCGGCCTGACGATCAATCCGCTGCGGATCCTGGCGGCGATGGCCGTCGTCATGCTCGGAGCGGCGTTCTTCGCCTGCCTGTCGATGACGCTGGCCGGCCTGGTTCTCAGCCGCGACCGCCTGATGGGGATCGGCCAGGCCATCACGATGCCGTTGTTCTTCGCGTCCAACGCGCTCTACCCCGTCGACGTGATGCCCGCGTGGTTGCGTGCGCTGAGCAAGGTCAACCCGCTCAGTTACGAGGTGGACGCGCTGCGGGCGCTGTTGATCGGCACCCCGTACAACCCGGTCGACTTCATCGTGTTGGTGGTGGCCGCCGTGATCGGAATCGCCACAGCCTCAACGCTATTGCGCCGGCTGGTCGCGTAGGCTGTTGAATTGCAATAGCTCCGAGAGCCATTCGTGACCGGAATGTGACGATTCCTGGCCGACTCCCAATCGTTAGCCAACCGCGATCTACCGCCCCGGCCACGACAGACGAATTACGTCCTCCCACTGTGTTTCACTGCGCAGGCGAACAGATTCGACCGCGTCATGCGGCAGATGAAAGTTGGGATGGGTAAAGAGCTATGTCGTTCTTCGAAGAGGTGCGAAAGTTGCGTGGCGCAGCAGCGCGTATGCCGCGCCGGCTGGCTATCGCGGCTGTGGGGGCTGCCCTGTTGTCGGGTCTGGTCACCGCCGTCGGCGGCTCGGCTACGGCGGGCGCGTTCTCAAAGCCGGGACTTCCAGTGGAATACCTACAGGTGCCATCGCCGTCGATGGGCCGCAACATCAAAGTGCAGTTCCAGGGCGGCGGACCGCACTCGGTCTACTTGCTCGACGGCCTTCGGGCACAGGACGATTACAGCGGCTGGGACATGAACACCCCGGCCTTCGAGGAGTTCTACCAGTCCGGCCTGTCGGTGATCATGCCCGTCGGGGGCCAGTCCAGCTTCTACAGCAACTGGTACCAGCCGTCGCAGGGCAACGGACAGAACTACACCTACAAGTGGGAGACCTTCCTGACGCAGGAAATGCCCGCGTGGCTGCAGGCCAACAAGCAGGTGTCGCCGTTCGGCAACGCCGCGGTCGGTCTGTCGATGTCGGGCGGTTCGGCCATGATCATGGCCGCCTACTACCCGCAGCAATTCCCGTATGCCGCTTCGCTATCCGGCTTTCTCAACCCGTCCGAGGGCTGGTGGCCGACCCTGATCGGTTTGGCCATGAACGACTCCGGTGGCTACAACGCCAACAGCATGTGGGGCCCGTCCAGCGACCCGGCGTGGAAGCGCAACGACCCGATGGTCCAGATTCCGCGGCTGGTCGCCAACAACACGCGGGTCTGGGTCTACTGCGGTAACGGCAACCCCAGCGACCTCGGGGGCGACAACATGCCGGCGAAGTTCCTGGAGGGCCTGACGCTGCGCACCAACCAAACCTTCCAGAACAACTACGTGGCCGCGGGCGGACGCAACGGGGTGTTCAACTTCCCGGCCAATGGGACGCACTCATGGCCCTACTGGAACCAGCAGCTGGTTGCCATGAAGCCCGACATCCTGCAGGTGCTCAACGCCAGCAACAACTCCGCCTAGAAACTGAGCATCCAAAGCCGGCATCGGCAGCAGCGCACCGGTCAGCGCTGCTGCCGATGCTGTTTGTCTGACCGTTTATCCAACAGCGCGCGACGGTCCTGGTGGAAGTAGGTGTATCCGGTCGTCAACGCACACACCGACGTGGCGACCACGAGCATCCACGTGCCGTTGACGATCAGGCTGATGCAGCCGCCCACCGCGGCGCCCACGACGAAGCTGGTGAACAGCAGGAAGTAGCCGAGCCAGTCCGCCGCGGTTCCGCCGGCGATGTGGCGTTCGATGCCTTGGCCCATCTTGACCAGCGTGCCGGTCACATAGCTCAGCGGCACCGACACCTCGCCATCCTTGACGAAGGACGTGTTCAACGCGCCAATAGCGAAGGCCACCAACATGATTGGTGCGAAATCAAGGAGGTTTTCTTCCCACCCCTCATCGAGGACGTCCAGCACGGTGGCGGCCAGAAGGCTGAAGGTTGTGAGGACGGTGGGGCCGTGCGGATGCGCGACCCAGAAATGCCGCCGGCACACCGACGCGATCACCACGCCGGCGACAAAGCACACCAGCAGCAGGGCCGCCGAAACCGAGAGCACGACGTCGCCGCGGAAAAACCCCAGCGCGGCCCGCTGAGCGTTCCCGGTCATGAAGGTTACGAAATATCCGGCGGAGTGGGTGAACGCCGTCGCTCCCAGCACCCCGGCCAGCCCGGCCAGCACCCACGACAACCTCGCCTCGCTATCGAAGATCGCCCTCCCCACGCGGGACATGCTTTCAGACAACGGCCGGTCCGTGCAGCACGTTGAGCTACGCGGCGGTCAGCCGGGCGATGGAGCGCAGCGGGATCGGCAGCCATCCCGGCCGGTGCCGCGCCTCGTAGCCGGCCTCGTACACCGCCTTGTCGAGTTCGTAGGCGGCCAGCAGTTGCGCCGAATCGCGTGGATCGGTCCCGGACGCGGCCGCATAGCCGTCGCAGAATGCGGCGCGGTTGCGCTCGACCCATTCCCGGGCGCGGGCGGCCAGCTGCTTGTCGGCGCCCTGGTCGATCAGCGGCCCGTAGGCGGCGTACTCGAACGACCGCAACACGCCGGCCACGTCGCGCAAGGGTGAATCCGGCGCGCGCCGTTCGTCGAGCGGCTGCCCCGGTTCGCCTTCGAAGTCGATCAGCAGCCAGGTCTCCGGGGTGCGCAGCACCTGCCCCAGGTGCAGGTCACCGTGCACGCGTTGCACGGTGACCGTCTCGCCCGCGAGCTTTTGGAATCGCTCCTCGATGGTCGCCGCGTACTCCGCGAGTTCCGGAACCTTGGCGACGGTCGCGGACAGCCGGCCCAGCACGGTGTCGACCGGGAACGTGGCCTCGGCCGTTCCGAGGCACTCCGCCAGGGTGGCGTGCACGGAGGCCACGGCTTCGCCGAGCCGGTTGGACTCGGCGGCAAAGTCGCCGCCCACTTCGTAGGCATACAGGTCGCCCTCCGCGAACAGGTCACGGACGCTGGCGGTGGCCATGGCCCAGCCCTCGGCGGCGTTCGACGCGAATTCGGTGACCATGCCCAGGGGCCATGCGTCACCGTCCGGCGGGACCATGTCGTAGGTGCCGAGCAACCGGGCCACGTGCGGGTTGCCGGCGCGGGCGAGTGCCCGGTTCAGTTCGATGTCGGGGTTGATGCCGCTGCTGACCCGGCGAAAGACCTTGAAGATAGCGTCTCGATCGAAGATCACACTGGTGTTGCTCTGCTCGGCGTCGGAGACGTGCGGCAGCGCGTCCAACGGCAGGTCGACGTCCGGCTCTTTGGTGAATGTCACTTCGCCACCGGACGAGCCGCGCATGCCTGCGGAGTCGATGAGCGAGAGTAGAAACCGCGGCGCGTCGGCGTCATACAGCGCGTCAAACCCGGTGTGGTCGTCGGCGGCGCCGATGGTGGCGACGGTGCTGTACTCGGACACCGGCGCGAAGTCCCACCTGACGATTACCTGGTAGCGCTCCGACGAGCCGTCGGTGTAGCGGGCGTCGACCAGGACCAGGTCGAGGTCGTCGCGCAAGGGCACGACGACGCTCGGCTCGGCGCCGGACAGCCCGCGGTTCCGTCCCGCGTACCACCGTTGCTGTGGAAGCCACTCAGACCAGGGCAGCTTGGCTGGCTGAGTCATGCGCGCCGCTCCTCCTCATCACTTCGTTCTGCATCGTCGCCGGCGCGGGTCACGTGTTCTCCTCGCATCCGGTCAACTCGAACCAGTAGAACCCGTGTCCCGGCAGTGTCAGCAGGTAGGGCAGGTGACCGACGCGCGGAAACTCCACATGACCGGTCAGCTCCACCGGTGTGCAGCCGCTCCATTGCTGGAGGTTCAGTTCAATCGGCTGGGGAAATCGCGACAGGTTGTTGACACACAGCACGGTGTCTCCGTCATCCGCCGCGTGGCGCACGAACGCCAGAACCGACGGGTTCGACCCGCCCAGTTCCTCAAATCTTCCGATCGCAAAGGCTTTGTGCCGGCCTCGCACCGCGAGCATCACGCGGGTGAAGTTGAGCAACGACGTCGAGGTGTCGCGTTGCGCCTCCACGTTGACCGCCTGGTACCCATAGACCGAGTCCTGGCTCGGCGGAAGGTACAGACGGCCCGGGTTGGCCTTGGAGAAGCCGGCGTTGCGGTCCGGTGTCCACTGCATCGGGGTGCGCACCCCGTCGCGGTCCCCCAGCCAGATCACGTCGCCCATGCCGATCTCGTCGCCGTAGTAGAGGACCGGCGAGCCGGGCAGCGACATCAGCAGCGCGGTGAACAGCTCGATTTGATTGCGGTCGTTGTCCAGCAGCGGTGCCAGGCGGCGGCGGATTCCGACATTCGCCTTCATCCGCGGATCCTTGGCGTACTCGGAGTACATGTAGTCGCGTTCTTCGTCGGAAACCATTTCCAACGTCAACTCGTCGTGGTTACGCAGGAAGATCCCCCACTGCGCCATGTCGGGGATCGGCGGCGTCTGCGACATGATCTCCGAGATCGGAAACCGCGATTCCCGGCGGACCGCCATGAAGATGCGCGGCATCAGCGGGAAATGAAACGCCATATGGCACTCGTCGCCGCCCGTGCTGGCGTCCCCGAAGTACTCGACGACATCGCCGGGCCACTGGTTGGCCTCGGCCAGCAACACCCGGCCGGGGAACTCGTCGTCGACGACTTTGCGGACCCGCTTGAGGAACGAGTGCGTCTCGGGAAGGTTCTCGCAGTTGGTGCCCTCGCGTTCGAACAGGTAGGGCACCGCGTCCAGGCGAAACCCGTCGATCCCCAATCCCAGCCAGAAGCGAATGACGTCAATCATCGCCTCCTGAACGGCCGGGTTCTCGTAGTTCAGGTCGGGCTGGTGGGAGAAGAACCGGTGCCAGTAGAACTCGCGGCGGACCGGATCGAAGGTCCAGTTCGATTCCTCGGTGTCGACGAAGATGACGCGGGCGTCGGTGTACTTCTCACTGGTGTCGCTCCACACGTAGTAGTCACCGTATGGCCCGTCGGGATCGTGCCGGGACTCCTGAAACCACGGGTGCGACTCAGAGGTGTGATTCATCACCAGGTCGGTGATCACCCGGATCCCCCGCTCGTGGGCGGCGTCAAGCAAGGCGACGAAGTCTTCGACGGTCCCGAACTCGGGCAGCACCTTGTAGAAGTCCCGGATGTCGTAGCCGCCGTCACGCAGCGGTGAGTCGTAGAAGGGGGGCAGCCAGATGCAGTCGATGCCGAGCCACTGCAGGTAGTCCAGGCGTTCCATGAGTCCCCGCAGGTCACCCGACCCGTCGGCGTTGGCGTCGAGGAACGCCCGCACCAGCACCTCATAGAAAACCGCGTGCTTGAACCAGGTGGGGTCGGCGGGCAGTGCGGCCGCATTATCGAAATCCTCGGCGTTTGGATGTTCAACCACGCCGTCCTCGACGTGACTGCCCCCCGCGGGATCGTGCTCGACTGCGCCTCTTGCGTCGTTCATCAATTCCACGATGCCACGGGTACCCGACGCGGCACATCGGGAATCACGACCGCAAAAAGGCGACGAATCACGCTGTGCCGCAAGCTAATCCGACGGGAGGCGGGCATTATCCGCGCGGCATCAGGCCGGTGGCCCGTCCGCCAACGTCACCGGTCCGCTGCGGTCACCGTCCCCCTTGGCGCGCCAGTGCAGGGTGATGGTGTCACCGGGGTGATGCGGGACGAGCACATCGGTCATCGAGGTGGCGCCGTTGATCGGGACGTTGTCGACCCCGATGATGATGTCGCCGGCCGAGATTCCTGCCGCCGCCGCGGGACCGCTGCCGACCACGCGTTCGACCCGAGCGCCATTGCCGCCGTTGTCCGTGACGCCCAGGCCGAGAAACGCCGTCGGGCCGATGTGCACCGTGTTCGACCCGGCGCCGGACCGGATCTGTCCGGCGACCCCCATCGCGGTACCGATCGGAATGGCGAAACCCTGACCGCCGGACATTTTGTAGCTGTCGGTGGCGGCGGTGTTCATGCCGATCACCTGGCCGCTTTCGTTGACCATGGGCCCACCCGAGTCACCGGGCCTGATCGCGGCGTCGGCCTGGATCAACCCGCCCAGGTTCTCCTCCGCGCCGGTCAGGGTGTCAGTCGCGGCGACACTCTGGTTGAGCGCGACGACTCGGCCGGCCACCGCGCTCGGTGTTCCGCCCTGACCGCCCGCGTTGCCCAACGCGACGACCGGCTCGCCCACCGAGACCCCACCACCGATGTTGGCGCTGGGCAGGCCGCCCCCGCCGCGAAGCTGCAGGACCGCGACGTCCGCGGTGCGGTCGTAGCCGATGACGTCGACGCCGTAGGTCTGGCCGTTGCCGACCGCGAACGCGCTGATGTCGGTGGCACCCGAGATCACGTGGTTGTTGGTCAGGATGACACCGCCCGGATCGATGACGATGCCCGTTCCCGCTCCGACCGCATTGTTGTAGCCGAATTTGGTGCTGATATCGACGACCTGAGGCCCGACCCTGCCGACGATGCCGGAGGGGTCGAGCGGCGCCATGGGCCGGTCGTGGAACCGGTCAAGCGCCAGCGTGGACGGCCCGGGAGGTACGGCGGAGGCCGGCACCGCGGCCATGCCCAGTCCCAGTCCCACCACGGCCAGCACGCTGACCAACCATGACCACCAGACCGAGCGGTGGTGCCATTTGCTCATCCCGTCACCTCCTGCATCGCAGTAAGAACCAGAATTTGGCCCAGCCTCCCGGTCTGGGTAGCACGACTTGATCTGTATAACCGTAATGCAGATAGCTATTCACGACAGCGCTCAGGCCCCTTGGGCCGGCGCGATGGGATAGGCGAGGTGGTGGCTGACGTCACCGACCATGTCGATGAGGGTGAGGTCGCGGTAGGAAAACCGCCACCGGCCGTCGACGCGTTCGAATCGGTCGTGATAGCGACCGGTGACGATGGTCTGCAGCGGTAGCTCGTCGGTCTGCTGCAGCACCGTGTAGTAACTGCGGCAACTCGCGGCGCCGGCCTGCTCATCGATCTCGATGATCGGATTGGTCGTCACATGCTTGGTTCGCGGCGTCCCGTCCGGGTGGAGCATGATCAGCGATTTCCAAATGCCCAGCAGCCGCGGCGCGTCGATCGTGTCGTGATCGGCGTCCGAGCCGCCGATCCGGATGCGCGCGTGCTCGAAGAGCGCGGCCGCTCCCGCCAGGTCACCGGCGTCGATGCATTCGGCGTAGCGATACAGCAGGTTGGTGATCTGGGTCTCCGCCAGCATGCGGTTAACGTAGCGCGGCGACGACAATGTTTGGAGCGGGCCGGAACGGCCCTAAGCTGACAACGTGGGCGAATTCGACCCGAAGGCCAGATTCACACAGTCCCCGATAGCCCGCCTGGCCACTGCCACGCCCGACGGCACGCCGCACCTGGTGCCGGTGGTATTCGCCGTCGGCGAGGACGGGATTGTTTACACGGCCGTCGACGCGAAACCCAAGACGACGCGGCGGCTGCGGCGCCTGGCCAACATCGAAAGCAATCCGCAGGTCAGCCTGCTCGTCGACCACTACGCCGACGACTGGGCGCAGTTGTGGTGGGTCCGCGCCGACGGTCTCGCCGCGATTCACGCCGGCGGCGCGGCGATGGGCACCGGATTCCGGCTGCTGCGCGCCAAATACCCTCATTATCAATCGGTTTCGTTGCACGGCCCAGTAATCGCGGTCACTGTGCGACGCTGGTCGAGCTGGCACGCCTGACCCGACGCGCGTCAGCACCGAACCGACCGGGCAAGCCGCCCTCAATTGTGGCTGGCCGGTGGCCTTGTGTTGGGCGGCGGTTGGGGGAAAAGTTGCCTACAGGCGTCCTGTGGTCTGGAACACACCACACCGCGCCAGCGGGTGAGCACACGACCCCGCGCGGCGAGCGAAGCGACCTGAGAACTGGAGGAAAGTCATGGCGGACAAGGCGAGCGCTTCCCAGGGCGCGGCGGCCGCTCCCACCGCGAACGGTCCGGGCGATGTTCGCAATGTGGTCCTGGTGGGGCCCTCCAGCGGCGGCAAAACCACCCTGGTGGAGGCCCTGCTGGTCGCCGCCGGCGTGCTGTCCCGACCGGGCTCGGTCACCGACGGCAGCACGATCTGCGACTACGACGACGCCGAGATCCGGCAACAGCGCTCCGTCGGCGTCGCCGTGGCGTCCCTGTCGCACGACGGCATCAAGATCAACCTCGTCGACACGCCCGGGTACGCCGACTTCGTCGGCGAGTTGCGCGCCGGGTTGCGCGCCGCGGATTGTGCGCTGTTCGTGATCGCCGCGAACGAGGGCGTCGACGAACCGACCAAGTCGCTCTGGCAGGAATGCAGCCAGGTCGGCATGCCGCGCGCCGTGGTGATCACCAAGCTCGACCACGCGCGGGCGAACTATCAGGAGGCGCTGGCCGCCGCGCAAAACGCGTTCGGCGACAAGGTCTTACCGCTTTATCTGCCGACCGGGGACGGCCTGATCGGATTGCTGTCGCAGACGCGCTACCAATATTCCGGCGGCAAGCGCACCATACAGCCGCCGGACCCGTCGGACGCCGACCCCATAGAGGAGGCACGCGGCAGCCTGATCGAGGGAATCATCGAGGAGTCCGAGGACGAGTCCCTGATGGAGCGCTATCTCGGCGGCGAGTCGATCGACGAGTCGGTGCTCATCGAAGACCTGGAGAAGGCCATTGCCCGGGGCTCGTTTTTTCCCGTGATCCCGGTCTGCAGCGGCACCGGCGTCGGCACCCTGGAATTGCTCGAGGTCGCCACCCGGGGATTCCCGTCCCCGATGGAACACCCGCTACCGGAGGTCTTCACGCCGAACGGTGCGACGCACGCAACGCTGGCTTGTGACGCCAACGCGCCGTTGCTCGCGGAGGTGGTGAAGACGACGTCGGACCCCTACGTCGGCAGGGTGAGCCTGGTCCGGGTGTTCTCCGGGACCATCAGGCCCGACACGACGGTTCATGTGTCGGGCCATTTTGCGTCGTTCTTCGGCGAGGCCAACGGGAACGGGAATTCACACCCCGATCACGACGAGGACGAACGCATCGGGGTCCTGTCCTTCCCGCTCGGCAAGCAGCAGCGCCCCGCGGCCGCGGTGGTGGCGGGCGACATCTGCGCCATCGGCAAGCTGAGCCGCGCCGAAACCGGCGATACCCTCTCGGACAAGTCGGAGCCGCTGGTCCTCAGGCCATGGACGATGCCCGAGCCGCTGCTGCCGGTGGCCATTGCGGCGCACGCCAAGACCGACGAAGACAAACTGTCGGTCGGGCTGGGGCGGCTGGCCGCCGAAGACCCGACGCTGCGGATCGAGCAAAACCAGGAAACGCACCAGATCGTGCTGTGGTGCATGGGTGAGGCCCATTCCGGCGTTGTCCTCGACGCTTTGGCCAACCGCTACGGCGTCAGCGTGGACACCGTCGAACTCCGCGTCCCGCTGCGAGAAACCTTCAGCGGCAAGGCGAAAGGACACGGCCGCCACATCAAGCAGTCCGGCGGGCACGGCCAGTACGCGGTGTGCGACATCGAGGTGGAGCCGCTGCCGGAGGGCTCCGGGTTCGAGTTCGTCGACAAGGTGGTCGGCGGGGCGGTGCCGCGGAACTTCATCCCCAGCGTGGAGAAGGGCGTCCGCGCGCAGATGGAACGGGGCGTCCACGCGGGTTACCCGGTGGTCGACATCCGTGTCACATTGTTCGACGGAAAGGCCCACAGCGTCGACTCTTCGGACTTCGCGTTTCAAGCGGCGGGTGCGCTGGCCCTGCGGGAGGCGGCGGCGGCGACCAAGGTGAACCTCCTCGAACCGATCGACGAGATCTCGGTGCTGGTGCCCGACAATTTCGTCGGCGCGGTGATGGGCGACCTGTCGGGGCGTCGCGGACGCGTGCTCGGCACCGAGGCCGCGGGCAACATACGCACGCAGGTCCGAGCCGAGGTACCTCAGGTCGAGCTGACGCGGTATGCGATCGACCTGCGTTCGCTGGCGCATGGGGCCGCGTCATTCACCCGCTCTTTCGCCCGCTACGAACCGATGCCCGAGTCCGCGGCGACCCGGGTGAAAACCACGGCGTGACGGCCCGTTGGCGCATGTCGACGTTCCACGGTCTTCCCGCGCACATCCTGCTCAACCATTTCGTCGTCGTCCTGGCCCCGCTGACGGCGATCCTGGCGATCCTCTGTGCGCTATGGCCCGCGGCGCGACGGCGGCTGATCTGGCTGGTGTTACTGCTCGCCGCCGGCACGCTCGCCTTGACCCCGTTGACCACCAGCTCGGGAGGGTGGCTGGCGGCTCGCGTCGGTCCGTCACCCGCCCTGACAACGCACGAGCAATTCGGCGAAACGCTCGTCTACATCATGGCGGGGCTGCTGGTCTCGGTCATGCTGCTGAGCGCCGTCCACATCCGCCAGGCGCGCGGACGTTCCGTGAAATTCGCTCTCCACTCGGTGGTCGGGGTGCTGGTGATCGCGGCCGCGGTGGCCACCCTGGTGCAGAGCTATCGCGTCGGTGAATCGGGTGCGCGCGCCGCGTGGGGAAACTTGCCGTCGTCGGCCCCGTGCTCATCCGTATCGAAAGCTCTTACGGCACAGTGCTTCTGACCTAGGCCCCGCGACCGAATTGGTCGATCACGGCGCGGCGGTCCAACGAGCCTTTCGCGGTATGCGGCAGGGTGCCGGCTTCGGCGAAGGTGGCGGGAACCTCGAAGGCCGCCAGCCGCTCGCGGCAGAACACCGCAAGCTCGGCCGGCGTCGGCGCAGGCGATCCCCGGGGCACGAACACTGCGGCGACCGTCTCCCCGTACATCTTGTCCGGCAGGCCGAAGACGGCCACCTCGAGGACTTTGGGATGGGTGGCCAGCACGCCCTCGACGCGCTCCGGTGAAATCTTCTCGCCGCCCCGATTTATGAGGTCCTTGATCCGGCCGCGGATGCTCAAATCGCCGGCGGCCGACAGTGATCCCAGGTCGCCGGTGCGCAGCCACCCGTCGGTGAAGTTCGCGGCGGTTATCGCCGGGTCGCCGAGGTAACCGCGCACCACGGTCGAGCCGCGCAGCCACACCTCCCCGACGGCCTCCGCCGTCAGGGGCTTACCGTCGGTCCCCGCGATCCGGATTTCGGGTCCGGTGGAGCGGCCAACGAGACCCGGTGTGGTGGCGGGGTTTTCGGTTTGGCCGGCTCCGGTGGTGGCCACCTGATGGGTCGCCTCCGTCATGCCGAAGGCGCACACCACCGGCGCCGAAAACGTGTCTTGCAGTACTTGAGCGGTTTCCGGGGTGAGCGGGGCGCTGCAGCTGCGGATAAAGCGCAGCGCGGCCCGCTTGTTCGCCGGCTGCTCAGTCTTGGTGCGCTCCAACAGGATCTGGTGAATCGTCGGGACCGCGGTGTACCAGCTTGCCCGGACGGCGTCGATGTCATCCCAGAACGTGTGCGCGGAGAACCGCCCCCGCGCCGGCAGCAGCACCGTGCCCTCGGACGCCAGAGTGGACAGCAACCCGGCGATCAGCCCGTGACCGTGGTAGAGCGGCATGACCGCGACCGTCGCATCCTGCGGGCCCAGCCCGTAGCCGGCGACGATCGCCCGCACCGAGTCGGCGACGTTTTTGTGAGTCCACGGGACCATCTTCGGCACGCCCGTGGTCCCGCCGGTGAACATGATCATCGCGTCGTCGCCGGACAGCCCCTCGGGCGTCGAAACGTCTTGCAGCGGTGACGTCGCGGCGTCGACGTGCGCGTCGATTGGGCCCTGGTCGCGTCCGATGGTGACCGCGATCGGCCACCACGGCAAGGTCGGCTCCCGCCTATCGCCGGCTCCGTCACCGTCGACCAGCACCGCCCGCGCGCCCACCGCCTCGGTTCGGGTGCGCTGCTCGCTGACGGGCAAGGCCGGGTCCAACGGAACCATGATCAGGTCGGCTCGCGACGCCGCCAACAATCCGACGACGAATTCGGCGTTGCTGCCGGCACGAAGCGCGACCCGATCACCCGGCAACAAGCCGCCCCGTTTCAGCTGTCCGGCCACGTCGTCGACCAGGCGAATCAGGTCGCGGTAGCTGACCGGCGTGCGGTCGGAGGTGACGACGAGCGCCGGGGCGTCCGGCCGCCGGCTTGCCGCGATCTCGACCAGCTCGGCGATGCGCGGGCTTCGGGCCTCGTCCTTCGGTCGCGCCGCCAACCGCTCAGGCGCAGTGTCGTTGCTGGTCCTCATCACCACACTCCTTCTGCGTTAAAAGCTCTTGCTCGAACCATGCCGCGCCGCGTTGGTGTACGTCCAATACTGATCCGCTCACTATCGATAATCGGCGGCTATCGATAGGCCCCATGATCGGTGATCGGCGGTCGATAGATGGCGTGAATCGCTGCATAGCGGCTTAGTCTTGGACACCTGCGCGCAGCGAGACCACAGTGATGACCGAGGCAATTACGGACAGATACGGCATCACGCTCACGAGGAGGCCGCCACTATGACCACCGTTTCGGCATCTCCCAGCGAAGCGACTCGCTTGACCGACGGGTTCCACCTCGTCGTCGATGCCCTCAAGGCCAATGACGTCGACACGATCTACGGGATCGTCGGCATCCCGATCACCGACCTCGCCCGCACCGCCCAGGCATCGGGCATCCGCTACATCGGCTTTCGGCAGGAGACCTCGGCCGGCAATGCCGCCGCCGCCGCCGGGTTCCTCACCCGCCGCCCAGGCGTGTGCCTGACGACGTCCGGTCCCGGATTCCTCAACGGCCTGCCCGCGCTGGCCAACGCCACCACGAACTGTTTCCCGATGATCCAGATCTCGGGTTCCAGCAATCGCGCGATGGTGGACCTGCAGCGCGGCGACTACCAGGACCTCGACCAGCTCAACGCCGCAAGGCCTTTCGCGAAGGCCGCATATCGGATCGGCCGCATCGAGGACATCGGGCGCGGTGTGGCGCGCGCGATTCGCACCGCGATCTCCGGGCGGCCGGGCGGCGTCTACCTCGATATACCCGCCGACGTTCTGGGTCAGGCCATGGAGGCCTCCGCCGCGGCGAACACCGTCTGGCGCGTTGTCGACCCCGCTCCCCGGCAGCGGCCGGCACCGGAGTCGGTCGATCGCGCGCTGGACGTGCTCAGGCAGGCCCAGCGACCGCTGATCGTGCTCGGCAAGGGCGCCGCGTACGCCCAGGCCGACGGCGCGATTCGGAAGTTCGTGGAGGACACCGGAATTCCGTTCCTGCCGATGTCGATGGCCAAAGGACTGCTGCCCGACTCGCACCCCCGGTCGGCCGCGGCCGCGCGTTCGCTGGCCATCGCCCGCGCCGATGCCGTCTTGCTGGTCGGCGCCCGGCTGAACTGGCTGCTCGGCCACGGGGAGTCGCCACAATGGTCCGCCGGCGCCAAGTTCGTGCAGATCGATATCGCGGCATCGGAATTCGACAGCAACCGGCCGATCGTGGCGCCGCTGGCCGGCGACATCGGCTCGGTGATGTCGGCGCTATGTGACGCCCTGGCTGCGGATCCCGTCGCCGCGCCCACCGAATGGGTCAACGAGCTGGCCGGTCGCAAAGCCCGTAACGAGGCCAAGATGCTACAGCGACTGGCCGAAGACCCGCACCCCATGCGGTTTTACAACGCGCTGGGCGCCATCCGCTCTGTGCTGCAAGAAAACCCGGGCGTGTATGTAGTCAATGAGGGCGCCAATGCGCTGGACCTGGCCCGCAACGTCATCGACATGGAGTCGCCGCGACACCGGCTCGACACCGGTACATGGGGGGTGATGGGCATCGGAATGGGATACGCCATCGCCGCCGCGGTGGAGACCGGCAACCCCGTCGTCGCGATCGAGGGCGACAGCGCATTCGGGTTTTCCGGTATGGAAGTCGAGACGATCTGCCGCTACCGGCTGCCGGTGACCGTCGTCATCCTCAACAATGGCGGCGTCTACCGCGGCGACGAGATTGCGGCTGCCGCGGCCGCAAAAGGGTCAGATCCCGCCCCGACCGTGCTTAACGCGCGGGCGCGTCACGAGCTGATCGCAGAGGCGTTCGGCGGCACGGGATATCACGTCACCACACCCTCCGAACTGCGCTCGGCGCTGGCGGAGGCGATCGCCGCCAACGGGCCGTCGGTCATCGACTGCGAACTCGACCCGGCGGCCGGCGTGGAAAGCGGACATCTGGCGAGCCTCAACCCAACCAGCGCGGCCGCGCCGCCACCGGTGGTCAGCGCCGGCGCGTGATAGCCAACAATTGAGCGTCGAAGAACTCGTTGAGCTCCAGCTGTTGCGCGCACGCGGTCAGCGCACGGGCGACGGGTGACCCCGGCCCCAAAGAGTTGGTGGCCAGCGCGATCTCGGCCTTGAGCACCGGCTCGACCATCTCGACGGCGCGGATCTCCGCGCCGAGCGGCGACGTCCACAGCCAGGTGTGCGGGACGATGGAGGCCCAGTTGCCCGTGGCCACCTGCGCCAATAACGAAGCGACGGAGTCGGTTTCGACCTGCGGCGTGACGGTGATGGCATGGCCGGCGAAGGCATCATCAATGATCTGGCGATCCCGCATGTCGGCGGTGAGCAGCGCCAGCGGCAGCTGCGCCGCCTCGGGCCACGTCAGCGTCGACGCGCCGGCGGGCAACATGCTCGCCGTCGACAGCAGCACGTAGTGCTCCTCGTAGAGCGGCACCAGGCTCACGTCGTGGGCGTCGTCCGTGGCGGTGTGCACAATGGCGGCGTCCAGGTCGAACTCGCGCACGCGGCGATACAGCTCGGTGGCGGCCAGCCGGGAAAGGATTTGCACCTTCGCCAGCGGATGCGTCGAACAGAACGCCGAGAGCACCAGGGACGCCGTCGTCGACGCGGTTGGAACGGTGCCCAGCCGAAGCGTTCCCGCGATGCCGGATCGCACGGCGTGCACCTCGGCCTTGAACGCGTCGTGTTCGGCGAGAATCCGTTTGGCCCACACGACCAGTCGCTCGCCCTCGGGCGTGAGGCCCTCAAAGCTGTGCCCACGGTTGATCAGCGTGACGTTCAGCTCTCGTTCGAGCTTGGCGATCGCGGCGGACAGCGCGGGTTGCGAGACGTAGCACTTCTCGGCCGCCCTGGCGAAGTGGCGCTCCTGGGCGACCGCAACGAAGTACTCCAATTGACGGAAAAGCACCCGCACCTCCTCGGTGTTCGGGCTCGGCCTTCGGGCACCGGCCTCGCTGAGGCTAACACGGCATACCGAGCATCCCAGCGGGGTTTGGGCGGTCACGGCCGCGAAAGCGGTTATGCCGCAGTCAGTTCTGCGCAGCCGCCGACGGTTCGACACCACAGGGGCGTGGACGGCGTCGTCATCCGCGGCACGGACCGCCCGCGAAGGCGATTGCGCACGGGACCCGGGTCGCCTCGACCGCATGGCATTCCCCCCAGCGAAC
Source organism: Mycobacterium sp. (assembly GCF_025965855.1). Classification (GTDB taxonomy): domain Bacteria; phylum Actinomycetota; class Actinomycetes; order Mycobacteriales; family Mycobacteriaceae; genus Mycobacterium. The sequence goes on along the minus strand of NZ_JAOPWB010000138.1, from coordinate 4,975 downwards.
ACCCTAAAGTTTGCTGAAACCCGGAATGAGCCGACAACCAGTAGAATACCTTTGTGTCCGTCCCACCATCGCAAAGGGTAAGCGCCATGCGTCGAGCGGTTCGTTATCTGTTCGTTGTGGTAGCGATCGCCGGCATGGGCGCGTTGAGCAGCGGCGCCCGCAGCCTGGCCGCGGTCCCGCTGCCCGAGCCGGTCCCCGGAGTTGCCTCGGTTCTGCCCGCTAACGGGGCGGTGGTGGGCGTGGCGCACCCGGTCGTGGTCACGTTCACGGCGCCGGTCACCGACCGCGTCGCCGCCGAACGGACCATCAACGTCACATCGCCGAGCGAAATGCCCGGACATTTCGAGTGGGTCGAGAACACCGTCGTCCAGTGGGTTCCGAACCACTACTGGCCCACCCACACTCACGTCTCGGTGGGCGTGCAGGCCCTGACGACGGGCTTTGACACCGGTGACGAGTTACTCGGGGTCGCCAGCCTCTCCGGGCACACCTTTACCGTCAGCCGCAACGGCGAAGTGCTGCGGACGATGCCGGCATCGATGGGCAAGCTCAGCCGCCCCACCCCGATCGGCAACTTCACCGCCCTGGAAAAGGAACGCACCGTCGTGATGGACTCGCGGACCATCGGTATCCCGCTGAGTTCGCCCGAGGGATACAAGATCACGGCGCAGTATGCGGTCCGGGTCACGTGGAGCGGCGTGTACGTGCACTCGGCCCCATGGTCGGTCGACTCGCAGGGCCACACCAACGTCAGTCACGGATGCATCAACCTGAGCCCGGATAACGCCGCTTGGTATTTCAACCAGGTCAACGTCGGCGACCCCATCCAGGTCGTGGCCTGACGGCGGTGCGGGCGGCCGAAATCGGTTCCGGACAAAGGGCATTCCGCAGCTATAGTCGCCGGGCGTGATTTGGGTTAGCCCGGCAGACCGCTCTTGATCGCCGCGTCCTGCTTGCGGCCGATGTCGGTCGCCACGCCCGGATCGATCGGATCGTTGGGAGAGCTGTCGAACTCCAGGTTGACGAGCGCCTTGCCCTCGTTGAACAGCAGCACCGTGATCGCCTGGGAATTGCCGGGCGCGTTGCCGGAAATCATCGCCCCGTTGGAACCGACATCGACCGGCTGCCACGTTCCGCTGACCTTGCCCGCGTAATTGGCCTTGGTGTTCTCGATCCCCGCCGCCGCCACCGTCGGGTCAGCGACGATCAAGATCGTGTCCCCGATTCGGCGGCTGTTGTCGGCATTGGCGAAAAGCTGCGCGACGCCCGCCGCATTGTTCGGATTCAGCACGGGTGGTTGGGGAGTGGTGAAGTCTGCGCCGATGTCGCTGGGCTTGATTAGCAAATTACTGTAATCACTGGGCTGTCCCGGCGACGGGCTCGTCACCGCGCTCGAACCGGTCGACGACGAGGCGGCACTGGTGGATGTCGCCGACGTGGACGGCGATGACGTGTTGTGGTCGTTGCCGCAGCCGGTGGTCGCGGCGCCGACCACTACGGTGGCGACCGCCCAGCCGGCGACGGTGATCCGAGCGAGCTCCATAAGGGTTCCTTCCATGTCCGTCCGCTGTCCATCCGCTATCCCGTCCGCGGCGCCTGACGCTACTGCGAAATATGGGCGGGAACAAGGGCGGGGCACTCGCGCCTATGCTGGCGGGGGCAAGGGCCATTCGCGGGGGTGAGGAGGGACCAGATGACGGCGTCGGGCGCGCGAGCGGTACGGTTCGACCGTTACGGGGACCGCGACGTGTTGTACGTGGCGGATGTGGACACGCCGTCGCCCGGCCCGGGAGAGGTGGTGGTCGAGGTTCGCGCCGCCGGGATCAACCCGGGCGAGGCCGCCATCCGAACCGGGGCAATGCAAGACATGTTCCCCGCCACCTTTCCGTCCGGTGAGGGCAGCGACCTCGCCGGGGTCGTGACCGCCATAGGACCGGGGGTGACGGAGTTTTCCGTCGGCGACGAGGTCCTGGGGTTCAGTTTCCGCCGATCCAGCCACGCCACCCACACCGCCGTGCCGGTCAATCAACTCATCCCCAAGCCTCCCCAATTGAGTTGGGAGGTCGCGGGTTCGCTATACGTGGTCGGCGCGACGGCGTATGCCGCGGTCCGGGCGGTCGACCCGAAACCGGGTGAGACGGTCGCCGTTTCGGCGGCCGCCGGCGGCGTCGGTGTGCTGACCGTGCAGCTGCTGCTGCTGCGCAAAGCACGCGTACTCGGCATCGCCGGGCCGGGCAACGCCGACTGGCTGCGCGCCCATGGCGTCACCCCGGTCGCATACGGGGACGGACTGGCCGACCGGCTGCGAGAGGCGGCGCCCGACGGGATCGACGCGTTCATCGACCTGTTCGGCCCCGACTATGTCCAGCTCGCCGTGGATCTCGGCGTCGCGCCCGAGCGGATCGACACCGTCATCTCGTTCGAGAAGGCCGGCGAAGTCGGCGCCAAAACCGAGGGCAGTGTGGACGCGTCGACGCCCGAAGTGCTCGCCGAGATCGCCAACTTGATCGCTAGCGGAACCATCGATTTCGAGGTCGCCGGCACCTACCCGCTCGACCGCGTCGCCGACGCCTTCGAGGAACTCGAGCGGCGGCACACCCGCGGCAAAATCGTTCTGCTGCCGAACGGTTCACAATGAGGTGGCCGGTCCGACTATTCCGGCCTGCACGATCTTGATGATCACGAACACGACCGCCACGACCAGATAGCCACGCAGGGTCAACAACCCCGCCCGGCGCATCGGCGACATGATCGGTCGGTCAAGCATGGCGAGATTGGGGGTCTGCCAGTGCGCCCGGTCCTGTTGACGCACCGCCCGCCGTTCGGCGCGTGTGAGGAGCGGTGCGTCGTCGAGTTCGTCGACCTCTTCGGGATCCAGGCCACCGCCGAGCGCGCCCACGATGGCTTCCGCGTCCCGCAGGTCGCGATGCCTCCGGCCGGCGATGATCGCGACGGCCCCGCCGAGGATGCCGATCGCTGCGCCGACCGCGAGCCCGGACTCGATGGCGGCCGTGGACAGGCCCGGGAAGAACGTCGTCGCGGTCAGCGCCAGCGACAAAACCACCAGAGACCACACGATGGTCCACGCAATGATGTTCTGCCGCACGGTATTCACCCAGGGTCCGAGCACCGCGCGGTCGTTGCAAAGCAGGACCAGGAACACGGTCGCCGAGGGCAGCAGGACACCGGCGAGGGCCTGCACGCCCTGGGTCACCAGGCCGAGGATGTGGTCTGGGCTGAACGCGACCGCGGCGGACACCGCGAGCAGCAGGGCGTACCCGCCGTAAAACAGCGGAGCCTCGCTCATCTTCCAATGCAGCGAGTGCCGCTTGCCCAAGGCGTCACCGATGGCATAGGTGGTGGCCAGCCCGATCGCGTTGGCACCGATCAGCGACGCGTCCAGCAGGATGATCGCGAACAGCGCCCCCACCGTGGTGCCGAGGTGCCTGGACAAGCCCGAGGCGACCGCACCCGCGTCGGTGAAGGCACCAACGTCGGCGGTGCCGGCCAGCCCGAACGCGGTCACCGCCATCAGGGCCGTCGCGCCAACCATGACGACGACGATTCCGATGATCAAATCGGCTCGCGCGTAAGAGATCCAGCGAGTCGTGATGCGCTTGTCCACCACATTGGACTGCTGAAAGAACAACTGCCACGGCGCCACCGTGGTGCCCACGATCGCGACCACGAGCAGCAGCACGGTGGAGTTGAGCCCGCCCGGAAACTGCGGCACCAGCCCCCCTGCCGTTCCTTTCAGCGTGGGACGCGCCATCAGCACCATGGGAATGATCAGCACGTTCACCGCGATCAGCAGGAACATCAGACCCTCCCAGCGGCGGAACGAACCCCCGGCCACCACGGCGAACAACAACACGGCGGCGGCGGGGATCGCGATAGCCTTGGGGCAGCCCAGGAACCCGAGCGCCAGTGATACACCGATGAATTCGGTGACGATCGTCAAGGCGTTGAGGATCAACAGATCACCGACGCTGAAGGCGCCCCAGAACTTGCCGAAGCGCTCGAAGATCAGCCGCGCGTGACCGACCCGGGTGACCGCGCCCAGCCGCAGCACCATCTCCTGGTTCACGTACAGCACCGGGATCAGCATTGTCAGCGTCCACAACAGCCCCATCCCGTAGTTCTGCCCCGCCTGCGCGTAGGTCGCAACGCCGCCGGCATCGTTGTCGCCCACCATGACGATCAGTCCGGGACCGGTGATGACCATCAGTGTCCGCAGCCGCCGCCAGCGGCCACCGGTGGCTCCGCATGCGCCGGTGTCGTCACGGCGGATGCGGCCGAACGCGCCGACGATGTCGCCGGCGTGCGCCGAATCCAGCACGGCCTGACCCGACGCTTCGGAGGTGCGGAGTCCGCCCTGGAACTCGGTGGAGGTCGACGTCATCGAAATTCTCGCAATCTCAACAAGTTCCGGTTCGGTCAGCGGCGGGCACCCCATCGGGGCCCGCCGCTGAGCCGTGACGGAACAATCACCGACGGTTGTCCGCGCTGTCCGACGGATGCCCGCCCAGCGAGGCCGTGACAACCGCAATGGGCATCCGCGAGACATAGAGGTTGGCCCGCTCCTGCGGAGTCAGGGTGCTCCGTGCATGCAACTTGCCGGCCAATCGGCGGCCCACACGCAGCATCGACCGGCCGCGTCCCCTCTTGGGACCGGTAAGACGGTGTGTAACAACAAAAGCCATGATCGTCTCCTTTCGGGAGGTCCGATCGGCTCGTGGCATGCGCCCAGTCGCGCGCAAAGTGATTGACGCGCAGGATTTAACGGGCGCCCGAGAATGTTCAGGCGGCAGAAAGGATGCCGGAACCGAATCGGGACAAGATGGATTTGGGATACGGACTGTCGCCGGGACTCATCTCGCCCTCACCTCCTCACGGCCGGGACACACGCGGGTGTCGTCACATTCACCTGAACGGAAGAGGCGAGATGACCGGCGGCAGACCGCCGGTCGCACCC
>NZ_JAOPWB010000110.1 GCF_025965855.1 Mycobacterium sp. | reverse complement strand
CCCCGGCGCGGTAGCGGTTCACGGCCTCGACGAACGCGGCCAGCGTCTCCGGCGTGCTCGGTTCGAGCGCGGCGATGACGTGGTCCACGCCGGCGGCCTCGTGGGCGGCCAGGCCGGCCGCGATCTCGTCGGCCGTGCCGGTCAGGGTGGTCTGGCCGATGGCTTTCCAGCTACCCGCCGCCCACGCGGCGGTGTCGGCGTGGTTGAGCGCGACGAGGTGCTGGTCGTGCACCGCGAGGTGGCGTTCCTGGGGTGGGCTTTGGTTGATCGTGTCGAGCCACACGTCGCCGCCTGGCAGTGCGGTAACGTCGCCGCCGAATTCGTATGCGGCGTGATAGGCCAGCGCGTTTCCCGGTCCGGCGGCAGCCTGCACCCGCGGGGAATCCAGCGCCTCGCCGTCGGCCAGCACCGTGCCGTGCACCCCGAGCGCGGCCCAGGCGAATTGGGCGGCGTAACGCGTCTGGCCGTTGACGGTGAACAGCCCGTCGGCCAGCTCGGTGGCGACGTCCAGGCCCCTGGGTCCGAGCGCGGAGATGAGGATCGGTATGCCGATCGGTCGCTCGGGCGCGAACCCATCGGGATGCATCATCTGTATCCGGTTGCCCTGCCACGACACCCGAGCACCGTTCAGTAGGCCGCGGAAGGCGTGGACGTATTCGCGCACATACGACCAGCTGGCTGGTGCGGCGCCCAGCGCGCGGGCGCCTGCGAAGCCGGTGCCAAAAGCGACCGCGACCCGGCCGGGCGCCAGGGCGGCCAGCGCCGCTGCGGCCGAGGCGTTGACCATCGGGTGACGCAGGGTCGGTACGAGCACGCCGGGACCCAATCCGATGGTGGCGGTGCGATTGGCCGCCAACGCGAGCATCATCCACACGTCGGGGCTTTCGTGCGGTGTGTCGAACAGCCACGCCCGGTCATAGCCGAGTTGTTCGGCAATCGCGATGTGCGCGGGGGAGTGCAGCGACGTGGCGAACTGGGCTGAGATCTTCACTGGGGCGGCCCGATGGGCTCGAGCACCATGATCGGGATGTCTCGGCCGGCGGCCAGCCGCCGGTACTCGGGGAAGTGCGGCCAGAACTCTTCGGCGATCGCCCAGTACCGCTGCTTCTCCTCGCCGCTGACCTCGCGAGCGCGAAAGTCCTTGACAGTCGCGCCATCCTGAAGTCGCGCCGTCGGGTGTGCGACCAAATTGGCATACCAGGACGGGTTTTGGGGCGCCCCGCCGGCTGAGGCCACCGCCACGTAGCGGTCACCGTCGACGATGCGCATCACCGGGTTCTTGCGGACCTTGCCCGATCTCGCGCCCACCGACGTCAGGATCACCACCGGCCGGCCCTCCAGCGTTGCCCCCTCAACACCGCCGCTGGCTTCGTAGTCTTCGACTTGCTTGCGCACATGCTCCACTGGGCTGGGAACGTACTCGGCGTCAAGCCCGCTTTCGATGTTCAGTGTCATCTCGGTCCTTTCCCGCGCCACAGCGAGCCGCGGCGTGGCCCACGGTCGTTAGACCTGGGCCATACCGCCGTCGACGCTGAGCTCGGCGCCGGCCACAAAGCTGCTGTCGTCGGACGCCAAAAACAAAGCAGCGGCCGCGATCTCCTCTGGGCGCCCCATCCGGTTGAGCGGTATCGCTTCGGCGAACGCCGCCCTGATCGCGTCGGCTTCCTCGGGCGAGTCGGCTTGCCCGTCCATGATGGGGGTGTCGATGGGTCCCGGGCTCAAGGTGTTGAAGCGGATGCCGCGGTCGTTGAACTCCCTTGTCCACGTGCGGGTATAGGAACGCAGTGCGGCCTTGGTGGCGCTGTAGGTGGTGTAACCGGGAATGCCGGTGTAGCCCGCGACCGAGCCGACTACGATGACTGACCCGCCGTCGCGCATCAACGGCAGTGCCTTCTGCACGGTGAAAAGCGTTCCCCGTGCGTTGAGATCGAAGGTGGCATCGAAATTCTCCTCGGTGATCTTCCCCAGCTCTTCGGGCTCCACCCGGCCTGAGTTGGCCACGAGGATGTCCAGTCCGCCCTTTTCCTCGAGGACCGTCGCAAACAGCTTGTCCAAGTCCGCGGTTTTCGAGGCGTCGGCGGCAACGGTGGCCACGCCGTCGCCGATCAATGCCTTGGCCTTGTCCAACTCGCTTTAACGGCGTCCGATGATGAACACGTAGGCGCCTTCTTGCACAAACCTCTGCGCGGTCGCCAGTCCGATACCGCTGCTGCCGCCGGTGATCACGGCGATCTTGCCTTCCAGTCTTGACATCAGTTCTTCCCTAATTTCGGTGTGGCGTGGTGGACGTGCCCCTATACGTGTCCGTTGCTCCGGCAATGCTGCCGTTGCGCGGAAGTCGTTGTGGTCGTTTTCGTGTCAGGCCCGGGTTGGAAAGGTGTCGCCGTACATGGGGAGTCCGCTTTTGGAGTCTTCCTGTGTTGCTTCGTCTTGGATGACATCCCAATGTTCTTTGAGCAACCCGTCTTCGAGCCTCACGATGTCTGCCACGATCCAGTCAGCCGGTTGCCCGACATTGGAGAATCGGCCGTGCAGCATCACATAGTTGCCGTCGGCGACGATCATCGCGTTCTCGTAGCGCATGTCGGGCGGTGCGGCTTCGACGAGCGCGAACAGGCCTTCGCGGCCCGGCTCGATGTGCGCGCTGTGCTGAATGTAGTCCGTCGACCAAAAGCGTTCCGCCGCTGCGTAATTCCGCTTGTTGAACAAGGCGTCGAACGCGTTCAGGACGAATGCCTTGTTCTCTTGCTCGGTAACTGTCATGTCTGTAGCTCCAGCGATTCGTAGGGTTAGGGTCGGTCAGCCGGCGACGAGGTCGAACTCGTTGCCTTCGGGGTCGGCGAAGCTGATCCACCGGTTGCTGTTCTCTGCCAGCGAGCGGATCTGCTTGGCGCCCAGGCTCATCAGCCGGTCGGCTTCGGTCACGACGTCGGCGGCCTGTAGGTCAAAATGCACGCGGTTCTTGACCGTCTTGCCCTCGGGCACCTTGTGAAACATCAGGACGGCTCCGAGTCCGGTGTCGGCAGCGATCGACGCGAAGTCCTCGGTGGCGCCGTCGTTGACGGTGCGGTGCAGGGCCTCGGCCCAGAAGTGCGCGAGTTGGCCGGCGTTGTGAGCGTCAAAGCTGATTGCCAGTACCGAGATGCTCATGAAGCCGCGTCCAACCTGCGGTGCTGTCGTGCGGTGGCGGTGCCGCCGTCCACGGCGATGTTGGTGCCTGTGATGTATGCGGCACGGGGGGACGCCAGAAAACCAATGAGGTCGCCAATCTCCTGCGGCTCGCCGGCCCGACCCAGCAGCGTCGTCTGGGCGCTGGCATCAAACAGTTCGCGGCCGGCTGCATTGGTGTAGACGGGTCCCGGTGAGATGGCGTTGACGCGGATGCCGGCGGGTCCGTATTCGGCGGCCCAGGAGCGGGCCAGGGAGGCCAGCGCGGCTTTGGTGGCGCCGTAGGCCGCGCTGTCGGGCTGACCGACAGTGCCGGCCCTGCTGGCCAGGTTGATGATCACGCCATCGCCGCGGGCCACCATCTTCGGGGCCAACACCGACACCAACAGGTAGGGGGCCTGCACGTTGGTGGCGAACAGCTGATCCAGTGTGTTGACGGCCAGCTTTTCCGATGGGCCGAACCAGGCGAAGCCGGCGTTGTTGACCAGGATGTCGACGTCGCCGACCTCCTTGGCAAGCAGCAGCGCCTCTGCGGGTTCGCCCAGGTCGGCGCCCACGAACCGCGCTGAGCCACCACGGTTTACGATCTCAGCGACCACCGCGACACCGCGCCTGATGTCGCGGCCGTGCACGATCACTGTGGCGCCCTGGGCGGCCAGCTGAACCGCCGCGGCCTTGCCGATCCCCGATGTCGCGCCGGTCACCAGCGCAACCTTGCCTTCCAGATCCCGAACCACGGTGGGGCTTGCCATGACCACTCCTCAAGTATTTAGACCGGTCTGTCTGATGACTGCCAATTTAGACCGAACGGACTAAAAATGCAACTGTCGCTGAAACATAGGATAGGAGCTGCGAAGATGTTGCTGCTCGCCAGCCGGGGACGGATGGGGATGAAGGCGGTCGGTGAGATCATTCAGACAGGTCTGTCTGATACACTGCCGACATGGCGACGAAGACAGTGAAACGGCCGTCAGCACGGGAACGGCTGCTGGCGGCGTCTGATGAGCTGTTTTATCGAGACGGTGTTCATTCCACCGGAATCGAGGCCGTCATCGAGAAGGCGGGTGTGGCGAAAGGCTCGCTGTACTACATCTTCGGCGGGAAAGATGAACTGGTCGCCGCCTACCTTCGTGGGCGCCACGAAGCATGGCGGCAGCGTGTCGAAGCGGCCCAGGCCGGCGCGGACGATCCGGACGAGAAAATCCTGGCTGTTTTCGATGCGATCGCTGATTATGTGTCGCTCCCCGAGTTCCGGGGCTGCCCCTTCGACAACGCCGCCGCCGAAGTGCCGGGCGGTGAGTGCCAGAAACAGGCCAATGACGAGTATCGCGACTGGTTGCGTCGGTACTTCCTCGAACTGGCCGAAGCCACCGGGGTAGCCGACCCTCAGGCGCTCGCCGACGCGCTCATCGTCCTGTACAACGGAGCGCTGGCGACCGCGAACACTGCCAAGCCCGCGCGCACCGCGGGGATCACCGCCAAACGCATAGCGCAGCTCACCCTGGCAGCCGCGAAAGCCTCCAGCTCGAGCTAATCCGAGTTCTTCACGGCCTTTCTGCCCTTCCGGTAGGCGAGCCCTTGGGCACAACCTGCGACCGTTAGAACACGACGGCCTCATCGCGGTAGTCGCCGGCGACAATGACTGGCGGAGGCGCCGCGTGGTGCTCACCCAAAAGGGACGCGCCAAGTTTGGGCAGGCTCGGCGAGCCTGGAAATTGGCACAGGACCGGTTCAACGACGTGTTCGGCGAATCAGCAGCAGCGAAACTCCGAGCCAGCTGCGTGATGAAATGCGTTGACCCCGCCGTGGCTTATCTAACGCACTTGCGGCATCGAGATCAGTGTCTCGGATATCCACGACATGGGTTCGGCCCCAGGCGTTTTGCTGGGCAGGGGGATAAGGGGGACTGAATGCCCTCGCCGATCGGTGTGCTCAACCGATAGCGTCGAGGATCTGTAAGAACACGCGGGCCATCGCCTGGATGTATCGGCCTTACCGCATCAGCCCACTTCGAGGGGGAGCTCGGGGTTGCTGGTCCACTCTTGTAGCGAGCCGTCGTAGACCGCCACGTCGGACTCGCCCAACAAGGTCAGCGCGAGCGCGTCACTAGTGGCCGAGATCCCGACACCGCAGTAGGTGACCTTGCGACCGGGTCGAGACAGGACCTCGGCGAAGATCTTGCGGAGCTCGCCGACCGGTTTGTACGTGCCGTCGGCCTGGTTGAGCAGTGCGTCCATGAACACGTTGAGGCTGCCCGGGATGCGGCCGGGACGGGCGAAGTTGTTGGTCTCGACGGCGTGGTGGTCCTGCGGCGAGAGGCTGTTGATCAGGCAGGCGCCTGAACCGGTGTCGACCACCTTCTTGACCTCGTCGAGTTCGGCGAAAAGCCGCGGACGCGTCTCGCCGACGAACTCGGCCCCCGGGTAGCTTTCCACGCCGGTTGTGGTTGGCCGCCCCTCGTTGGTCCACTTGCGCAAGCCACCGTCGAGTACCGCTACGCTGTCAAAACCGTTGGCGCGCAGCAGCCACCAGACTCTGGTCGCCCAGTGCACGTCGAGCGCGTAGACCACAACCCGACTGGCCGGGCCGATGCCCAACCGGCCGGCGGCCACGGCGAACCGGGCCGGGGACGGCTTGCTGAGCGCGCCCCCGTCGGGCTCGGACAGATCCTCGATGATGTCGGCGAACGCCGCGCCCGGAATGTGCGCGGCCAGGTAATCATTCAGCCCGGGTCGCAGGCCCCACCCAACGGCGCTGCCAGACTCCGGCCCCGCCAGGTGAGCGGTCGCGTCCAGTACCCGCAGATCCGGGTCGCCAAGGTGCTTTGCGAGCCAGTCGGTGGACACCAGCGGGGTGGGCAGAATCGGTCGACTCGTCATCACGTCACTCCGTCACAGGGATCGATCTGTATCGGGAAGGCTGAGGTTCTTCCGGACGAATTCCGCGATGGCGGTGCCGATCTCGTCGGGGCTGTCCTCGGGGACGTACTGGATTGCGGCTCGGGCATGGTTCACCGCACCGGTCGAGGTGTCACGCAGTCGAGTCGCACGCCAGTCAGCGATTCTGATACGTCCCACAGCCGTCTTCCGAATTCTTCGTTGGTGCCGTTCTTCGACGACTTGACGATGCCCGGGAATCCGCGTAGCTGCCGAAAGCCCTTGGGGCCGATGAATGTTCCTCCGCGGACGTCCTGGGTGGCGGCGAAACAAAGTGGGTAAGATGCCGTGATCCACCGGGTGGCCCACGATGCGCGAAACGATGTCGAGCCAGAGTCCTGATGCGCCCGCGACGTGGCCGAAGAGTCCGGTGCGCACAACTCCGGGATGCGCGGCCACCGACAGGATCTGGCTACCGCAGGCCGACAGCTGACGGTGCAGTTCGCGAGCGAACAGTAGGTTCGCCAACTTGGAGTCTTTATAGGCCTGGCTGCTGTTGTACCGGCGTCGCCGCCAGTTCGGGTCGTCGAGGCTCAGTTTGGCGCCGCGGTGGAAGTCGGAGCTCAGCGTGACGATGCGGCCGCAGATCTGGGCAACAGCAGAAGGGTCAGTGCGAAGTGCCCGAGGTGGTTGGTGCCGAATTGCAGTTCGAAGCCGTCCGCGGTGCGGGCTTCGGGAACCTGCATGATGCCGGCGTTGTTGATCAGGACATCGATCGGCCCCTGCCATGACGATGCGAAGGCACGCACCGACGACAGCGAACTCAGATCAAGTTGACGGACCTCTGTGTCTCCCGCGATGCCTTCCGCTACGGCCTGCCCTTTGGCGGGGTTGCGCACGGCCAGCACGACGTGTGCGCCTGCGTGGGCTAGGGCGTCGGCGGTGGCTTTGCCCAGCCCGGTCGTGGCGCCGGTGACAATGAACGTTTTGCCTGTCAAGTCGGGAAGAAGCGCAGCGGTCCAGTTCGTGACGGTCATGCGGGACTCCTTGAGAAGGTTCGGT
>NZ_JAOPWB010000105.1 GCF_025965855.1 Mycobacterium sp. | reverse complement strand
TGGTGCTGTCGGACTACCTGGTCGCCGACCCACGCATGGTGCGCGACCTGCACAGCCGGGGCGTCCCGCATCTTCCGGTTCGCGTGCGCGACGGCACCGGTCTGGTGGGCCCGCTGGTCATCCCCGGCGTGACCGCCTGCCTGGGCTGTCATTAGATGGGATGACTGCCCACGGCACACAACGGAAACAACACGCGGGGCGTCGCCAGCATGCGTCATGATGCGCAACAAAGGCTTCGTCAGGAATTAACTGCCAAGCCTCCGCCTGGAGACGGAGACCCGAAGACGGTCGTCGGCGCGCCGGTTGTTGGGCCAGCCGGATCGCGATGAGCGAGACGGCAATGGCGGCAGCGTCGGCGAGGTAGTCGACCCCGGCGGCCAACTCCCAGTGAGTGAGCGACCATCCCGACAATCACCAGGGCCGCTACCAGCAGCACGTTGAGCAGGAGGACCAGCCCTAGCCGTCGGGCCTTCGACATCCTGCCGATGATAGAAGGAGCAGGCGTATGTTTACCCGCCGTCGACAACGGCGTCTGACGCCTCCGTGCTGGCCATCGGTCCCAACATTTACCAGCTGCCTAAACAATTACTCGGGTGAATAACTCCCGGCATATTAATCAGTCCACGCCTGGGCAGCGGGCAGCTGGTTGATATGTCCAAGCGGTGCCATTTGAACCAACGCAAGCTGGGGCCGCCGCGCCGTGAATGTCAGCGCAGCCGTACCGTCGGTCGGGCAAACGTAAGGAGTCATGGGATGTCTCATCTCACCAACGGGCTGCGGGCCGCAACGGCTGCAGCGCTCATGGGCAGTTTCGCATTGGCGGCTAGCGGGACGGCGACCGCCGACCCCAACGCCGGTAGCTCGTCAGATATCAACACACTGGCCGGCTCGCTGGCGAAGGGCTACAGCCTCAGCAATTGCCAACCGGCGGCGGCGGATAAATTGACCTTTCTTTCACTTGCCGAGATCGATTGCGGAAAAAACGCCGACCCCAGCGGACCGGCTTCCGCCGTGTACCGACTCTTGGGACATGGCGAGGCTCTGAATGCCGAGTTCAAAGCCTTCATTAAAGACGTATCCCAGACTCCTTGCGTGGACGGTGGTCAAACACCGATGACATGGACACAAGGCCAGACGACTGGACAGGAGGCGTGCGGAATCCAGAACGGCGTCGCGACAATAACCTGGACCACCGACGGCAAAAACGTATTGGCCTCTATCCGCTCGTCCAACACCGACGTCAACGCGCTCCGCCAATGGTGGCTGGCCAACGCCTAACCGCCACGAGTGCGCTGACACCAGTTCCGTGGTCGACATCCCCGTCTCGAAGTGCTGCACGGCCACACCGGATGCCTTCGCAATCACTAAGTGGAACGTTTAGCGGACTGCGGCTGGTACCCCGCCGGGCGGTGGGATCAGCAGTACGCTCAACCCGTGCCGGAAACGTCATACGCATCGTGTGGCGATCTCAGCCTGGCGTATCAGGTATTCGGCGACGGCCCTGTCGAGCTCGTCGTCGTCGGGCCGTTCGTCAGCCACATCGAGCTGGCCTGGACCCTTCCCCAATTCAAAGCGTTCGTTGAGCAACTCGCCACCTTCTGTCGCGTCCTTTTGTTCGACAAGGCCGGGATCGGGCTTTCGGACCCGGTGCCAAAAGTTCGCACGCTGGATGATCGGGTGGCCGAGATCGAGGCCGTCATGGACGCCGTCGGCTTCGGACAGGCCGTCGTCTCCGGTCTGAGTGACGGTGGACCGGCGTCCATGATGTTCGCGGCAGCACGGCCGGAGCGAGTGCGGGCGCTGATCCTCTGCGGCACATACTCGTTTCACCCAGGCAGGTGGGACGACATGGATCGCGACCCGGGCGAGCTGCGGGCGCGCTTCCTTTCCGAGCTGGGTGAGGACTACACGCCGTCGATTGAACAGCTCGCCCGCTGGCTGGAAGCCGGTCGCGCCGTGCGCTCCGGGTGGGGCAGCGGTGCGGCAGCCAGCATCAGCGCGCCGTCGGTTCGGTCGATACGCCAGCTCGCAATGTTGGAGCGCATGAGCGCGAGCCCGGGAATGGCGCGGGCGTCATTCGAAGCGGCCTTTCTGACTGACGTGCGACCGATCCTGCCAACGATCACCGCGCCAACCCTGGTCATCCATGCCCGCGAGGACCCCGCGGTTCCGGTGCAGGGCGGCCGGTATCTCGCCAACCACATCCCCGGCGCGCGGTACCTCGAGGTCGAGGGTACGGACCACGCACCCTTCTTAACCGAGCCCGACAAGATCCTGACCGGGATCGAGGAGTTCCTCACCGGCAGCCATGCCGCGCCTGCACAGTCACATCGCGCCCTGCGCACCGTGCTATTCACCGACATGGTCGCATCGACCCAACACGCCGCGGCAGCGGGCGATGAGCGGTGGCGCGCGGTGCTGCACCGCTTTAGTGAGATCACCGCCGAACTCACGCAACGGTTCGGCGGCACGGTGGTCAAGAGCACCGGCGACGGCCACCTCACCACGTTCGACGGCCCGACGCAGGCGATCCGCTGCGCCGAGGGCTTGCGGGCTGATGCGGAGAAGCTGGGCATCGAGATCCGCGCTGGCATTCACACTGGCGAGTGCGAGCTGCTGGACGCCGACATCGGGGGGATCGCAGTACATATTGCGGCGCGGATCCTCGGCCAGGCCGGCGCCGGCGAAATCCTCGTGTCCCGCACTGTTCGTGACCTGGTCGTCGGGTCCGGCACGGGCTTTGTGGACCGTGGCAGCGTTGAGCTGCGCGGTGTGCCCGGCAGCTGGCAACTCCTGGCGGTCGATCGTCACGGCGCGCGGGCGGAATCGGCAGAGGTGCAATTGGCATCGATGCCCACCCCCGGGCCTCGGACCGCGATGCGGAGGTCAGACCGCGCCGCCGAGGTGATTGCCAGGCGGACACCGTGGGTGCTCCGTACGATGGCTCGTCTCACCCCGCACAGCAGAACGCCCACCGGAGCCAGCGTGCGCTCGCTCTAGAGGATCTCGATGATGTCGCTCTTCAGTGCCTCGGCA
>NZ_JAOPWB010000075.1 GCF_025965855.1 Mycobacterium sp. | reverse complement strand
TGATCCGGGGGGAGCGGCGCTACAGCTACGCACAGCTCCTCGAGCGCTCGAACCGGCTCGCCGCATACCTGCACTCGCGGGGCCTGGGGTGCCGCACCGAGCGCTCCGCGCTGGCCGGCCACGAGGTGGGTCAGGACTTGCTGGGCCTGTACGCCTACAACGGGAACGAATTCGTCGAGGCGCTGCTGGGGACCTTCCAGGCGCGAGTCGCCCCCTTCAACGTCAACTTCCGCTACGTCAAGAGCGAGCTGCAATATCTGCTGAAGGACGCCGGCGCGAGCGCCCTGATCTACCAGGCCGCGTTCGCACCCCGAGTCGCCGAAATCCTGCCGGATCTTCCGCAGCTGCGCGTCCTGATTCAGATCGCCGACGACTCCGGCTACGACTTGCTCTACGGCGCGGTGGATTACGAGGCCGTCCTGGCGTCCAATCCGCCGGAACCGCCGCGGGTGCAGCACTCCCCCGATGACCTGTACGTCCTGTACACCGGTGGCACGACGGGGATGCCGAAGGGCGTGCTCTGGCGCCAGCACGACATCTTCATGACGTCCTTTGGCGGGCGAAATCTCGTGACCGGCGAGCCCTTCGGCTCGGTCGACGAGATCGTTGCCGGAGCTGCGGCGGGCCCCGGGACCAAGTTGATGATCCTGCCCCCGCTGATCCACGGCGCCGCCCAGTGGAGCGTGATGACGGCGATCACCACCGGGCAGACCGTCGTCTTCCCTTCCGTCGTCGATCATTTCGACGCCGAAGACGTCGTCCGAACCATCGAGCGTGAGCGGGTGATTGCGGTGACGGTGGTCGGTGACGCCATGGCGCGACCCTTGGTCGCCGCCATCGAGAAGGGCATCGCCGACGTGTCGTCGTTGGCCGTGGTCGCCAATGGCGGCGCCTTGCTCACACCGTTCGTCAAGCAACGCCTCATCGAAGCGCTGCCGAACGCCGTGGTCATCGACGGCGTCGGATCGTCGGAAACAGGCGCGCAGATGCACCACCTGTCCACGTCGGGGGCGGTGTCGACCGGCACCTTCAACGCGGGACCCGACACCTTCGTGGCGGCCGAAGAATTGACCGAGATCCTCACACCCGGTCACGACGGCATGGGGTGGCTCGCGCAGCGCGGCTACGTTCCACTGGGCTACAAGGGCGACGCGGCCAAGACCGCCAAGACATTCCCGGTTATCGACGGGGTGCGGTACGCGATTCCCGGCGACCGCGCCATCCACCGCGCCGACGGCGCCATCGAACTGCTGGGCCGCGATTCGGTGACCATCAACTCCGGCGGCGAGAAAATCTTCGTCGAGGAAGTCGAAACCGCGCTCGCGTCGCATCCCGCGGTGGCCGACGTCGTGGTCGCCGGGCGGCCCAGCGAGCAGTGGGGCCAGGAGGTGGTTGCCGTGGTCGCGCTGGCCGAAGGCACGAGTGCCGATGCCGAGGAGCTGATCGAACACGCCGCGCAGTCTCTGGCACGCTACAAACTTCCCAAGACGGTCGTGTTCCGTCCGGTGATCGAGCGCAGCCCGTCGGGCAAGGCCGACTACCGGTGGGCGCACGAGCAGGCGGTGAACGGCTGACGGCTATACCGGCAGCCCTCGCGCCGATTTCTGATGCCGCCAACGACGACCACCCGATGCTTGCCTGATTCACCCACGCTGCGGCAGCCGGATTCTCAATAGCGCCTGGTGAAACGCGGCGGTGACGAGCAATTCGTTCTCGGACTCAGCGCCCAGGCACACGCTCGTCGGAAGCGTCCCAGCTGGCAACACCGTCACATCCAGGATTTCGCCCGTCTCGCCGACGAGGTCGAGTCGGTCTCCGCCGGTCAACGCCACCCAAGACGCTCCGTCGGCCCGAACCGCCATTCCCGCCGGCCATCCCCGCTCGAATGTGCACACCACCTCACCGGCGTGGCCATCGGGCAAGGCCGTCGCTCCCATCGGGTAACGTAGAAGCTGCGCGCCGGACGTCGCGGTCACCAACAGTCGGGTCGAATCCGGGCTGAAACCAAGGCCATTGATCCAAACCGGCCCGGATTCAAGCACCAATTCCTTTGCGCCGGTGGCTGTATCAACGGTCCACAGCCATCACCGGCTTGCTTTCGTCGGGGTGAAAGAAATCCATTTCGGCGCGGGTGTCGGTGACCCAGAGGCGGCCGTCGGGCCCCAACACGAGATCGTTCGGCGCGTCCATGCCTTCGGCGAGGAAGTCGACTCGGCCGTCGCGGATGACCTGCACGCCAGGCCCGGCTGTTGCGTCGGCACCGAAATTGCCGCCGTTCTGCGCGACGTAGATGGATCCGTCGGACCCGACGCAGAGACCGTTGGGCCCGCCGCCCGTGTCGATCCTTTCCGGTGAACCCCCGCCCGGGTCCATGATGTACACGCAGCCGTGACTGACCGAGGCCACCGCGACCCTACCGTCGGGCAGGTAGGCGGGCCCTTCGGTGAATCCCAAACCATCGGCGATCATTTCGATCGTCATCAGGTCACCTTCTTCGGCGGTGAATAGCTTGGGCGGCCCAGACCCAACACCTGCTGAGGGATCATGTTACGGAAGACGTTGATGGTGCCGTCATAAATCCCCTTCAGCGGCGCCCCCGCGCCTTGGACCAGGCTACCGCGACGGACTCGAGGAATCGCCGGCCTCATCACCGGCGCCTGCTCTGCGCGGCTCGAACTGTTGAGCCGATAAGGGGCAGGCGATGCCGCACGGCCGCGCGGCGCGCGTGAGTTTGGTTGGCCGCATCCATTGGGCGACATGGAATCTCGTGTGCTCGATGACCGATAACATGCCGAGTGAACTCGGTGAACAGCGTCGCCGCCCGCGATCGGGTGCCGAAATCGGCGGCCATGGCGTCGACAAACGCATCGGTGGCGGCACGTCGGCCATGAAGGCTCGTCTTTGTCGGTCCAGCATCACTCCCAGCGCCGCGCGCTGCCCATCGATCGTGCTGTGCGCCGTGCCCATATTGTCTACTGTAATAATTACAGTACGATCTTACGCAACGACAGCCTGTTCCTGCTGAAGATGCTGGAGATCTAGGTGACGACCAACGTTTCGACCGGCTCCCAAACCGGCCAAGAGACCGTCAGCCTGCGTGATCCCTACCCGTACTTCGCTCACAAGCGACGGCAGGCCGGCGTGTTCCGCGGGACGGTCATGGACTACTCCAAGACGCCCGAGTCACTGTTGCCCAAGAACGAGTACTCCGCGGTCTCGTTCGACGCGGTGAACGCGGTGTTTCGCGACGGCCGGATCTTCAGCTCCGCGCCGTACGACAAGACGATTGGCCTGTTCATGGGGCCGACCATTCTGGCGATGGAGGGAAAGAAGCATCGCGACCATCGCAACCTGGTGTCCGCGGCATTCAAGTCCAAAGCCCTGGCCCGGTGGGAGAACACCGTCGTGCGGCCGATCTGCAACGCGCTGATTGACGAGTTCATCGACACGGGCGAAGCCGACCTGGTCCGGCAATTCACCTTCGAAGTCCCCACCCGCGTCATCGCCCAACTGCTGGGACTGCCGGCCGACGATCTGCCGGTGTTTCGCAAGCGCGCCGTTGAGTTGATCAGCTACCACGTCGACTACGAGCGCGCGTTCGAGGCGTCGGCGGCGCTGAAGGATTACTTCGTCGGGCAGATCGAGCAGCGCAAGTCCAAGCCCACCGAGGACATCATCGGCGACCTGGTCACCGCCGAGATCGATGGCGAAAGGCTCAGCGACGAGGCGATTTACTCCTTCCTGCGTCTGCTGCTGCCCGCCGGGCTGGAGACCACGTACCGGTCGTCGGGAAACCTGCTGTATCTGCTGCTCACTCACCCCGATCAGTTCGCGGCGGTGCAAGCCGAGCGCGAGCTCATCGGCCAGGCAATCGAGGAAGGGCTGCGCTTCGAGACGCCGCTGACCACGGTGCAGCGGTTCACGACGGAAGACACCGAGCTCGACGGAGTCGAGATTCCGGCGCGCGCGGTGATCGGCGTGTGCATCGGTTCCGCGAACCGCGACGAGCGGCGCTGGGAACGTTCGGAACAGTTCGACATCTTCCGTAAGCACATGCCGCACATCTCCTTCGCCGCCGGCGAGCACACCTGTCTGGGTCTTCACCTGGCGCGGCTGGAAACCCGGGTCGCGGTCGAATGCCTGCTGAATCGGCTGACCAACGTCACCCTGCTGTCCGACGGCGATCCACACATCGACGGCCAGCCCTTCCGTTCGCCGACAGCCCTTCCGGTGACGTTCGACGCGAAGTAGTGTCGGAGGAAATGGTGAAGGTAATGGCGGGCTTTCGGGTCCTGGAGCTTGCGCAGTTCACGTTCGTCCCGGCAGCGGGGGCGATCCTCGCCGACTGGGGCGCAGACGTCATCAAAGTCGAGCACCCGGTGCGCGGCGACACCCAGCGCGGCTTCCTCAACATGGGCGGCATCCAGGTCGACCCGGACCGGCACCCGCTGATGGAGCATCCCAACCGGGGCAAGCGCAGCGTCGGGATCGATGTTTCCACGTCGGGCGGCCAGGAAGTGATCTACGAACTGGCCAAGACGTCCGACGTGTTCCTGACCAACTACATGCCCGCACAGCGGCAGAAGCACAAGTTCGACGTCGAGCACCTCCGCGCGGTGAACCCGAACATCGTCTACGCCCGCGGTTCGGCTTACGGGGACAAGGGAGCCGAGCGTGACGTCGGCGGCTACGACGGGACGGCGTTCTGGACGCGCAGCGGGGTCGGGTACGCGCTGACGCCGGAGGAGCTGGGTGGCGCACTGGGCCAAGGCATTCCGGCGTTCGGCGACTCCATCGGCGGCATGTTCATCGCCGGCGGCATCTCGGCCGCGTTGCTGCACCGCGAGCGCACCGGCGAGGCCCTCGAAATGGATGTGTCGTTGCTGAGCACGGCCTGGTGGGCGGCGGGCGCCAGCGTGACGCAGGGCATGGAGACCGGAGAGGTCATGCGAACGTCCATGCCGGGTTCCCTCGCGGCATCGGTGAATCCCTTCATGGGCAACTACCAAACCTCCGACGGCGGCACGATCAACCTGTGCATCATCAGCCCGACGGGAATCATCCGCGACACCTTCGAGCACCTCGGCATCCCCGAGGCCGCCGACGATCCCCGCTTCTCCGATGTGCTCCCGCTGATCCAGAACGCCGACGCGGCCGCCGAGCTGATCGCGAAGGCCGTCGCCGCCAAGCCTTTTGAGTACTGGCGCCGGCATCTGAAGACGATGAAGGGTCAGTGGGCCCCGTTCCAGAGCCTGATCGACCTGACCGACGACGAGCAGGCCATCGCCAACGACATGATCGCCGAGGTCGAACTAGCAAGCGGCGGAAAGCCATTCCGCGTGGTGCGTGGGCCGGTACAGTTCAACCATGAGCCGCTGGTGACAACCCGCGCGCCGCAAGCCTCCGAGCACACCGAGATCGTCTTGATGGAGCTCGGCATGGACTGGGACCGCATCGCCGAACTCAAAGAGTCGGGAGCCATCGCGTGAATGCGCCGGACCAGAAGTGAGCGGCGCCTATTACGAGCTTATCGATCCACACGATCCACTCGGTGAAAGGTTCAGCGCGTCCGATCACGTGATCAGTACGTGGCCGCCGACGATGCAGAACGCCGCACCCCTGTCAGCACTGCTGGTGCGCGCCCTGGAGCGCTGCTCGCCCCCCGGCACCGCCGCCGCGACGATCCCGACCACCTGAGCCTCGCCGAGCGTGTACTCAGCGCGAAACGACCGCCGATTTCTCGCACTGACTGCACGTTCGGCGACGCCGCACCTGTAACTTTCGGCCGGCCCGTTTCGTCGTAGTAGCGGGCAGGCAAGAAGCCCTTGCCCGCAAAGCAGGTGGCCGAAAGGGAATTCGCGATGTCGCATATGGCTGGGCAACTGGCGGTCCACAACGCCCGGTGGCCCGCCGGCCGGGTGGTGGCGATCGGGATCGCCGCGGCGGCAACAGGTCTGGCGTGGCTCCTGGGGCGGTTGGCGGACGTCGATTACATCGTCGATACGCCGACCGGCACCCGGCAAATCACCCTCGCGCTGACCATCGTCGCGACCGTGGCCGCGGGACTGGCCGGCTGGATCGTGATCGCCCTGCTGGAGCGGTACACCTCATCCGCCCGGGGCGTGTGGATCGCGCTGACCATGGTCGTTCTCGTGCTATCCATCGTGCCGGTGTTCTTCACGACCGCGAACCTAGGCACCCAACTCATGTTGACCGCGTTGCACTGTGTCGCCGCCGCGGTCCTGATCCCCGCCCTGCCCCGGCGGTACACGACGGCAACCCGCCGCCGGTAACTATCGAAGGAGTCCTCATGCAAATCGTGATCTTCGGCGCCAACGGATTGACCGGACGGCTGCTGACGCGTCGGGTGCTCGACGCCGGTCACTCGGCTGTGGCCGTGACCCGGCGGCCCGACGAGTTCCCCATCTCCGACGTGCGGCTGACCGTCGCAGGCGCGGACGTGCTGCGCGACGGCCTCGCCGGGATCGTCGCGGGCGCCGACGCCGTGCTATCGACGCTCGGTGTGCCGTTCACCCGCCAGCCGGTCGACACGTATTCCGTCGGCACCCGCAATGTCGTGACCGCGATGCGCGAGTCCGGCGTCAACCGGCTTGTCGTGGTCAGTTCCATCGGCGCCTACCCCGCGCCCGGCCGGCGCCATACGCCGCTGGCGTTACGGCTCGTCGAGCCGATCATCACCCGCACCATTGGCAAGACCGTGTACGACGATATCCGGCGGATGGAAGGGTTGGTGCGCGAAAGCGACCTGGACTGGACGATCGTGCGCCCGTCGGGATTATTCGATTTGCCTCAGCGTACGAATTATGTTGCGGGAGAAATTGATCCGGTAGGCGCATTCACGGCCCGCATCGACCTGGCGGACTACCTCGTCAAACTTGCGCAAGACGGGATGGCAAGGCGGCAGACCGTTGTCGTCTCGACAACGGAGCACACGCCGACGGTGTGGGAAATGGTCCGGCGCGAGGCCTTCAAGAGCGACGCGCACGCGACGAATGCCGCGGCGTCGTGATTGACCTACGCGGTGAGCCGGTGCGCAACGCCGAGATGGAGGTCCGGTCCCTTACCGGCATCGGCGCCGGGAAGGCCGTCACCGCCCACTGGCCGAGAACCGGCCCCACCTCTTGACCGAGCGTGTAATCGCTGCGACGACACGCCGACGCCGGTCGCAGCGGTTACACGTTCGTCGCGTCAGGAAGCTTTCGGCGGTGAGTAGTTCGGCTTGCCCAGCCCGAGCGTGTATTGGCCGATCATGTTGCGGAACACCTCGAGCGTGCCACCGTAGATACCCACCAAGGGAGCGAACCGGTAGGCGTACTCGGCGCTGCCGTCGTCGGCGGCCTCGGCGCCATCGGCGCCGGGCGGTAAGGCCGAGGCGGCCCCGAGGATGTCCATCAGATCCGGGGAGATGTCCCGCATGGTTTGTGCGATGGCGACCCGGCCGAAGATGCTCGGGGACGACAGCGCAATCTCCACCCGGGCGGCGCTGCGGCCCAAGCGGTAGGCGACGGATTTGTCGTCGATCAACCGGTGCCCGTCGGGGCCGGGCCGGGCCACGCGCGCCGCGGCCTTGTCGACGGCCTCCGACATGAATCCCGCCTGGTGCATCATGATTGAGGTGTCCTGCAGCCCGTCGCGCGCCGCCGCAACCGCACCGTGCTCGACGTTGAGCGGCTCGCGCAGCACGGTCCAGCCGGCGTTCACGTCCCCCAGCCGGTACTTGTCGTCGACGCGAACGTCGGTGTAGTAGACGATGTTGGTCCGGTCGCCGTCCACCGTGCGGATGCCCTGGATATCGACGCCCGGCAAATCCAGCGGAACCAGAAACATGGTCAGGCTCTTGTGCTTCGGCGCCTCCGGGGCGGTGTTGGTGATCAGGAACACGTACTGGCAGTTGTGCGCGCCGGTGGTGAACATCTTGGAGCCGTTAATGACCCAGCTGGATCCATCCGCCTCCCGCACCGCGCGGGTCTTGCAGGTGGCGACGTCAGAGCCGCCTTCGGGCTCGGTGTAGCCAAGGCAGAGCCGGACCTCGCCGCTGAAGACCTTTGGCAGCACCTCCTCACACAGTTCCGGTGAGCCGAACTTCGCCACCGAGCGCGCCACCATGGCGGTGGTGCCCCATGTCACCCAGGGCACGTGCACCCGCCGCTTCTCCAGCTCCCAGATGCGGCGGCGGACCCGGGTGAACCCACCCTCGGACTCCGGCTTCCACTCGGCCTCCAAATAGCCTGCGGCGCCGAACTTCAGGTGCAGTCCCTCGTCGAAGTTGTCGCCGGTCTCGCGGTCGCGACGCCTGACCTCTTCGGTCATGTGGGTGCTCAGGAAATTCCGCGACTCCTCGAGGAAGGCCTGATCTTCCTCGGTCAGCTCGACTCGGGAGAAGTCCATCGTTTCGCTCCAGTCCTACGCGGGCTGTGGTGTGTTCTCGCGGGCCGCGACGATCTCGGCGACGCGCAGGGCGGTGGCGCCGGGGTCGCCGCCGGCCAGCGGCCATCCCCTGGCGCGCACCAGATACGCCGTGGCCGCGGCTTCGGAGGAAACCCCGAGGCCGCCTTGGATGTGCACCGCCATCGTCGCCGCCTTGGCGGCCTCCTCGGCCATGAAGACGAAGGCCGACGGCGCCAGCTCGCGTCGCTCGTCGGGTTCGTTGTCGAGGAACCAGGCGGCCCGGCGGGCGAGGTTACGCCCGCCCTGGACGGTGATGGCCATGTTCGCCAGCGGGTGCGAGATGGCCTGCAGCGTCGAGATCGGCACGCCCAGCGTGTAGCGGGTCTTGGCGAACTCCGCCGCGATGGTCATCGTCTCCTCGACCAGACCCACCAGGGCCGCCGCGGTCAGTAGCCGCCATTCATCCAGGGCCCGTTGGTAACTCGTCACCGCATCGGGGCCCTGGCCGATGACCGTGCGGGTGTCCGCGGCGGCCGGGTCCACCCAGGCCATCGGCAACCGGCCGATGTTGTCGACCTTGGCCGGCCGGGTCCCGAACGTCAGGCGGACGAGCTCATCGCCGTCACGCACGATGATGTGGTCGGCGATCGCTCCCGTCGGAATCAGCCGGACGCCCGGCGGACTGTCGATGCGGGCATCGAGTCCGGCGACCTGTTCACCGTTGGCCACACCGGCGGCGTCGGCGTCCAGTCCTCCCAGGCGCCCGAGCAACCGCGCGGCGCACACGTGGTCGATCCACGGGACCGGGGCCAGCGACCGGCCGGTCTCCTCGGCCACCAGGGTGAGATCGACCAGCGTCGCACCGTCACCGCCGCAGGACTCCGGCAGGGCCATCGTGGTCGCGCCCATCGCGCACAGCCGCTCCCACAGGTTCTTGTCGAAGCCGGACGGTTCTGCGGCGCGGACCGTTTCGATCGAGCAATGGGTCTTGAAGAATTGCTTGTAGGCATTCTGCAACGCGACGTGATCCCCGGACAGGCTGTAGTCGAGTCGGCGCAGTTCGAAGCGGTCCATGGTCAGTGCTCCCGTCCGAAGAAGAATTCCTGAGCGTTGTTGTAGAGGTAGTTGTCCAGCACCTCTGGGGGCAGGTCCAGCGCACGCGCTTCGGGTATCACTCGGCGCATGCGCAGCACCGGCCAGTCCGACGCGTAGATCACCTTGTCCGGGCCACGCGTCCGCATGTAGTGCAGCAGGCTGTCCGGCAGCCGCTTGGGTGACCACGCCGAGGTCATCAGCCGCAAGTTGGCGTACTTGAGCAGCAACCGAATCGCGACATCCCACCACGGGTCGGCGCCGTGGATCATGCACAGCTTCAGCTCGGGAAAACGCACGCACACCCGATCCAGGTGCATGGGATGCTGCACCTCTCCGGGAATCGGTGGCCCCGGGATGCCGGTGTTGATGCACAGCGGGAGGTAGAGCTCCGCGCATTTGGCGTAGAGCGGGTAGTAGACGGCGTCGCTGGGCGGGTACTGCCCGTCGCCCCAAAAGCTCGGTCCCACTACCGCATACGCCACCGGCAGGTCGCCCACGATAGCCGTCAACTCGCGCAACGACCGCACCGGACGCAGCAGGTTGATCCCACCCATCGCCAGGGCGAACCGGTCCGGCCTGGCTTCGATGAACTTGCGCGCGGTGGTGGACGGGCCGGCCATCGAGTCCATCAGGATCGCCTTCTGCACGCCGTGGGAGTCCATCTCGTCGAGCAGCTCCGACAGGTCGACCGGTGCGAACATCGACTCCGGGCCCTTGAAGTAATCGTCCCGGACTTTGAGCATCCAGGTGGGCTGGGATTCGGCCTCGCCGAAGTGCACATTTATCAGGCAGTCAATCGCTTTGGTGTTCATGACACCTTCTCTTCGGCTTGTTCTCGGGCCCACCGATAGTTGGGCTTGCCGTTGCCGAGACGCTGAATCTGTTCGACGAAGATGAACGCCTTGGGCGCCTTGAAATGCGCCAGCTGCGAGATGCAGAAGGTATAGAGGGCACGCTCGTCGGCGCTCAGGTCGGTGCCCGGGTGTGGCGCGACGAGCGCGACGACTTCCTGGCCCCACCGCTCGCTTGGCCGTCCCACCACCAGGGCGTCGGCGACGCCCGGGTGTGCGCGCAGCACCTCCTCGACCTCCTCGACGAAGACCTTTTCGCCGCCGGTGTTGACGACCAGCGAGTCCCGGCCGAAAAGGCGGATGGTGCCGTCTTTCTCAACGGATGCCCGGTCGCCCGGTATCACCACCCGCTGACCCTCGACCTGCGTGAAGGTCCGTCGGGTGGCCTCGGCATCGTTGTAGTACCCCAGCGGAATCCGGCCGGTCCTGGCGGCCCACCCGATCTCCTGGTCACCGGGGCGCAGGAACCGGCTCCGGTCGGCGGATATGACGGAGGCGCCGGCCCTGGGTTCGAAGGTTTCGCTCGCGGTCCCGTCGCGGCTGTGCCCGAACGCCATGTTGCCGCTCTCCGAGGATCCGTAGCCCTCGATGATGGTGATGTGCGGGAGGCATTCCATCAGTGCCCGTTTGTATTTCGCGTTGGTGGCGGCTCCGCCGGTGCCGATGGCGTTGAGCGAGGACAAGTCGTAGCGGTGGGCGCGCAGTTCGGCGATCAGCGGCCCGGCGTAGGCGTCGCCGACCATCGTCATCATGCCCACCTTTTCGCGCTCGGCGGTTTCCCACACCGACCGTACGTCGAGCTTGTTGCGGTCGTCGTAGAGCACGACCAGCAGGCCCGCGCAAAGCGCCGCGAACGCGGTCCACATGCCGGCCGCGTGCATCAGCGGCGAAACCGCGAACCACGGCGGGCCTCCGTTACGCACCTTGTCGTGGATCTCGGTGACGCTCGCGTGGTCGGCACCCACCATCGACGACACGTACATGTCGCTCTGACGCCACAGGACCCCCTTGGGGCGTCCCGTCGTTCCGCCGGTACACATCATGATCAGGTCGTCCGGCGACCCCACCGGGGGAAAGCCCGTGCCGCCGGCCGCCGAGGCGTCGTCCAGCGACACCGCGCCCGGCAGTTCGGGTGCGCCGCTTCCGTCGTCGATGGACACCAGTAGCTCCGTCCCGGCGGGGGGCAGCACGTCGGCGAACCGGGCGCCGAGAGATCGGTGATAGATGATTCCCCGCGGCCGCACGTAGTCGAGGAGGTCGGCGATTTCGCGTGGCGAGTAGTGGTGGTTCACGTTGACCGGGATGGTGCGCGCCTTGAGGCATCCGATCACCATGTCGGGGTACAGGTCGTTGTACATGATGAGCGCGACCCGGTCTTGTCCGCATTCCCAGGGTTCGAGCGTCGCGCGCTCGGCGTAGGCCCCGAACCCCTTGCCGCTGAGGTAATTTGCGAGCCTGTCGGTGCGGCCGGCCGATTCGGCAAACGTGCTTCGGCGGTTTCCGCAGACGGTCATCAGACGGTCCGGGATGACGTCGGCGATGGCGTCAAGAACTGCGCCTACGGTCCATTCGCTCACTAGCGCAACCAGCCTCGAATAATCAAGCGACCGATCCGACTTGGACACCGAGCAGGTCTAGAGCGTTGTCGCGCATGATTTTTCGGATATCCGAATCGCTGAAATCTGCGAGCTCTTCGCAAAACGACAGCGGCGACTCGAGGCCTTCGCCGTGCGGCCAGTCGGAACCGAACAGGATCTTATCGATGCCGATAGCGTCGGCCAGCTCCGGCAGATCGTCCTCGTAGTAGGGCGCGATCCAGACATTGTTGCGCAACTGCTCCACCGGATCCTCGGGAAAATGCCGCGGATAAATGTTGGCCGCCTTCTTCAGGCGCTTGATCAGCCGGTGCACGAAGTACGAGCCGTTTTCGATGCTGACCGCCCTGAGTTTCGGATGACGGGTGAATACGCCGTGCACGATCATCGATGCCATCGTGTCGTGGATGGCGCGGTCGTCGAGGAGTACCTGCTCCAGCGGATCCTTTTCGCCGAACCCCTCGAACGTCGCCTTGCCTCCCCACTGCGCCGCAATGTGCACATATCCACTGTCGCTGAGGTGGAAGCCCACCGGTACGCCCGCCTCGGCCAGCCGGGCCCACACCGGGTCGTGACTGGGATCGCCCAGCGACCTCGGCTTGGCTACACCGGGCACCGGCGCCGGCCGTACCAGCACCAGCCTGGCGCCGCGTGCCAACACAAACTCGACCTCGTCGAGCGCCGCGGCAGGATCGGCCAGCGAAATGATCGGCGCGGCAACGATTCGGTGATCGGGCCGGTCGAAGCCCCAGTCCTCGTCGAGCCACAGGTTGAATGCGTGCACCGACGCGATCGTCGCCTCGATGTCATGCTTGAGCGCCTCCTCGACGCCGCACGCGAACGTCGGCAGCATGAACCCCGTCTCGATGTCCTGGCTGTCCATCACCGCGACCCGCGCATCGCGGTTCTGGTACTCGGGGTGGTTGGCCAGCCGCTCGACTTTCATCAGCGAGGCCGGATCGACACCTTCGGGAATCTCGCCGCGGAACAACAAGTCAAGGCAGCCCGGCACGATGATCGGGTCGAAGGTGGGGTTGGGGATGAAGTGGTTGACGCGGTCCCCGATCACGGCCCAGGTGCGCTTGCCGTCGGTGACCATCTGCACGCCGCGGCGCTTGAACCTCTTGTCCAAGTGGCGGGTGAAGGCATCCAACGGCTCGTAATAGTGATTGTCGACGTCGATCGCCTTGTAATCCAAGGTAGCCATGACCATCCTTTCCGGTACCACCGGCAAGATCAAACGTCGGTTGAAGTGAGCGAAGGGAATTGCGGCGGCCGCTTCTCGAGGAAGCTGGTGATCCCTTCGATGACGTCCGGGCGCGGCATCGCCTCGTGCAGCAGGACCTCGGCACGCGACGTGGCTTCTACGACATCGCGAGTGGCGTCGCCGTATACCTGCCGTTTGATCACCGCCATCGAAGCCGGCGAGCAGTTGCGCGCGATGTCCTCCGCGTATTCCAGGGCGCGGCTCATCAGATCTTCGGGCGCGACGACTTCTTTGACGAGGCCGAGTTCTGCCGCTTCCTCGGCGAGGAAGGTGCGCCCGCTCAACAACAGGTCGAGCGCGACTCCCCAGGTGGTCAGGCGCGGAAGTATCCAGGAGATGCCGAATTCGGCGATCAGCCCGCGGCGGGCGAACACGGCGGCGAACTTGGCCCCGGCGGCCGCGAAGCGGACATCGCACATCAGCGCCTGGGTCAGACCGATGCCGACGCAGGAACCGTTGACGGCCGCGATGACGGGCTTGCGCACCGTGGTCACGAAATGAGGCGGGCGTTCGCCGACCAACGCGGCCAGGTCCGTCTGACGCGCCTTCTCCATGGTCTTGCCGTAGGTGGCTGCCGAACTCCGCGCCCCCAGATACGCACCGGCGCAGAATCCCTTGCCCCGGCCGGTCACCACGATCACCCGGATGTCCGGGTCCGCTTCGGCTCGGTCGATCCCTGCGTAGAACCCGGCGGCGATGTCGGGACCCCAGGCGTTCAGGCGATCCGGGCGGTTGAAGGTGAGGATCGCAACGCCGCTCGCCGTGGCCTCGTAGAGCACCGCATCTTCGGAAGCACCGTCGCTGCCGGACATCTGCCGCGGCACCTCCTCACGCTTGCCTACCGGATCCAACCGATTTTGTACCCATACTGTATACCTATCGGTAGCGCATTCCACAACCGCCGCCACGCCCGGGCCAAACCCGATCCAACAGCGATTTTCGGGGCGCTGACCCGGTACCGATACCCCTAGCGGGACACCCGTCCGCGGCTGATCAACTTGACGATCGCCAGCAGGATCACCGCCCCCAGCAGACACGTCACAAACGACAACACGAGACCGCCGCCGGCGACGTTTACGCCAAAGCCGCGCAGCAGGAACCCACCGATCAAGCCGCCCACGATCCCGACCAGGATATTGAGAATCAACCCCATTTGGGCATCAGTTCCCGTGATTTTGCTGCCGACCCAGCCAGCCAAGCCCCCGATGAGGATCCAGCCAATGACACCCAGCGTGAGCACTGCCGATCCTTTCGATAGCGGGCACTGCGAAGCTGAAGCGAGTAGCTCTCACCGTAAAGCTACTTCTGTGGCGTGCGTCACGCCGGCAGATGTTTGCGTCGACGGGGTGTCTGGGAAGCCTTGAAGGAGCCAGCCATCAATGGGAGGGAGATGCAAATGGTTGACATCAAGACCGGCCCGGTCGAGTTCGTCAGGGGCATCGTCGAAGACGTCTTCGGGAAGACCAAGCAGGTCATCGGCGTCATCATCGGCCGCGACGACCTGATCGAGGAAGGCAAGGCTCAGCAGGACAAAGCCGAAGCCCAACGCAACGCTGGGCGGAAGGAAGCCGAGGCCGAGAAGGCCCGCGGCAAGGCGAAGGCGCACGAGTCGCGCGAGCGAGCCGAGCAGCAGTAATCAGCCAGTCCACGAAGCGGGCCCGGTTTCTCGCCGGGTCCGCTCCGTTGTGTAATCGGTTGCCCGGCCACGCTGTTGCCCGGCCACGCTGTTGATGGCTATGCCGCGATGAGCCCGAGCCGCCGGTAGGCCCTCTCGATCTGGGCCTTCGCCTCAGCCGGCAGCTCCGCTTGCGGCGGCCGGGAATGCGGATAGTCACCGATCGGCAGCCCCAGCAGTGAGGCGGCGTATTTGAAAGCACCACCCCAGTGGGTGAAGTAATCCGGGCGCCCCGGATAGCACGTCCACCACGATCCGACGTCGAGGTCGAACTGGTCCATCCCGGATTCGCGGCCGTAGTCCATCGCCTCGAGGAGCTTGTCACTCAGCACGAGATCCCAGTACTCGGAAAACAGGCGCCGCTGCGGGGTCTCGAACAGGTACCCGGCCGTGCCCAATTGCGCCGGGCAGACGATACCGGCACGCAACCATCCGGCGCGGTACACGGTCCTGTCGCATTCCCAGACCGCCAGGCCAGGCGCCAGCTCGTGCAGCCGCCGACTCGCCTCCGGCCGGAAGGCGCCCTCCTTGGTGGCGCACACCGCGGGCACCTCGTCATAGATCCGCGCGCTTTCGACCGGAGTCAACACGTAGCCCCGAGGACGGGGAGTTGAACATCCCCAGCGCGATATCGGTGCGCGCGGCGATGTACTTGAAGAACCTCAGCACGCCCTCGCCACCGTGGGCCTCCATCATCGGCGTTTGGATATAGGCGATGTCGGCGCCCGCCGCCTGGGCGTGCAGTGTCAATTCCAAACCGTCCTTCGCCGACGTCGCCGCTGTGCAGGCCTGCACAACGACGTCCGGATTCAGTCTGCGCGCCTCCTCGATTGCCACCTCCAGCAAGCGCTTTCGCTCGTCGATGGTCAACGACCAGAACTCGGCGATGCCGCTGGTGCACCACAACATCGGGTGTCCAAGGTCGCCGACGCAGTAGCGCACCAACGTCCGATAGGCGTCCCAGTCGATGTCATCACCGTCGGTGCCGCAGAACGGCGTGTAGAGGGAGTCGCCGATTCCCCGCAACGCCCCTCGCGCCCAAACGCGTGCCTCGCCAGCCGTCGCCACTGTTCACTCCTTCTGTCGGCCAAACGATTTCGAGTCAGGTGAAGTCCGAACCACCGTCGACGTTGATGTTCGCTCCGGTCATGTACGAGTTGCGCCGCGACGCCAGAAAGGCGGCGACCGGCCCGATCTCTTCCGGCAGGCCCGCCCGGGGCATTTGCGCGGGATGACCGAAATGCTTGGCAATGGCGTCCATCAGCGCGTAGGGGTCGCTGCCGTCGACGCCGACGGACTTCGCCCAGCCGACCAGCGACTCGGACGCGATGCTGCCCGGCGATACCACGTTGACCAAAATCTCGTCCTTGGCCAATAGCAGCGACAGGTTCTTCGAGACGCTCGTCAGCATCGACTTGGCCGCCGTGTAGGCGGGCAGCATGACGCTTTGTCGCTGAGTCGAGTGCGCAGAGAAGTTGACGATCCGCGCCCAGTGCGCCTTGCGCAGCAGCGGAAGTGCCGAACGGACGCAGCGCACCATGCCCATGACCCCGTCTTCGACGGCCCGGTGCCACTGTTCATCGCTCAAAACCTCGAAACTGCCTGCCGCGCCGGGCCCGACGGTATTGATCAGCACGTTCAGTTCGCCGTCCCAACGCTCACCGAGATCGGCGAACACCTTGTCGACCGCACCGGCGTCACCGACGTCGGCGACGAACCCGAGCGCATCCGGGCTCCCGCGGCCGCTCAAATCCGTCACCGCGGAGTCGAGCGCGTCACGGCTGCGGCCGACCACCGCGACGCGGGCGCCCTCGTCGGCAAGGCAGCGGGCCGTCGCCAGGCCCATGCCGCGACTTCCTCCGACTACCACCGCCGTGGCATTCGCCAGCCCTAGATCCATGGCCTAGTCCCGCTAAGTCCCCAGCCTCGTTTTCACGTGTCCAGGGGTTTTACCAAAAAGCCTACGATAGGTATTACAGTAGCAGACGGAAACGCGACGACACGCAAGCGTATACGCAGGTCAGAGAGGAACTGCCGGTAGATTCCAGTTTACCGGTGGCACGGCTAGATCGTGATGGAGGTGCCCGTAGTGGCAAAGCAGGCAACCGCTGATAAGCGTCAACGACGCGAACGCGGATCCATCAATCCCGACGACATCATCAGCGGCGCATTCGAACTCGCGGAGCAAGTATCCATAGACAACCTGAGCATGCCGCTACTCGGCAAACACCTGGGCGTGGGCGTCACCAGCATCTATTGGTACTTCCGCAAGAAGGACGATCTGCTCAACGCGATGACGGACCGCGCCCTGAGCAAGTACGTGTTCGCCACTCCCTACGTCGAGGCCAGCGACTGGCGCGAGACGTTGCGCAACCATGCGCGCTCGATGCGTAAGACGTTCATGGGCAACCCAATTCTGTGCGACCTGATTCTGATTCGCGCCGCTCTCAGCCCGAAAGCGGCGCGGCTGGGCGCCCAGGAGATGGAGCGCGCGATCTCCAATCTGGTGGAGGCCGGCCTATCCCCCGAGGATGCCTTCGACACCTACTCGGCGGTTTCGGTGCACGTGCGCGGTTCGGTGGTGCTACACCGGCTGTACGAGAAGAACCAGACTCCGGACAGCGGTCCGCGCGCCATCGAGGACGCCGTGGCCATCGATCCGGCGACCACCCCGCTGATCGCCCAAGTGACCGGGCAGGGGCACCGCATCGGGGCACCCGACGATACCAACTTCGAATTCGGCCTGGACTGCATCCTCGACCACGCCGGCAGTCTGATCGAGAAGGGCGGCAAAGGCGGCAAGTCGGCGCCGTCCCGGCAGCGCAAGGCCGCCAAGTCGCCCGTCCAGCGGGGGCGGACCAAGGCGACCGCGACGCGGTAACTGCCGTCAAGTCACATTCGCCACATGGATCTCTGCCGGAGGGGACATGCTTTGTGCCCGTCTCACAGCGACAAGTCCGTTAGATGCGGAGCGGCGTCCCCAACTGTCGCTGGGAGGCGGGCAAATTGTCGCTCTCTCGCCTGTTGAATCTGGTGTGGCAGAGGTAAATTGACGCGGCCATTACGCTTGCGTTTCCGGGGGCTCCCCCACGTGGAAATGCTCGTCACGTAGCCGGAACGCTTCCTTCGCACCATGCTGTGCGCGCGCTTTGACGAAGTTGAATTCGCCCGGTGCGAATTGCAGGTTGGTGCCGAAGGCGTGAAAAAGGTAGCTCGCGACTTCCTCGCCGTGGTACGCCTGGGTCTGCTCGACAAGGCGGAACGCTTCCTTGGCAATGACGACTCCGTCGGCGGGCATCTTCGCCGCCTTCTCGGCCCAGTACCGCGCCCGCGCCGTAACCGCGCCGGGATCGCATGTGTCGGTGAAGATTCCGAGATGCTCGATCTCACCGGCCTCGATGATGTCACCGGTCAACAGCAGACGCCGGGCCAGCACCGGTCCCAGCCGGTGGAAGAACATGTGCAGGCTGCCGAGGGCCGGGCCGAGGAAGCGGGTTGCCGGCATGCCGATCTTCGTGTCCCGCGCGATGACCGAGATGTCGGTCATCAACGCGATCTCGAAGCCGCCGCCGAGTGCGTAGCCGGCGATCTCCCCCACCGTTACCTTCGGGAAGCCCATAAAGTTGTGGTAGAAGCCAAACGACTTGCGGTCCACGGTAAGTCGTCTGCGCTGACTGGGCCGGCGCTTGGCCGCCGCGTCATCGGACGCCTTGGTCTCGTCGCCGTACCAGCCGTACGCGTTGTTCATGTCGGCTCCGGTGGAAAAGACTCCCTCGGCTCCCCGCAACAGCACCACCGTGAGGTCGTCGTCGTCGGCCACGTGGTCCAGGCAGCGGGCGACGGCCTCGCGCATCGTGGCGTCATAGGAGTTGCGTTGCTCGGAGTTGTTCAGCGTGATCGTCGCGATGCGCCGGTCGCGGTCGACGTCAAAGAGCACGCGGTCGTCCGAAACGCCGGAGGCGCTCATCTATCGGACTCCCTTCGCCGCCTGCCGAACTTGAATCCGGTCAGGGTCTCGGGCGGCGACGCCAACGTGTTGACCTCGCCTTTGCACAGCACTTCGTCGTCGAGCAGCAGCCGCGCCGTCGACGCGATGCCCCGTTCGACTTGCGAGCGAACTATGTCGAAGCGCAGGTCGGTCAGCACCGGCGTGGGCCGGCGGAAGCTGACTAGCAAGGACCGGGTCTTGCCGGAAAAGCCGGTGACGCAGTTGTGGTGCTGGATCACGGAGTCGAAGAAGACGCCGAGGAAACCGCCGTGCACCAGTCCCGGCGGCCCCTCGTAGACCAGCGGGAAGCACACAACACCGCCGGCCTTTTCGGCATCGAGCTGGTCGAACCGGTATTCGGGAAAGCAGGGGTTGTAGGCGCCGATGTCGGTGGCGTGGTTGAGGTAGACGCGCCGGGGATCGTCGGCGATCTCGCCGATTCGCGGTGCGTTGTCCGCCGGGGCCGCGGCGGCCAACTCGCCTTCCCACTCGGCGAACTTCGCGAGCATGATGTCCACGCTGGGGTGCGGGTGCTCGAGAGATACCAGCAGTGAGCTCAGGCGCCGCATGGCGGTCGCCGCCGCCACCGTCTGCGCGAGGGGCGCCTCGCCGAATTTGGCGTCGCCGGCGAGCGGCGAGGCTGCTGCGCGCTCAACCATGCGTTCCTCTTCTCGCCGGGTTCCGCCAGGGTATTTCCGTCGTCAGCGTTT
This sequence comes from Mycobacterium sp., assembly GCF_025965855.1. Lineage (GTDB taxonomy): Bacteria > Actinomycetota > Actinomycetes > Mycobacteriales > Mycobacteriaceae > Mycobacterium. Next base: position 20,051 of record NZ_JAOPWB010000075.1, on the reverse strand, counting down.
CCTTGCTAACTTATACCCCGTACCAATCGTATTGCCTACTGTATGGGTAACCGTATCGGCGGAGAGAGGCCGGGTAGACGGTGAGTCACGAGGCCGACGCGGCCGGCGCCGAGGGGTCGGTCACCGCGTGCCGGGAAGGCGCGGTCTTGCGGGTCGCCCTGAATCGCCCCGTGCGGCGTAATGCGTTGACGCACTTGATGATCGGCGAATTGGTTGATGCGCTGACCGATTCCGCCGCCGACGATTCGTTGCGCGCGATCCACATCCGAGGCGAGGGAGACGACTTCTGCGCCGGTGCCGACTGGGTGGCCGCCAATGATCCCGGCGGGCAACGTCCCCGCGCCGGCGATCTGGTGCGGCGGATCCCCCACGCCGCCCACCGAGTGATCGAACTCGTCGCGAGCGTTCAGCTGCCGGTGGTCTGCAGCGTTCAGGGATGGGCCGTGGGGTTTGGCTGCAACCTCGCACTCGCCGCCGACTTCACCGTCGCCGCCAGCGACGCGGTGTTCTGGGAACCGTTCGTTGACCGAGGCTTCAGCCCGGACTCGGGCTCCTCCTGGCTGCTGCCCCGACTGGTCGGTCTGGTGCGGGCCAGGCGGATGCTGCTGCTGGGGGAGAAAGTGAGCGCGACGGACGCGGCCGATTGGGGACTGATCCACCAAGCGGTAAGCCGGCCCGAACTCGACGACACGGCCGAGAGGCTGCTGGAGCGGCTGGCCTCCGGGCCGACCGCCGCGATCGGGTTGGCCAAGCAGGCCCTGACCTTCGGTCAGCACGCGACGCTGAGCCAATCCATGACGCAGGAGCTATTCAATCTGGAACTCTCGTGTCGGACGGGCGATTTCAAAGAGGGACTGGAGGCGTTTCGGCAACGACGTGCGCCAAAGTTCCGTGGCAGATGAGGGAGCACGGATGCCTACCGACTCGTTCGACACCATCAACTACGACGTCGACGGGCATACGGCCATCATCACACTGAACCGTCCCGAGGCGCTCAACGCTCTGAGCCCGCATATGATCACCGAACTGCGCGCCGCCTACGGGGATGCCGAGAACGACGAGAACGTGTGGCTGCTCCTGGTCACCGGCACCGGCCGCGCGTTCTGCACAGGGGCCGACGTCAAAGCCATCCCCGAAGACGGCAAGGTGATCTACGAACGGCCGTACCTGTCGACATACGACCAGTGGGAGGCACCGCAGGAAGGCACGCCGCCGTTTCGCACCATGGCCAAGCCGGTGCTGACCGCCGTCAACGGACTGTGCTGCGGCGCCGGCATGGACTGGGTCACTACGACGGACATCGTCATCGCATCCGAGCAGGCGACCTTTTTCGATCCGCACGTCAGCATCGGGCTGGTGGCCGGACGCGAATTGGTGCGGCTATCCAGGGTCTTGCCCCGCTCGATCGCCCTGCGGATGGCCTTGATGGGTAAGCACGAGCGGATGAGCGCACAACGCGCCTACGATCTCGGATTGATCAGCGAAGTCGTCGAGCACGACCGCCTACTGGACCGGGCCCACGAGATCGCCGACATCGTCAACTCCAATGCGCCCCTGGCGGTGCGCGGAACCCGGCTGGCCATTCTCAAGGGCCTGAATGTGCCGCTGCACGAGGCCGAGATACTCGCAGAGACCTTCCGCGAGCGCGTGCTGCGAACGGAGGACGCGCGGGAGGGCCCCAAGGCCTTCGTCGAAAAGCGGAAACCGAATTGGCAGTGCCGCTGATGAGCTCCACCTTTGAAACCATCCTGCTCGAGGTCAACGCGGACGACCATGTCGCCACCATCACGCTGAATCGGCCGGAGCAGCTAAACGCGTTCAACCGCACCATGTGTGAGGAAATGGCTCGGGCCTGGCGCGCGGTCAAACTTGACGAGGCGGTGCACGCGGTGGTGCTGCGGGCGGCCGGCAGCCGGGCGTTCAGCGCCGGTCTGGACATCAAGACGCCGTACGGCCAGCCGGAAAACGTGTGGAACCACGAGGATCCGGGCGAAGCGCTGAGCCCCAAGTGGCAGAAGATGTGGAAACCCGTGGTGTGCGCCGTTCAAGGCATGTGCACCGCGGGCGCCTTCTATTTCATCAACGAAGCCGACGTCGTCATCTGCTCAGACGACGCAACCTTTTTCGACTCACACGTGTCGGCCGGCCTGGTGTGCGCGTTGGAGCCGATCGGCCTGATGCGGCGCATCGGTCTGGGCGAGACATTGCGCATGGCCCTGATGGGCAACGACGAGCGGGTCGGGGCCGACACCGCTCTGCGCATCGGATTGGTTTCGGAGGTGGTCTCCCCCGACAGGCTGTGGAAGCGGGCCCGCGAGATCGCCGCGACGATCGCCGCCAAGCCACCATCGGCGACCCAGGGCACCGTGAAAGCGATCTGGGAGTCGCTGGACAAGCCCTACCGCGCCGCCTTGGAGCAGGGACTCATCTACACCCGTCTGGGCAACCCGCTCGGCACCGCGGAATTGGCCACCCAGCAAGGCGAGATCGGTGCACGCGAACCGGAGATCCGCTGATGGCCCGTCACCCGCTCAGCCGGCGCATCGCCGATGTGCTCGATCTGCAGCCCGACTCGTACGCGATCGAGTATGAGGATCAATGGATCTCGTGGCGCGAAGTGGGCGACGTGGCACGCCGCGTCGCATCCCAGGCCGCCGACCACGCGGGCGTCGGCATGCTGTTGCGCAACCGGCCCGGTCACGTCGCGTCCTTCCTCGGGGTACTGCTGGGCGGCGGAACCGTCGTCGCCATCAACCCGGCTCTCGGCGACGACCGCACCAGGGCCGACATCGCCGCGCTCCGGCTGCCGTTGATCATCGGCGAACCCAACGACTTGGCGACGCTGGTCCCGACGGGGACCGCGACGCTGGCGATTACGGGTTCTTCCGTCGACGCCCGTGGGCGAGCCTGCGACACCGAAGGATCCGCCGCACGGCCCGGCGTGGCGGTGCGGATGCTGACGAGCGGAACGACCGGGCCGCCCAAACGAATCGACCTCAGCTACGAGATGCTGGCGCGCAGCGTGATGGGCCCCGACCCTGAAAGTGCCCCGGCGCCAACGAAGCTGCGACGCGGCGTCGCGATCGTCAACTCGCCGCTGGTGCACATTGGCGGCGTGTTCCGGGTGCTGCAGTGCATCGCGGAGGCCAGATCCTTTGTGCTACTGGAACGCTTCGAGCTCAAGGCATGGGCCGTGGCGGTGCGCAGCCACCGGCCGGGCACGGTATCGCTGGTGCCGGCCGCACTGCGGACGGTGTTGCACTCCGACCTGACGCGGGCCGATCTGGAGAGCATCCGTGCCGTCACCTGCGGCACCGCCCCGCTTTCGCCTGACGACGCCGACGCCTTCACCGAGAAGTACGGCATACCGGTCCTCACCTCTTATGCCGCAACGGAATTCGGCGGTGGCGTCGCCGGCTGGACCCTCGCGGACTACCGAGAGTACTGGCGAGCCAAGCGTGGCAGCGTAGGCCGGGCCAACCCGGGCGCGCGGCTGCGGGTGGTCGACGACGAGGGCACGACGCTCGGGCCGGACCGGGTCGGCCTGCTGGAGGTCAAGCCGGGACAACTGGGGCCATCGGCGACGTGGACGCGAACCACCGACCTGGCCCGCATCGACGAGGACGGCTTTGTCTGGATCGTCGGACGGGCCGACCAAGCGATCATCCGCGGCGGGTTCAAGGTGATGCCCGACGACGTACGGGTCGCGCTGGAGGACCATCCTGCGGTGGCGGGCGCCGCCGTGGTCGCGCGATCCGACGAACGCCTCGGGGAGACGCCGGTCGCGATGGTGCAACTGCGCGAGCCCGCGTCCGCCGACGCCGACACGCTGGTCGAATACCTGCGAACGCGACTGGCGCGCTACGAAATCCCCACCGAGATCGCGATCGTCGACGCGATCCCCCGAACCCCGTCGGGTAAGGCCGATCTCAGCGATGTCAGGCTCTATTTCAGTGACTCCGCCGCCCATCGCGACCATGCCCAGTGACGCTCCCACGGTCCCCGGAATCCTGCGGCATCAGGCTCGCTCGCGCGCGGACCACCCGCTTCTCGTCTGCGATGGCGACCGCATCAGCTATGCCGAGGCCGATCGGCGCTCGGCGGAGCTTGCCCGCGGACTGATCGCGCAAGGGGGCGGCAAGGGCACCCATGTGGGGCTGCTCTACCCGAACGGCACCGAGTTCGTCGTCGGGATGCTCGCGGCGGCGCGAATCGGCGCGGTGGTGATTCCGTTCTCCACGTTCGCCACCGCTCGCGAGCTGCGCGAGCAGCTGATGGACAGCGATGCCGAAATCCTCTTGGCCACCGCGTCCTTCCGCTCCCATGACTACGTGCAGCGACTCGCGGAGGTGCTATCGCATGCTGAGCCGGACAACGATGAGCGGCTGTTCGTTACCGCTACACCGCAGTTGCGCCATGTCATAGTCAATCCCGAACGCGTGTACCGGCTTGCCAGGTCCGTCGACCCGGCGCTCCTTGATGCGATGGAAGACGACGTCGACGGCTGCGATCCGCTGGCGATCGTGTACACGTCGGGCTCCACCAGCGCCCCGAAGGGAGTGGTGCACACGCACGCCGGCCTGCTCGGACACCAGCGAAACCTCAACGCAATCCGCGGCCTGACGACGGCGGACAAGCTGTTCTGCAATTCGCCGTTCTTCTGGATCGGCGGGTTCGCCTTCGGCCTGCTGGCAACCTTGGTCGCCGGGTCGACGCTGGTGTGCTCCAACGCCGGTGACCCCGGTCAGACGCTGGACTTGCTGGAAGCCGAAAAGCCGACGATGGCCAATGGTTTCGCCGCCGGCATCGCCTACCTCGCCGATCACCCGAGCTTCGCCGGACGCGACCTGTCGTCGATGCGCCGGGGCAACCTGTACCCGATCATGGATCCCGCCGCCCGCCCGGCCGATCCGGAGTTGCGGCACAATATGCTGGGCATGACCGAAGCCGGCAGCGTCCTACTGATCAGCGACGATGAATCCGACCAACCCGAAAGCCGCCGCGGATCGTTCGGCAAGCCGGCGCCCGGATTCGACGCCATGATCCTGGACCCGGACGCCTCGGGCGTCGGTGAACTGTGCATCCGCGGGCCCTACGTGATGCAGCGGTATTACAAACGCAGCCGCGAAGAGTGCTTCGACGCCGACGGCTGGTTCCACACGGGCGATTTGGTGCGCACCGATGACGACGGATTCTTCTATTTCGTCCGCAGGCTCAGCGCGATGCTCAAAACGGCGGGCGCCAACGTATCGGCGGCCGAGGTCGAGAAGGCCATCGCCACGGTGACCGGCGGCGCGGTCGCCCACGTCGTGGGCATTCCGGATGCCCAGCGTGGCCAGCTGGTCGCCGCGGTCGTGGTGACGCCGGACGGCGCGACCTTCGACGAGGCGGCGTTGCGCGAGCGGCTCAAGGGGGAGCTGTCTTCCTACAAGATCCCCAAGCGGTTCATCGCCTTGGCACACAACGAAATACCATTGCTGTCCAGCGGGAAGGTCGACTCGCAGCGACTGGGAAGGCTGTTCGATGCCTGACCGCACCATCGATCAACTGGTGCGGTCCCGCGCCGCGCGGCACGGCGCGAAGCCGATGGCGATCGACCCGGCGGCCCGAATCAGCTATCGCGAACTGGACGCCACCACAGCCGACTTGGCCGCGGTCTTCGTCGAAGCAGGCGTGGGCAAGGGCGCCCGGGTCGGGCTGATCATGCCCAACAGCGCCCGCTGGGTGCAGGTGGCGATCGCCCTGACTCGCATTGGCGCCGTGCTGGTTCCGCTGAGCACGCTGCTGCAGGCCGGCGAGCTGGTCGCGCAGCTGCGGACCGCTTCGGTTCAATTCCTGGTCAGCGTCGAGGAATTCCGTGGCCACCGCTACCTGGACGACCTGCATTTCGTGCTGCGGCGCGAACTTCCCGCCTTACGCCAGGCCTGGCCGGTCGACCGCCTCGCCCATACCGTTCCCAGCGAGCCGGCCCGCCGGATCGTCGGCGCCATGACAGAGGCGGTCACCCCCGCCGACCCCCTGGTGATCATGTTCACCTCGGGCAGCAGCGGAGCACCCAAAGGGGTCGTGCACTCCCACGGCAGCGCGCTGACCGCGGTGCAATCGGGCCTCGCAGCGCGCTGCATCACGTCCGACACCCGCCTATATCTGCCCATGCCATTTTTCTGGGTGGGTGGCTTCGGGAGCGGAATCTTGTCCGCGCTGCTGGCGGGCGCCACGCTGGTGACCGAGGAAATACCGCGGCCCGAGACCACCCTGCGGCTACTGGAAACCGAGCGGGTCACGCTGTTTCGGGGGTGGCCCGATCAGGCCGAAGTGCTGGCCCGGCACGCGGACCGGGTCGGTGCCGATCTGTCGGCGTTGCGGCCGGGGAGCCTGGAAGCCCTGCTGCCCCCCGAGCAGCGGGCTCAACCGGGCGCGCGGGCCACGCTGTTCGGCATGACGGAAGCGTTCGGGCCGTACTGCGGCTACGCCGCCGACACCGACATGCCCCCGACCGCGTGGGGCAGTTGCGGAAAACCGTTTCCCGGCGTGGAGGTTCGCATCGTCGACCCGGACGGCGGCGAGCCGGTCCCGCCCGGATCCGTTGGGGAAATCCAGATCCGGGGACCACACACGCTGCGCGGCGTCTGCCGTCGCGGCCGAGAAGAGCTGTTTACCCCGGACGGCTTCTACCCCTCCGGCGACCTCGGCCACCTCGACGAGGGCGGGTTCCTGTTCTACCACGGCCGATCCGACGACATGTTCAAGGTCAGCGGCGCAACCGTGTACCCGAGCGAGGTGGAGCGGGCGCTGCGCGCGATCGACGGCGTCCAGAATGCCTACGTCACCAACGTGCCCGGACTTGCCGGCGGAAGGGTGGGCGCTGCGGTGGTATGCAGCAGCGCATTGACCGCGGACCAGTTGCATGAGTCGGCCCGAAAGTTGCTGAGCGCCTTCAAGATGCCGAAATTATGGCTGTTGCTGGAATCCGATGACGACGTTCCGCGCGGCGCCACCGGCAAGGTCGACACCCACCGCCTGCGGAAGATGCTGGTCGAAGCGAATCAGCCTTAAGGAACCCGCGTCCAGGGTTGACAGTTCTGCGACTCGAAGGCCTTAACCGCAGAGTTGACATTCGCGTACATCGGGCCGATAGAGGTATTCGTCTGGAGTGCATGGTCCTTGTTCGCATCAGGCGTGCTGTACGTGAACCACGAGCACATTGAGTCCTGGGTCGGCACGTTATTTATCCAAACCCCGAAGGCCGACCCCGACCCGCCCGTGTGGTAGAGGCCCGGTGCGATGTCAGGCCCCACGACAAAGACACCATTGCCGGGGATCGGGTCGACCGGGTCAGCGACCGCCGGCGGCGCGAGGACGATGGCTGTCAGAGTCGCAACGAATAGAGCCGATGCGCGAATCGTTCGGGGCACTTTTCCTCGCTCTATGTTGTTGCCCCCTGAAAAAGCAGCCTATGCCCTGGCGTGCCTCACCAACAACACCTATCCCGGCGGCGGACGGCTCGCATCGATGACCACGCCTCGGGCAGTCAGGTGATCGATCAGCGGAACGGCGCCCGCGGCAAGATGTTCCGACATCGCCGCCCGCGCCAGCTCGTGGTCATGCTTTTTGAGGGCGGACAAGATCCGGCGATGGTCCTTTATCGACTGTTCCGGCCACCCCTCGATGGCGGGGAACACCGATTCCGGTGCGTAACGGGTGATCTGCGACATCAGCTGGGCGAGCTTGGGCGAGTCCGCGGCGACATTGATGGCGCGGTGAAATTCGTGGTTGAGACGGACGGTCCGCTCGTTGTCGTCACCGGCATAGGCCTCTTCGAGCTCGGCCTGGATCTGTTTGAGTTCGCGCACCTGCTCACCCGTGATGTTGATTGCGGCCCGCGCGGCCAGCTCCCCTCCGACGTAGCCCTGCACGTTCGCGACGTCGGTGACGTCCCGCCCGGTGACCGGCAGCACCACAAAACCGCGGCGCGGCTGCTGCGCGATCAACCCTTCCGCACGCAGTGCGAAGAGCGCCTCGCGCACCGGCGTTACGCTGATTCCCAGCTCCGCGGCCAGTTGGTCCAGGCGCACATAGGACCCGGCCGCGTACGTGCCGTCGAAGATCCGTCTGCGGATGAAGCGCGCGACATCGTCGGAAAGTTGTGGGCGCGCAGCGAAATCCGGAATGGTCATCGCCTCACACCTGATACTCGGCGAGTAATCGCTTGCTGATGATGGATTTCTGGATTTCGCTGGTTCCCTCGCCGATGAGCAGGAACGGAGCGTCGCGCATCAGCCGTTCGATCTCGTATTCCTTGGAGTAGCCGTAGCCGCCGTGGATCCGGAAGCTCTGCTGGGTAACTTCCGAGCAGTATTCGCTGGCAAGGTATTTGGCCATGCCGGCGGCGACGTCGTTGCGCTCACCGGAATCCTTCAACCGCGCCGCGTTGACCATCATCAGGTGTGCCGCTTCCACTTTGGTCGCCATCTCGGCCAACTGGAACGCGATGGCCTGGTGTTCGGCGATCGGCTTGCCGAAGGTGTGCCGCTGCTGGGCGTAACGCACCGCGAGTTCGAAGGCGCGGATGCCGACGCCACACGCGCGCGCCGACACGTTGACTCGGCCGACTTCGATGCCGTCCATCATCTGGAAGAAGCCCTGCCCGGGCGTATCACCGAGGATGTCGTCGGCGCTTGCCCGGTAACCGTCGAAGATGAGCTCGGTGGTGTCGATGCCCTTGTAGCCCAGCTTGTCGATCTTGCCGGGTATCACCAGGCCCGGCACGACCTCGCCGAACCCCGTCGGCTTTTCGACGAGGAACGCGGTGAGGTTGCGATGCGGCCTGTCCGCGCCTTCGTCGGTGCGCACCAGCACCGCCACCAGCGTCGAACTGCCGCCGTTGGTCAGCCACATCTTCTGGCCGTTGATGGTGTAGCCGCCGTCCGCGTCGCGCTGGGCACGGGTTCGGATCGCGGCGACGTCGGAGCCCAGCTCCGGCTCCGACATCGAAAACGCGCCACGCGACTCGCCGGTTGCCATGCGCGGCAAAAACCGCTGCTTTTGCGCGTCGGTGCCGTGCTGGCGCAGCATGTAGGCCACGATGAAGTGCGTGTTGAGCACCCCGGACACGCTCATCCAGCCGCGCGCCAGTTCCTCGACGCAAAGCGCGTAGGTCAGCAGCGACTCCCCCAGCCCGCCGTATTCCTCGGGAATCATCAGACCGAACAGGCCCATATCCCGCATCTGATCGACGATGTCCTGTGGGTAAGCATCGTCGCGCTCCAGTTGCTGCGCGTTGGGAATGACTTCCTTCTCGACGAATTGCCGTACGGTGGCGACGATCTCGGTCTGGAACTCGGTCAGGCCGAGGGTTTGGGCGAGTTTGGTCATGCGCTGTGTGTCCCTATCGTCTTGGCGCTCGTCAGGCGCGCGATGTCCGCGGTCGTCAACCCCAAGCGCTGGGCGAGCACCTCGGCCGTGTCTTGTCCCAGGGCGGGAGCCGGCGCGCTCGCGGGATGCGTGCCGTCGAACGCGACCGGCATGCCGGGGGCGAAATAGTCCCCGACGCCCGGTTGGTGCAGCCGGGAAAATAGCGGGTTGGCGGTCACCTTCGCGTCCGCGGCGGCCTCGGCGAAGGTGCGGTACCGCTCGAACAACACGGTGCTGCCCGACAGGGCGGCGGTGACCTCGTCGGCCGTGTGATCGGCGAACCAGGTCGCGAACAGCCCCGACAGGGCGTCACGGTAGCGATAGCGGTCGCCCTCCGAGCCGAAGTCCACGCCCAGCGCCTCCGCGAGCGCCGACACCGCGGCACCCGTGCCGGTCACCTCGACGAGGTCACGAAAGTGCCGGCCGGTCAAGGTGACAACCATGAAACCGACCCCGTCGCGGCTGGCGAAGTCCTGCCCGTATTGGCCGTAGATGGCATTGCCGAGCCGCTGGCGTTGCGTCCCATTGACCTGAGGCTCGGTCAGCAGCCCCAGGTTTCCCGCCGTGGCAAGCGCGACATCCTCCAGCGCGAGACTAATGCGCCCGCCCACCCCGCTCTGGTCGCGGCGCCGGACGGCGGTGACGACCGCCAGCGCGGCGTACAGGCCGCAGCACACGTCCCAGGCCGGCAGCACGTGGTTGATCGGGCCGGCGTGCTCGGCCGGACCGGTGACGAGCGGGAACCCGACGCCCGCGTTGACGGTGTAATCCACCCCGGTGGACCCGTCGCCGCGTCCGAGCAGTTGGACGTGGATGACGTCGGACCGCTTGGCGGCCAACAGATCGTGGCTGAGCCAGGACAGCCCGGCGGCGTTGGTGACGACGATGCCGTCACCCTCGACTATCAGCCGCTGGACCAGCTCCTGGCCCCCGTCCGAGCGCAGATCGATGGTGGCCGAACGCTTCCCCTTGTTCAGGCCGGTCCAGTAGATCGACGTGCCGCCGGCCGCCAGCGGCCATCGCTGTACGTCGGAGGCGCCGCCGATCGGGTCAACCCGGATCACCTGCGCGCCAAGCTGAGCCAGGGTCATGCCGCACAGCGGTGCGGCGACGAAACTGGACACCTCCACGACGGTGATGCCGCTCAGGGGACCGTTCACGACGAGGCGACCCGCTCGAAGACCGCCGCCAGCCCCTGGCCGCCGCCGATGCACATGGTCTCCAGCCCGTAGCGCGCCCGGCGGCGGTTGAGTTCGCGCGCCAGGGTCGCCAGCATCCTGCCGCCGGTCGCACCGACGGGATGGCCCAGCGAGATTCCCGACCCGTGCACGTTGGTTCGGTCGTGGTCGGCGGCGCCGAAATTCCATTCGCGCATCACCGCAAGCGCCTGCGCGGCGAAGGCTTCGTTCAGCTCGATGACGTCGATGTCGGACAGCTGCAGGCCCGCCTTGGCCAGGGCCACCTCGGTCGCCGGCACCGGGCCGATGCCCATGATGCTGGGCGCCACGCCCGCCGACCCCCACGACACCATCCGGACCAACGGTGTCAGGCCGCATTCGGCCGCTTTCTCGGGCGTGGTCACCACGCACATCGACGCCGCGTCGTTCTGTCCGCTGGAGTTGCCGGCCGTAACCGTCGCCTCCGGATCCTCGCCCAGCAGAACGGGTTTGAGCTTGCTCAGCAACTCCACCGACGTGTCGGCGCGCGGGTGCTCGTCGGTGTCGATCAATTCCTCGCTTTGCCGCGTGCGGACCAGGACCGGAATGATCTCCTCCCCCATCAGGCCGTCCTTTTGCGCGGCCACCGCACGCTGGTGCGAGCGCACGGCGAGCTCGTCCTGGTCGAGGCGCGAAATTCTGTACTGGCGGCGCACGTTCTCGGCGGTCTCCAGCATCCCGCCCGGCACCGGGTAGTGCCGGCCGCCGGCGGTCGCGCGTCCCCGCGCCAGCCCGTCGTGCACCCGGACACCGCCGCGGGCGCCGCCCCACCGCATGTCGGTCGAGTAAAAAGCGACGTTGCTCATGCTTTCGCAACCGCCCGCGATGACGAGATCGTGGTCGCCGTTGCCGACCTGCAGGCACGCCTGGATCACCGCCTGCAGGCCCGACCCGCAGCGCCGGTCGACCTGCATGCCTGGAACCGTCACCGGCAGGCCGGAATCCAACGCCACCACCCGCCCTATCGCCGGCGCTTCGCTGCTGGGATAGCAGTGGCCGAGGATGACGTCTTGCACGGCCTCGGGCGAGAGCCCGGTCCGCTCGAGTAGCCCTTTGAGGGCGGCCACGCCCAGGTCGACGGCGGTCAGCGACTTGAACATTCCGCCGTAGCGGCCGATGGGCGTGCGGACGGGCTCACAAATGACGGTCTGGCGCATATTCACCATTCCATTCCGGTCCACTCAGATGTGCCGGCCGCCCGTGACTTCCATCACGGTGCCGGTCATGTACGAGGACAGATCGGAGGCCAGGAACAAGGCCACCGTGGCGACCTCGCTGGGCTCCCCGGCGCGGCCCATGGGAATCTCGGCCACCTTTTCGTCCCAAATCCGTTGCGGCATAGCCTCCGTCATGGCCGACCGAATCAGGCCGGGAGCGATCGCGTTAACCCGCACCCCAAGGTAGGCAAGCTCTTTGGCCGCGGCCTTGGTCATCCCGACGATCCCGGCCTTGGCCGCGGAATAGTTGGTCTGGCCGACCATGCCGACCTTGCCCGACACGGATGACATGTTCACGATGGCGCCGCGCTTATTTTCCCGCATGATCGCCGCCGCCAGCCGGATGCCGTTCCACGTTCCCTTCAGGTGCACGTCGATGACCTGATCGAACTGCTCTTCGGTCATCTTGCGCATCGTCGCGTCGCGGGTGATTCCGGCGTTGTTGACCATGATGTCCAGGCCACCGAAGCGCTCGACGGCGGTCTGGATCAAGGTTTCGACCTCGGCCGCTTGAGTCACATCGCAGCGGACCGCCAGCGCCACCTCCTCGCCTCCCAGCTGCTTGGCCGCGGCTTGAGTCGCCTCGAGATTGACGTCCCCGAGCACGACCCGCGCTCCCTCGGCGACGAATCTCTCCGCTATCGCGAAGCCCAGGCCTTGTGCACCACCTGTGACGACTGCAGTCTGACCGTCCAGCAACGACACGTGAATCCCGCCTCCCTTGCTTTGCTCCCGCCATGGGGTACCCGATGGTCGAATATCATATTTCATATAGGATCGTGGCCGACGCCGGGTGGGTGAACCCGAGCGATAAGTGCCAAAGAGGAGCCTCTGCCCATGACGAGCGCCGAAGTCCAGGAAGTGCCCGACGAAGACTTCCGGGAGATCCTCGCCCAGACCCGTCACTTCGTCCGCAGCGCCGTCGTCCCGCGCGAGCAAGAGATCCTGACGGATGACCGGGTGCCGGACGATCTGCGCGACCAGGCCAAGAAGATGGGTCTGTTCGGATATGCGATCCCCCAGCGGTGGGGCGGCCTCGGCGTGAATCTCATCCAAGACGTCGAGCTGGCAATGGAATTGGGATACACCTCGCTCGCGGTGCGATCGATGTTCGGCACCAACAACGGCATCGCCGGACAGGTTCTCGTCGGCTTCGGCACCAACGCACAGAAGGGCCGCTGGCTGGAGTCGATGGCCTCCGGCGAGGTCGTCGCCTCCTTCGCGCTGACCGAGCCCGGCGCGGGATCGAACCCCGCGGGCCTGCGCACCAAGGCCGTGCGCGACGGTGACGACTGGGTGATCTCCGGTGACAAGCGCTTCATCACCAACGCGCCCGTCGCCAACCTGTTCGTGGTGTTCGCGCGAACCAGACCGGCCGACGACCAGGGGCCGGGGATCGCCGTGTTCCTGGTTCCCGCCGACGCCGCGGGCGTTCAGGTGGGCGCCAAGGACGCGAAGATGGGCCAGGAGGGCGCGTGGACCGCCGACGTCGGCTTCAGCGACGTCCGCGTCGGAAGCGACGCGCTGATCGGAGGCAGTGAGGACATCGGTTACCGAGCGGCGATGACCTCCTTGGCGCGCGGCCGGGTGCACATCGCCGCCCTCGCGGTAGGCGCTGCCCAGCGCGCGCTCGACGAATCGGTGGCGTATGCCGCGACCGCGACGCAGGGCGGGACGCCCATCGGAAGCTTTCAACTGGTGCAGGCGATGCTCGCCGACCAGCAGACCGGGGTGCTGGCCGGGCGCGCGCTCGTCCGCGACGCCGCGCGGGCGTGGGTCACCAATCAAGACCGCCGGATCGCGCCCTCGGCGGCCAAGCTGTTCTGCACCGAAATGGCCGGCAAGGTCGCCGATCTCGCGGTGCAGATCCACGGCGGCAGCGGCTACATGCACGGCGTTCCCGTCGAACGCATCTATCGCGACGTGCGGCTGCTGCGGCTCTACGAGGGCACCAGCGAGATCCAACGTCTGATCATCGGTTCGAACCTCGTCAAGGCGGCGCAGCGATGAGCGGCAGGTTAGCGGGGCGGGTGGCTTTCATCACCGGGGCGGCGCGCGGCCAGGGCCAGGGGCCATACCGGGAATAGCCCTTGGGGATTGGCGTTCATAGTGCCCATGAGAAGTCTCAGCGAAGCCGAACGTCAGGAGTTCCTCGCCGCCAAGCACGTCGCGGTGCTGTCCGTCGCCGCCGACGGCCGGCCCCCGGCCAGCGTCCCGATCTGGTACGACTACACGCGCGATGGAAACATCCGGGTCAACACCGGGTCCGCTAGCCGCAAGGCGAGGCTCATCGAGCGGGCCGGCGCGGTGACGCTGGTGGTTCAGCACGAGGAGCCGCCGTATCAATACGTGGTGGTTGAGGGCACGGTCGTCGATACGACCAGACCGGCCCCGGCCGACGTCCAGGAAGCCATCGCCATCCGTTACCTCGGCGAGGAAGGCGGGCGCGCGTTCGTCCGCAGCATGGAGGGCGTTGACGAGGTGCTGTTCACCATCCGCCCCGACCGGTGGCTCACCGCCGATTTCACCGGCGACCTCTAACCGATCAATTCCAGCGTCCCCAGCTCGCGGATGGCCCGACAGCCGCGGCTCAGCATGGCGAGCACCATGTCGTCGCCGCGCTCGGTGGCGGCCGCGAAGGCGAACCCCAGCGCCGAGATCAGCGGCGCCTGCAGCACGCCGAGCCGGTAATCACGCCAGCACGTTTCGCGGTCATAGTCGGTGACCGCGCAGCTCGTTAACGCGCGGTGATAGTCGGCAACGAGGCCTTCTTCTATGCTTGCGCGCAGGTTGCGAGTTCAGGCTGGTCGCGGTGAAGTACGCGAGATCCCTGGCCGGCAGGCCCACGCCGAGCGTCTGCCAGTCGACCACGCTGACCCGCGTTCGGTCCGGATCGAACAACATGTTGTCCAGCCGATAATCCCCGTGCAGCAGGGCAAACCGGTCATACTCGGCCAGCAGCCAAGGCGCCACCAAATCCATTGCCGCACTGAAGGTCTCGCGGTCCGCGCGGCTCATACGATCGCCCAGCTTCTCGAGCGCGATCTCGGCGCTCATCTTCGCCACCTCGCCCATGCCGTTGGCACCGGCTTCGTCCGGCCGCGCAAACGCGATGCCCGGAAAATCCAGCCAGAATGGATCGCACCAGCTGGGCGCGTGCAGGCCGGCCAGAGCGGTAACCGCAAGGCGCGCTTCGGCTTCACCACAGCCGGCGAGCTGGTCGCCCTGCACCGCCGGCGCTTGATCGGCGAGCAGCAGGGCAAAATCCATTGCGTCCTCGGTGATCTCGCAGTAAAAGCACTGCGGTGTCGGCACCTGCACCCGATCGGCCACTGACGAGTAGAAGGCGCATTCGCTGCGATAGCCGATGACGACGCGGTCGCGCACCGTGTCGTCCTGCGCCGGCAGCTTGATCACAAAGGTCTGCGGCAGATCACCGGGATCCGTCGCGTAGCCGGCCGTCACCCGGTAGGTCGCGCCGGTCTGGCCGGTGCCGATCGCAACCACGTCGACGCCCGATACCTCGACGGGTGCGCGGCGTTCGCTGAGCGCGGCCGACAACCATTCGGGGGTCACGTCGCCGGGGTACCGCGGAATCGACACCACAGCACTCATAAGCAGGCCTCCAGCATTCCCACGGGCAACTGACCGATCAACTGTAAGGCATACCGCAAGAGCCGCGGTCAATCATGCTGACCTATTCGGCGAAGATGCGCCATTCGGTGGCGTCCCGCTGCTGCCGCCAAAATTCTTCGAAACGTCCACCCGCGGCCATCTGCTGCAATGCCTTCCGCCTGCCTGTCATCGGGCACCCGCGGGGTAGCGACGGGGGTTTCCGGCTCGTCTCCGCGGCGAGTGCCCATCGCTCGCCCGGCGCTCCAATAGGCCTGGGCGTGTATCGCGGACTTGGGAAACCCGAACTCGTCGCGCAGCCGCCTTCGGACATGCTTAAGGGTCGCGGCCTCTGGTGTCGCCCACACATACCAGTCCGACCAGTCCTGACGTTCGATCGCCGCGGCCAGCGACTTTTCGTCGCGCCGCGCAACCCAATGCGCCCGCAGCCGGGGATGTTCGGCGACCGGGATCAGCGTGTCGTTGTCGTCGTGCTGCTCGAGGTACATCTCGATCGCGACGTCGTCGGGGGCGGTTGCGACGATTCCGTTCATCGCCGGGATCGATGCCGAGTCCCCGATGAGCAGGTAGCCGGCCGGAGACTCGTCCGGTGCGTCGAAGCGAGACGAGCCCATCAGCGACATGGCCGCGACCGTCGTGCCGGGTTGCACGGTCTGCGCCCACGACGACGCCGGGCCGGCTGGGTCGTGCAGCACAATGTCGACCGCGAACCTGCCGGCGGTGACGTCCGCCTCGGAGATCGTGTATGCGCGCTGGAACTCGGTATTCGACCCGCCCGGGTCGGGAAACCAGAACCGCAGCCACGCCGCCCGGTTCGGCCTTCACTTCTTCGAACAATGTCGGCGACACCATGCGCACACGCACGAAATGTGGCGCAATCCGAACAGTTTCGATCACGGTTGCCATGTGGTCGCGGGCGCCGAAACTCCGTAAAATTACACCCTGCAATCCGCGCGCCATCAGCGGTACTCTCCCGGGCCGCTGAGTTCCGCCGCGACCTCGCTGATCGGATGACTCGGCGGCACCGCCACAATAAAAGGAGGTCGCCCTCCCCGACAGGACGCGACGAACTGCATCTGGCACCCTTCAGCTAGTAGGTTACCCACAAACTAAGGGTTGCCTTACCAAAGGTCAAACCTCGGGGACTCCATCGGGCTGTCGACCGGCGAGGGCGCGGGGTTTGCTACGCCGACAAGTCACACGAACGCAGCTCACGCAGCGCGGTGCGCAGGCCGCGTCGTTTGCCCGTACCCGGATCGATGAAGCTCTCGCGAAGCCCCGCGCGGACGCGAAACTTCAGCTCCGAGCGCGTCTCCCGGGCGTCGTCGCGGGTCGCCTTGAGCAGCTTGTCGGGCAAGGCGAGTTTGAGAATCGTCCAGAACGACTGCATGTACTGGCGGCCAAGGGATCCCGTGGTGTACGGCAGGTCGTACTTGTCGCACAGCTCGCGCACCCGCACGCCGATCTCCGCGTAGCGATTGCTGGGCAGGTCCGGGAAGAGGTGGTGTTCGATCTGGTAGCACAGGTTGCCGCTGATGAACGCCATGAAGGGCCCGGCGTTGAAGTTCGCCGAACCGAGCATCTGGCGCAGATACCACTCCCCCTTGGTCTCGTTCTCGAACTCCTCGACGGTGAATTTCTCTGCGCCGTCGGGAAAATGGCCGCAGAAGATCACCATGTAGGACCAGTAGTTACGGATGAGGTTGGCCGTCAGGTTGGCTTTGAGGGTGTGCTTCCAGTTGCGCCCGGTCAGCGCGGGAAAGACCAGGTAGTCCTTGCCGGCCTGCTTGGCCACCTTCTTGCCGATCACTCGCAGGTCCTTGCGGGCTTCGGCCCAGGTCTTCTGCTTTTTACGAATCTTGACCGTTTCGATGTGGTGCAATGCGACGCCCCACTCGAACAGCGTTCCCAGCAACAGGTTGTAGACGGGGTTGCCCAGCATCCAGCCTTCCCAATGTTGGTCGCGGGTGACACGCATGATCCCGTAGCCGACGTCGCCGTCGAGGCCGACGACGTTGGTGTACTTGTGGTGGACGAAGTTGTGGGAGTGCTTCCACTGCACGCTCGGGCAGGTGGTGTCCCACTCCCACTCGGTGGAGTGGATTTCCGGATCGTTCATCCAGTCCCACTGGCCATGGGTGATGTTGTGGCCCAGCTCCATGTTTTCGATGATCTTTGCCGTCGCGAGCATCGCGGTGCCAGTGATCCACGCCAGCTTGTCTCTGCTGGCGAACAACGCAATTCGCCCACCCGCGGCAAGCGCGCGCTGCAGCTGAATCGATCGGCGGATATACCGGGCGTCGCGCTCACCCCGAGACGCCTCGATGTCGGCGCGAATCGTGTCCAGTTCGTGAGCGAGCTGCTCGACATCCTCAGTGGTCAGGTGTGCGTATTCCTTGATGTCGGTGATTGCCATTCGTTTCCCCTTAGATCTTGATGGTGCAGTTTCCGGACGCCGTGGAGATGCAGGTCTGGATGCGGTCACCTTCGCGGTGTTCGATCCCCGACCTGAAGTCGCGGACGTGCCCGGATTCCAGCGGAAGCACGCACGTCTGGCAGATGCCCATCCGGCAGCCGAAGGGCATCTGGATCCCCACTTTTTCACCGGCTTCCAAAAGCGATGTGGCGCCGTCTATCTCGATGGTCTTGTCTGATATGGCGAAGGTAACCGTTCCCCCTTCGCCGCCCTTGTCGGTGGCGGCGATGGTGAAGCGCTCCAGGTGCAGTTGATCGCTGCAACCGGCGCCCTTCCAAACCTCTTCGACCGTGTCCAGCAGGGCGGGCGGCCCGCACACCCAGGCCGGGCGCTCCCGCCAGTCGGCCACGATGTCGGCGAGATGCTCGAAATCAATATGACCCTGAGTCTGCGTGAGCTGCAGGTGGAGTCGATAGCCCTGCTGGGTGTTTTCGAGCTCGCGCAATTCGTCTTGAAAGATCACCTCGTCCGTGCCGGGCGCCGAATGAATGTGCGCGATGTCCGCGTGTTGCCCGCGGGACCTGAGGGTGCGCAGGATGGCCATCACCGGGGTGATTCCGCTTCCGGCGGTGATGAACAGGATCTTCTGCGGCGGCGGGTCGGGCAGCGCGAAGTCTCCTTTGGGGGAGGCCAGGCGCACGATGGTGCCCGGTTTGACGCCGTTGACCAGGTGGGTCGACAGGAAACCCTCGGGGGTGGCCTTGACGGTGATGGTGAGGTTCTTGTTGTCGCGCCTCGGGATCGACGTCAACGAATAGGAGCGCCAATGCCATCGGCCGTCGATGCGCAATCCGATTCCGACGTACTGGCCTGGCGTGTACCGCCCCGAAAAGCCCCAGCCGGGCTTGATCGTGACGGTGGCCGAATCGGCGGTTTCGGGGTGCACGTCCACGATGAGGCCGCGCAACTCCCGCGCTGACCACAGCGGATTGAGCATCTTGAGATAGTCGTCGGGCAACAGCGGGGTGGTCGCCCGGGCGGCCAACCCCCGAGGCACGTTGACCCAGGACTTGGCAGTCTGGACGCCTTTCGCGGGAGCTGTGCTCCATCGAGCGAGGCTACGAAGCGGAGAACCCATAAGTCATTCCCGTGGTCTGATCGAAGTTACCGTCAATCGATTGATTCGCGGTTCCCGATGGGCTTCCCAAACCTGCCGTTCAATAAACACATGTTCGCTGAACCGTGCTCCGTGATCGGCGGCTTGGCCCCGAAAATCTCGTTTACCTGGCCATTTACCCCTCATATACGTCTCGGTACGCCGTTGCACACAGGATCATTCGTGTGCACCGACCGGTCTCGGCACGCCCGCGGGTCTAGGATCAGCTCCAAACCCGTTGAGACAAAGGTGTTTTCATGGCAGAGCCACGCAGCTACCTCGTCACGGGCGCCGGCGGCGGTGTCGCGGGTATCAGTCCGCAGGTGGTGACCCAACTGCTCGGCCGGGGCGAGGCGGTTCGGGCGATGGTGCACCGCGACGACGCTCGCGCCGACGCACTGCGCGCCCAAGGCGCCGAGGTGATCGTCGGTGACCTGACGAACCCGGTCGACGTCTTCGCGGCGATGTCCGGCATCGACAGGATGTTCTTCAACATGAGCGTCTCACCGGATTACCTGCAGGCCACCACCGTGGTGTGCGTCGCCGCGGAGGAGCTCGGCGGCCTGGAAGTGTTGGTCAACATGTCGCAGATGACGGTCTCCCAGATGACCGCCACCAGCACGGAGGAATCCAAACACCAACGCCTGCATTGGCTCGCCGAGCGCGTCATCAATTGGTCGCGCGTGCCGGCGGTGCACATCCGGCCGACCGTCCTGCTCGATAACCCGCTCTTCGCGACGTTGGCCGCCCGCTCGATCCGAGAAACCGGATGCTTGTCCCTGCCGTTCGGACTCGGCCGCACGTCCCCCGTCGCATCCAGCGACGTCGCCGATGTCATCACCGCGGTGCTGACCGCGCCGCGGGGCCACCTCGGCGCGGTTTATGAATTGACCGGTCCCGCAACGCTTGACGTCGACGAGCTCGCCGAGCAATACGCCCAAGCCCTGGGCCGTCCCGTCGCCGCGGTTCGGCCGAAAAACGACGAGTGGCTACACGAA
>NZ_JAOPWB010000329.1 GCF_025965855.1 Mycobacterium sp. | reverse complement strand
CTCAAGCAACGGCAGTACCAGCCGATGCCGGTCGAGGAGCAGGTGGTCTCGATCTTCCTGGGCACCCGCGGCCACCTGGACTCCGTGCCCGTCGAGGACGTCAGGCGGTTCGAGACCGAATTGCTGGACCACATGCGGGCTTCCGAGGAGAAATTCCTGGCCAAGATCCGCGACAGCCAGAAGCTCTCCGAAGAAGACGAGAAGCAGCTCACCGAGATCATCAACAAGTTCAAGAAGGGCTTCGCGGCCTCGGACGGCGGGTCGGTGGTGCCCGACGAGCACGTCGAGGCGATGGACGAGGAGGAGCTGGAAAAGGAGTCGGTGCAAGTCAAGAAGGAAAGGCCGAAGGACAAGAAGGAATCCAAGGACTCCAAGAAGGACAAGAAGTAGCTAACGATGGCGGCGACACTTCGCGAATTGCGCGGCCGGATTCGTTCGGCAGGGTCGATCAAAAAGATCACCAAGGCCCAGGAGATGATCGCGACATCGCGCATCGGTAAGGCGCAGTCGCGGCTGGAATCCGCACGGCCCTACGCATTCCAGATCACCGCGACGCTCACCGCCCTGTCCGCCGAAGCCGCCCTGGACCACCCCTTGTTGGTCGAGCGAGAAGAACCGAAGCGGGCCGGCGTCCTGGTGGTGTCCTCCGACCGGGGTTTGTGCGGTGCGTACAACTCCAGCGTATTCCGTCGCTCCGAGGAGCTGTTCTCCCTGCTGAGGGAGGAAGGAAAGACGCCGGTTCTGTACACGGTGGGCCGTAAGGCGCTGAACTACTTCAAATTCCGCAACTGGGACGTCACCGATTCGTGGACGGGCTTCTCCGAGCAACCCAAGTACGAAAACGCCGCGGCGATCGCTTCGACCTTGGTCGACGCCTTCATGAAGGGCACGGGCGACGACGAGGATCAGCAGTCCGATGACGTCCAGGGCGTCGACGAACTGCACATCGTCTACTCGGAGTTCAAGTCGATGATGTCGCAATCGGCGGTGGCCCACCGCATTGCTCCGCTGGTGGTGGAATATGTCGAGGAGGAGCAGGATCTGCACACCCTGTACTCCTTCGAGCCGGATGCGACGACGCTGTTCGAGGCGCTGCTGCCGCGGTACCTAACCACCCGTGTGTACGCGGCGCTGTTGGAAGCGGCGGCATCGGAGCTGGCGTCACGTCAACGCGCGATGAAGTCGGCCACCGACAACGCGGACGACCTCATCAAAGAGCTGACGCTGATGGCGAACCGCGAGCGGCAGGTCCAGATCACCCAGGAGATCAGCGAAATCGTCGGCGGCGCAAACGCGCTCGCGGACGCTAAGTAGCACCACGAGGAAGAAGAAAATTTATGCCTGCTACTGAAACCACCGAGAAGACCAAAGACTCGAAGGACACCGACACCAGCGGCCGCGTGGTACGCGTCACCGGGCCCGTCGTCGACGTCGAGTTCCCGCGCGGCGCCGTTCCCGAGCTGTTCAACGCGCTGCACGCCGACATCACCTTCGAGGAGCTCAAGAAGACCCTCACGCTCGAGGTCGCACTGCACCTGGGCGACAGCCTGGTGCGCACCATTTCGATGCAGCCCACCGATGGTCTGGTGCGCGGCGTTGAGGTCACCAACACCGGCAAATCGATCTCTGTGCCGGTGGGTGAGAACGTCAAGGGCCACGTCTTCAATGCGCTCGGGTACTGCCTGGACAAGCCGGGATACGGGGAAGACTTCGACCACTGGTCGATTCACCGCAAGCCCCCGCCGTTCGAAGAGCTGGAGCCGCGCACCGAGATGCTCGAGACCGGCCTGAAAGTCGTGGACCTGCTGACCCCGTACGTGCGTGGCGGCAAGATCGCGCTCTTCGGTGGCGCCGGCGTCGGCAAGACGGTGCTCATCCAGGAGATGATCAACCGCATCGCCCGAAACTTCGGTGGAACTTCGGTTTTCGCCGGGGTGGGTGAGCGCACCCGCGAGGGCAACGACCTGTGGGTGGAGCTCAAGGAAGCCGACGTGCTCAAGGACACCGCGCTGGTGTTCGGTCAGATGGACGAACCGCCCGGCACCCGTATGCGGGTGGCGCTGTCCGCGCTGACGATGGCGGAGTGGTTCCGTGACGAGGCGGGCCAGGACGTGCTGCTGTTCATCGACAACATCTTCCGGTTCACCCAGGCGGGGTCCGAGGTGTCGACCCTGCTCGGTCGCATGCCGTCGGCGGTGGGATACCAGCCCACGTTGGCCGACGAGATGGGTCAGCTGCAGGAGCGGATCACCTCGACGCGTGGGCGGTCGATTACGTCCATGCAGGCGGTCTATGTCCCCGCGGACGACTACACCGACCCGGCGCCGGCGACGACGTTCGCGCACCTGGACGCCACCACCGAACTCTCCCGTAACGTGTTCTCCAAGGGTATCTTCCCCGCGGTGGACCCGCTGGCGTCGAGCTCGACCATCCTGGACCCCGCCGTCGTCGGCGACGAGCACTACCGCGTGGCTCAGGAAGTCATCCGAATCCTGCAGCGGTACAAGGACCTCCAGGACATCATCGCCATCCTCGGCATCGACGAGCTGTCCGAAGAGGACAAGCAGTTGGTCAACCGGGCGCGGCGCATCGAGCGGTTCCTTTCACAGAACATGATGGCGGCCGAGCAGTTCACCGGTCAGCCGGGCTCGACGGTGCCGGTGAAGGAGACCATCGAGGCGTTCGACAAGCTGACGAAGGGCGACTTCGACCACATTCCCGAACAGGCGTTCTTCCTGATCGGTGGCCTCGACGACTTGGCCAAGAAATCCGAAAGCTTTGGCGTCAAACTCGACTCCTGAGAACTGAGTGAAAAGGTTGTGAAAGGCTCTGTGGCATGGCCGAATTGAACGTTGAGATAGTCGCCGTCGACCGAAAGATCTGGTCGGGTGAGGCAACGTTCCTGTTCACCCGCACCACCGTCGGCGAGATCGGGATCCTGCCCCGCCACATCCCGCTGGTGGCGCAGTTGGTTGACGACGCCATGGTGCGTGTCGAACGCGAAGGCGAGGACGACCTGCGGATCGCGGTGGATGGTGGGTTCCTGTCGGTAACCGAGGAGCAGGTCAGCATCCTGGCCGAATCCGCGGAGATCGAGTCGGAGATCGACGAGAGCGCCGCCAGGGAAGACGCCGAATCCGACGATCCCCGTATCGCCGCCAGGGGGCGCGCCAGACTGCGCGCCGTCGGCGCGATCGACTGACCGTCGATGAGCGCGCCCATGGTCGGCATGGTCGTGCTCGTCGTCGTGTTATGGGTCGCCGTCCTCGCCCTGAGTTATCGACTGTTGAAGCTGCGCCAGGGCGGGACCGCGGGAATCATGCGAGACATCCCCGCCGTCGGAGGTCACGGCTGGCGGCACGGTGTGATCCGCTACCGCGGCGGCGAGGCCGCGTTCTACCGGCTGTCCAGTCTGCGTTTGTGGCCGGACCGCCGGCTCAGCCGGCGGGGTTTGGAGATCGTCGCCCGGCGTGCGCCGCGCGGCGACGAGTTCGACATCATGACCGACCAGATCGTCGTGTTGGAGCTGCGCGACACGACGCAGGATCGCCGGTCCGGTTACGAGCTCGCGCTCGACACGGGCGCGTTGACCGCGTTCTTGTCGTGGCTGGAGTCCCGGCCCTCGCCGCGCGCACGCCGTCGCAGCTTCTGACGACATCAATCCCAAAAGCTAAGTGGCAGAATCGTTCTGCCACCGGCTGACGGTCTGGCATCCGTATTCCTCCGGGGCGACATCGCGCAGGGTTTCGCTGAACTGCCAGCGATGGCCGGCGAGGTCCTCGACGGTGCACTCGCGTTCGCCGTACTCGCGGTCGACGGGCCGCTCCAGCACTTTCGCCCCCGCCGCCCGGGCGCGTTCGAACTGGGCGTCCACGTCGTGGACGCGCACCTTGATCTCGTGGGTGACGGTGCCGGCCTGCGGCGATCGCCGCTCACCTGCCACGTCGGCAACGATCATCGCCCCGTCCGCGCCGACGCTCAGCTGCGCCCGGTGGCCGTCGCCGATTCGCGTTCGCTCGACGAAGCCGAAGGCCGCGGCGAGCCAGTCCACCGCGGCTCGCACATCGGGATAGACGAGCACGGGGATCACAGTCACCGGCGGGATCGACCGATTCTGTTGCATCGCTGAGGCTTTCGGCTACCCGGCGCTCGACGCGCCGCCGCCCGGCCGCCAGAGCACGTCCCCGCCGGGGTTGGCCGCCCGCGCCAGGATGAACAGCAGATCCGACAGCCGGTTAAGGTATTTGGCCGGCAGCACGCTGACCCCGTCCGGGTGGGCATCGAACGCTGCCCATGCCGAGCGCTCCGCCCTGCGCACCACGGTGCGGGCGACGTGCAAGAGCGCCGACAACGGCGAACCACCAGGCAACACAAAGGAATCCAGCGCCGGCAAGGCTTCGTTGTATTTGTCGCACCACCCTTCGAGCCGATCGATGTAGGTCTGGGCAACCCGCAGCGGGGGATGTTCGGGGTTTTCCACCGGGTCTTTCAAGGGAGTCGACAGATCCGCGCCGGCGTCGAACAAGTCGTTCTGGATTTCGCGCAGCACACCCGTGATTTCCTCGCCGGGTTGGCCGAGGGCGATCGCGACGCCGATAGCGGAATTGGCCTCGTCACAGTCCGCGTACGCCACCAGCCGGGGGTCGTTCTTGGAGACCCGTGAGAAATCGCTCAATCCCGTCGTTCCGTCATCGCCGGTTCGGGTATAGATGCGGGTCAGGTGTATCGCCATGAACAAACGGTACTCGGCTGGCCGACTTGGCTGACTGACAAGCCGATACCGCTTCACTAGACTAACGCGGGTGGCTGAGCGATTCGTGGTGACCGGAGGCAACCGGTTGTCGGGCGAAGTCGCTGTAGGGGGCGCCAAGAACAGTGTGCTCAAGCTCATGGCAGCGACGCTGCTGGCCGAGGGCATCAGCACCATCACCAACTGCCCGGACATCCTCGACGTGCCGCTGATGGCGGAGGTTTTGCGGGGCCTGGGCGCCACCGTCGAACTCGACGGGGACATCGCCCGCATCACCTCGCCCGACGAGCCGAAGTACGACGCCGACTTCGCGGCCGTGCGGCAGTTCCGCGCCTCGGTCTGCGTGCTCGGGCCACTGGTCGGCCGGTGCAAGCGGGCCAGGGTCGCGCTTCCGGGCGGCGACGCGATCGGCTCGCGGCCGCTGGACATGCATCAGGCCGGCCTGCGGCAGCTGGGCGCACAGTGCAACATCGAGCACGGGTGCGTGGTTGCTCAGGCCGACACGTTGCGCGGCGCGGAAATTCAGTTGGAATTCCCCTCGGTGGGGGCCACCGAGAACATCCTGATGGCCGCCGTCGTGGCGGAAGGTGTCACCACGATTCACAACGCGGCGCGCGAACCCGACGTGGTCGACCTGTGCACGATGCTGAACCAGATGGGCGCACAGATCGAAGGCGCGGGCTCGCCGACCATGACGATCACCGGCGTTCCGCGGCTGCACCCCACCGAACACCGCGTGATCGGGGACCGCATCGTCGGTGCCACCTGGGGCATCGCCGCCGCGATGACCCGCGGTGACATCGAGGTGACCGGCGTCGATCCGGCCCACCTGCAGGTGGTGCTGCACAAGCTGCACGACGCGGGGGCCACCGTCACCCAAACCGACCACAGCTTCCGGGTGACCCAGTACGAGCGCCCGAAGGCCGTCAACGTGGCGACGCTGCCGTTCCCCGGGTTTCCGACCGATCTGCAGCCGATGGCGATCGCGCTGGCGTCGATCGCCGACGGCACGTCGATGATCACGGAGAACGTGTTCGAGGCGCGCTTCCGGTTCGTCGAGGAGATGATCCGGCTCGGCGCCGACGCCCGCACCGACGGGCACCACGCCGTCCTGCGGGGCCTCCCACAACTCTCGAGCGCCCCGGTCTGGTGTTCGGACATCCGGGCCGGCGCCGGCCTGGTGTTGGCGGGGCTGGTCGCCGACGGTGATACCGAGGTCCACGACGTCTTCCACATCGACCGCGGCTACCCGTTGTTCGTGGAAAACCTGGCGATTTTGGGTGCGGCGATCGAGCGGGTAGAGTAGTCAAAGTCAGTGCCCCAGAAGGGCGGTCATCTCACGAAGATGGCCGAAACCGGAGGCCTTGACTCCCTCGCCGGATCGGTACTAGCCTGGCACGGCTGCCCCGCAGCGGTCACCACAATGAGATGGCCAAAACTGGGGCTTGACGCCTCCGCCGGAACTGTATTAAGCTGGCGAGGTTGCCCGGAAGCGGGCGAAAATAAGTGCGAGTGTTGTTTGAGAACTCAATAGTGTGTTTGGTCTTTTTATTTGTTGTTGTTTTTTGGCCATACTCTGCACTCCCCGTGTGTGGGTATGGCTGTTTTATTTTGATGCCAGATATTGGCGTCTTGTCAGGTATCTCTGATTGTAAATTCACCTCGTTATCGAGGGGTTTTTGTTTGGAGAGTTTGATCCTGGCTCAGGACGAACGCTGGCGGCGTGCTTAACACATGCAAGTCGAACGGAAAGGTCTCTTCGGAGATACTCGAGTGGCGAACGGGTGAGTAACACGTGGGTAATCTGCCCTGCACTTCGGGATAAGCCTGGGAAACTGGGTCTAATACCGAATAGGACCATTTAGCGCATGCTTTATGGTGGAAAGCTTGTGCGGTGTGGGATGGGCCCGCGGCCTATCAGCTTGTTGGTGGGGTGACGGCCTACCAAGGCGACGACGGGTAGCCGGCCTGAGAGGGTGTCCGGCCACACTGGGACTGAGATACGGCCCAGACTCCTACGGGAGGCAGCAGTGGGGAATATTGCACAATGGGCGCAAGCCTGATG
>NZ_JAOPWB010000319.1 GCF_025965855.1 Mycobacterium sp. | reverse complement strand
CGTTCCTCATGCGGATGACCGAGGAGAAGTTCGAGAAAGTCATCGACGCGAACCTGACGGGTGCATTCCGGGTGGCCCAGCGCGCGTCGCGCAGCATGCTGCGAAAGCGGTTCGGCCGGATGATCTTCATGGGTTCGGTCTCCGGCTCCTGGGGCATCGGCAACCAGGCCAACTACGCGGCCTCCAAGGCCGGTGTGATCGGCATGGCCCGCTCGATCGCCCGGGAGCTGTCGAAGGCCGGGGTGACCGCGAATGTGGTGGCCCCGGGCTACATCGACACCGATATGACCCGCGCGCTGGATGAGCGGATCCAGAAGGGGGCACTCGAATTCATCCCGGCGAAGCGGGTCGGCACCGCCGCCGAGGTCGCCGGGGTGGTCAGCTTCCTGGCGTCCGAGGATGCGAGTTACATCTCCGGTGCGGTCATCCCGGTCGACGGCGGCATGGGTATGGGCCACTGATTTCAACACGACATAAGGCCACGACATAAGGCCACGACATAAGGACGGACATGGCAGGACTGCTCGACGGCAAACGGATTCTGGTCACCGGGATCATCACCGACTCGTCGATCGCGTTCCACATCGCGCGAGTAGCCCAGGAGCAGGGGGCCGAACTGGTGCTGACCGGATTCGACCGGCTGCGGCTGATCCAGCGCATCGCCGACCGGCTGCCGGGCAAGGCCCCGCTGATCGAGCTCGACGTGCAGGACGAGAAGCATCTTGCCACCCTGGCCGACCGGGTGACCGAGGTGATCGGTGAGGGCAACAAGCTTGACGGCGTGGTGCATTCGATCGGCTTCATGCCGCAGACCGGCATGGGCATCAACCCGTTCTTCGACGCGCCTTACGAGGACGTCGCCAAGGGCATTCACATCTCGGCGTATTCGTATGCCTCGCTTGCCAAGGCGCTGCTGCCGATCATGAACCCCGGCGGCGGGATCGTCGGGATGGACTTCGACCCGTCGCGCGCGATGCCGGCCTACAACTGGATGACCGTCGCCAAGAGCGCGCTGGAGTCGGTGAACCGGTTCGTGGCCCGCGAAGCGGGCAGGTACGGTGTGCGCTCGAATCTCGTTGCGGCAGGGCCGATCCGGACGCTGGCCATGAGTGCGATCGTCGGCGGCGCGCTCGGCGATGAGGCCGGCGCCCAGATACAGCTGCTCGAGGAGGGCTGGGATCAGCGCGCGCCGCTGGGCTGGAACATGAAGGACGCGACGCCGGTCGCCAAGACCGTGTGCGCGCTGCTGTCCGAGTGGCTGCCGGCCACCACCGGGACCATCATCTACGCCGACGGCGGCGCCAGCACGCAGTTGCTTTAAAAGCGGAATGCTCTGGGCACTAATGGATTTTGACGCCGTCCTGCTCTTGTCCTTCGGCGGGCCGGAAGGGCCCGAGCAGGTGCGGCCGTTCCTGGAGAACGTCACCCGGGGCCGCAACGTGCCACCCGAGCGCCTCGACGAAGTCGCCGAGCACTACCTGCACTTCGGCGGGGTGTCACCGATCAACGGCATCAACCGCGCGCTGATCACCGAACTACAGACGGAACTCGACCTGCCGGTCTATTTCGGCAACCGCAACTGGGAACCCTACGTCGAAGAAGCCGTTACGACGATGCGCGACAACGGCATTCGTCGTGCGGCTGTGTTCACCACTTCGGCGTGGAGTGGGTATTCCAGCTGCACACAGTATGTCGAAGACATCGCCCGGGCCCGCCGGGCGGCCGGGCCGGAGGCGCCCGAATTCGTCAAGCTGCGGCCCTACTTCGATCACCCGCTTTTCGTCGAGATGTTCGCCGGCGCCATCGCCGCCGCGGCCGAGTCCGTCCCGCACGGCGCGCGGCTGGTCTTCACCGCCCATTCGGTCCCGGTGGCCGCCGACCAGCGCTGCGGCCCCCGGCTGTATAGCCGCCAGGTCGCTTATGCCGCAAGGCTGGTCGCGGCGGCCGCCGGCTGCGCCGATTACGACCTGGCGTGGCAGTCGCGTTCGGGCCCGCCCCAAGTTCCGTGGCTGGAACCCGATGTCGCCGCCCACCTGGCGACGCTGGTGGGCACGGAGGCCGTCATCGTCTGCCCGATCGGGTTCGTTGCCGACCACATCGAGGTGGTGTGGGATCTCGACCACGAGTTGCGATCACAGGCCGAGGCTGCCGGGATGGCCTTTGCCCGCGCCGCAACACCCAACGCCGACCGGCGATTCGCCCGGCTGGCCGCGGACCTCGTCGACGAACTCCGCCGCAGCCGGGCGCCGAGTCGGGTGGGCGGCAGAGATCCGGTGCCGGGCTGCCTCGCCAGCATCAACGGCGCGCCCTGCCGCCCGCCGCACTGCGTGGCGCCGGAAGGCGGACACCAGGATTAGTCGGCCCAGGCCGAGTTGAGGATCGCGGTGACCGCGGCCATCCGCGCCGAACGCACCACCGCGGTCAGCGGGCGCAGCGCATCGGTGGCGATCTGGGCTTGTGACGACGATTGCGTGGTCCCCGCGACGATGCGGTCCGCTGGGGAGTCGGACCGACTGAGCCCGGCGCTGACCGCGATGATGGCGTCGACGTGCGCGGCGTTCTCCAGCACCCGCAGGGCGCGCAACGGCGCATGGTCGGGAATGCGGTGTTGCCGTGCCGATTCCAGCAGCTGCTCGACGAGTCCCCGTGGATCGTCGACGTCGGATGCGGCTCCCAGGCCGATGGCGCCGAGCGCATCCGCGGCCGAGCGCACGGCCGACCGCAGCGCGTATTCCGCATCACCGAGCTCGTGGTGGTGGAACGAGGGCGCGCCGGGCAACGAGTACACTGTCCATGACAGCGCACACAATTCGGGCAGGCCCACGTCGTCGTCGATCTCGTCCGAATCGCCGTAGGCGAATTCGGGGACCAGCCCGACGGCGGTGGCGGGATCGTCGGGGTTGGTGATGATGACCGCCTCGCCGGCGGCCAGCGCGTCGCACTCGAACTGCGTTCCCGGCGCCAGCCCGCGCACATCGCCGGGCAGCGGCAGAACCACGTTGATCGAACCCGGAGAGGCCGGCCGGCCGGC
This sequence comes from Mycobacterium sp., assembly GCF_025965855.1. GTDB lineage: Bacteria > Actinomycetota > Actinomycetes > Mycobacteriales > Mycobacteriaceae > Mycobacterium. The sequence goes on along the minus strand of NZ_JAOPWB010000319.1, from coordinate 13,669 downwards.
CGCCGCGCGCAGCGTTTGCAGCAGCGTGACCGTCCCGGCGTCGTGGACATCGGGCCACGGGAGCCCCGTGTGGCCCGCGGCGACGGCATCGTAGGCGGTGACTGATTGCTTTGGCGCCCAAAGGGATAACGCGTCCAAGACATCGTCGGGCGCGGCCTTGCCCGCAAGCCAGGCGTTGGCCCACAGGGACAGCGAGACACTGGGACACCACATGATCTCGGAGTGTAGTTGTTTGGTCCGGCAAAGGCGGATGACGCGTATTCTGACCGCATGCCCGCCGCGGTGATCTGGCTCATATTCGCGCTGGTGCTTGCCGGTGCGGAGGCGCTCACCGGCGACATGTCCCTGTTGATGCTTTCGGGGGGCGCGCTGGCCGCCGCGGGGAGCACCTGGCTGCTGGACTGGCCGGTCTGGGCCGACGCGGCGGTGTTCGTGGTCGTCTCGGTGCTGCTGCTGGTTTTGGTGAGGCCGGCGCTGCGGCGGCGGCTCACGCCCGCGAAGGGGCTGCCGACCGGCATCAAGGCGCTGGAGGGCAAGAGCGCGCTGGTCCTTGACCGCGTCGCACGCGACGAGGGCCAGGTAAAGCTGGACGGCCAGGTGTGGACGGCGCGGCCGCTCAACGACAACGAGGTGTACGAACCCGGCGAACGGGTGACCGTCATGCAGATCAACGGCGCCACAGCAGTGGTGTTCAAGGACATCTAACCGCTGACGGAGAACTAGGAGGAAGCGCGATGACTGGAATCGCTCTGTTAGTGGTGGCGCTTGCGCTGGTGGTCTTTGGGATCATCGTGGTGGCGAAGTCCGTGACGCTGATCCCGCAGGCCGAGGCGGCGGTGATCGAACGCCTGGGTCGATACAGCCGCACCGTCAGCGGGCAGCTGACGCTGCTGGTGCCGTTCATCGACCGCGTCCGTGCCCGCGTGGACCTGCGCGAGCGGGTGGTGTCGTTCCCGCCGCAGCCGGTGATCACCGAGGACAACCTGACCCTCAACATCGACACCGTGGTCTACTTCCAGGTCACCGTTCCACAGGCGGCCGTCTACGAGATCAGCAACTACATCGTCGGCGTCGAGCAGCTCACCACCACCACGCTGCGCAACGTGGTCGGCGGCATGACGCTCGAGCAGACGCTGACCTCCCGCGACAAGATCAACGCCCAGTTGCGCGGCGTGCTCGACGAGGCGACGGGCCGGTGGGGCCTGCGGGTGGCGCGGGTGGAGCTGCGCAGCATCGACCCGCCGCCGTCGATTCAGGCCTCGATGGAAAAGCAGATGAAGGCCGACCGGGAGAAGCGGGCGGTGATCCTGACCGCCGAAGGGAACCGGCAGGCATCGATCACTCAGGCCGAAGGCGCCAAACAGGCCCAGATCCTGGCCGCCGAAGGTGCCAAGCAAGCCGCGATCCTGGCCGCCGAGGCCGACCGGCAGTCCCGGATGCTGCGCGCTCAGGGTGAACGCGCCGCGGCATACCTGCGGGCGCAGGGGCAGGCCAAGGCCATCGAGAAGACGTTCGCCGCGATCAAGGCGGGCAGGCCCACCCCGGAGATGCTGGCCTACCAGTACCTGCAGACACTGCCGGAGATGGCGCGCGGTGACGCCAACAAGGTGTGGGTGGTGCCCAGCGACTTCAGCGCGGCGTTGCAGGGCTTCACCAGGCTGCTGGGCACCCCAGGCGAGGACGGCGTGTTCCGTTTCCAGCCGTCCCCTGTCGACGATGTCCCCAAACACGCCGCCGACGACGACGCGGACATCGCCGACTGGTTCTCCACCGAGACCGACCCGGCCATCGCCCAGGCGGTGGCCAAGGCCGAGGCGATCGCCCGCCAACCGGTGGACGGCCACCCGGGAGCGCCGCCCGAGTTGACCCAATAGGCTCGGGTGTATGAGTGCGCTGACTTCACCGAAAACCTATGCGGGGCTTGCCGCGTTCCACGCTGTCGACGCCGTGGCGTGTGCGGTCCAGGTGGCCCCCATCAAGAAAGTTCTGGACGACCTGGGAGTGCCCGACGAAATCCGGCCCGTGCTGCCGGTGGTCAAGGCCGCCGCGGCGGTTGGCTTGCTCTCGGTCACCCGATTCCCCGGTTTGGCGAGGCTGACGACGGCGCTGCTCACGCTGTACTTTGCCCTCGCGGTGGGCGCGCACATCCGGGCACGGGACAAGATCGTCAACACCCTTCCCGCCGCGTCGTTTCTGGCCACGTTCGCGGCGATGACGGTGAAGGGCCCGGATCGGGACTAGTGGCCGCCGACGTACACCCGGACCCGGGGGTCGGCCTCAATGTTGCGGAACCACTGGGCTTTTCGGCCGAATCCGGAGGCGATGACGTACACCTCCGGGCTGGGGTGATCGACGACTTCCAAGACTGCATAGCGCCGGCGCTCCGGACTTGCGTCAAACGTGTTCGAGCATCAGGACGCGTGAGCCGAACGGCTCGCCCGGGCGGGCCCGGTAATCCAAATCGGCGCGCGCATGAGTCGGCGGGATCGGCAGCGGCCGCGCGCCGGTCGCCGCGAAAATCGATTGTTTTCCACCCCGTGTCATGATTGTGATTCTCCTCCGGCCGATTAGGGGGTCGCATAGTTGCGGGGCGTTGCGGGTAATTCAGCTACCCAATGAGCCGAAAAGCGGGCGAGGGACGCCGTGCATTGAAACGCGACGACATCACGGTGGTCGACACCCACGCAACGCGTCGGTCCATCGAGGGCACGGCCATCGGAAACTTCATGGAGGCGTACGACTTCACCCTGTTCAGCCTCGTCGCCACCATCCTCGCGCAGAAGTTCTATCCGGGAGAGAACTCCGGTGCGGGCAACCTCATCGCCACGTTCGGCACGATGACGGCGGGGTTCGTCGTGCGGCCGCTCGGCGGGTTCATCTTCGGCCCGCTCGGCGACCGCATCGGTCGCAAGCCCGTGTTGGTGATGACGATCTCGCTGATGGCCGTCTGCGCGTCGGCGACCGGGGTGCTGCCCGTCTATCACACCATCGGGGTCTGGGCGCCGATCCTGCTCACCGTCATTCGCATCTGCCAGGGCCTTTCCTCCGGCGGGGAGTATGCGGGCGCCATGACCTTCATTGCCGAGCACGCCCCGGATCACAAACGGGGAATGCTTGCCGGGTTTCTCCCGGTGGGCACGCTGGCCGGGTTCGTGGTGGGCGCCGCGCTGGTGACGGGGTTGCAGACGGCGCTGCCGGCCGCCGACATGCTCGCCTGGGGCTGGCGCATACCGTTCCTGTTGGCCGCGCCCCTGGGCCTGGTTGCGGTTTACCTGCGCTCGCGGATCGAGGAATCGCCCGATTACGAGAAGGTGCACAAGGCCGCGCTGCCAATCTCGGTTCGCAGCCAATTCACGCTGACCGTCGTGCGGCAGTGGAAGGGGCTGCTCATCTGCATCGGCCTGGAGCTGGCGATCAGTGACACCAGCTACATGGTGAGCGGGTACGTGCCGACCTACCTGAAGAAGACCGCCGGCGTGGCCGACACCGCCGCATTGGTGATGGTCCTGATTGTGCTTGCCGTCTTGACGATCGGCGTGCTGTTCGTCGCGATGCTGTCGGATCGCATCGGCGTCAAACCATTGCTATGGACGGGATGCGCGTTGCTCATCGCCGTCTCGATCCCGGCATTCACGTTGATGCGGTTCGGCGGGTCGTACCCGACGAAGTTCGGCGGCGTGCTGCTCGTCGGGCTGCCCATGCTCTTCTTGAGCAGCCTCGAACCGGCAATCCTGCCCGCATTGTTTCCCACCCATGTGCGCTACGGCGCGGTGTCGATCGGATTCAACATCGCGGTGTCGGCCTTCGGTGGCACCACCCCGTTGATCGCCGAGTCGCTGGTCGCGGGCACCGGTAACGCGATGGTGCCGGCCTACATGCTGATATTCGCCGGGCTGGTCGGGGCCGTCACCCTGATCTTCGCCCCGGAGGTGGCCGGCAAGCCGTTGCTGGGTTCCGGGCCGTCGGTCCGCAGCGCCGCCGCGGCCGGGGATCTGGTCGGGACCCAGCCGGCGGACTAGCGCGGCGGGGGCAGCACTGGGGTACCGGCGCCGAAGTTGGTGCCGTTGGAGGTCATACGGCTTCCCCGGTCGTCGGTAGCGGAGGACGCTACGGGCCGAACGTGCCATAGGGGACCAACACCGAACAGGTAATGCCCGGCGCTCGCTGGATCCGTCGATCCAGAGTCACCAACGGGGCGCTCAAGATCTCGGCGAGCGCGACGTAGGCGCCGTCGTAGCTGGACAGATTGGCCCGTAGCTGCCAAGCGCGGCTTGCGAGCACGTCGTACGGCCAAAGGTCTATCGCCAAATCGAGCAGATCGGTGTGTGCTTGAGCCGCCTGGTCAGCGCTAATCGCTCCGCTGAGTTCCGCACGCCTGATGACGTTGGCGCATTCGTACGGCAACAACGTCGGTGCGGAAAGTTCCGCGTCCGCTAAAAGCGTGGTTGCCCATTGGCCATCGCTGCCGGAATCGAGCAAGACGGCGATGACCACCGATGCGTCGCAGACGACGCTTCCCCTCACCGGCGATCGGCGTCTTTGGCAGCGAGGATGGCGGCCGCGTCGAGGCGCACTTTTGTCGCGTTCACCCGGGCCCGGGCCCGGGCGACGACGTCGCGCGCGGTTGGCTTGTCCGCTGTCGCGACGAGCAGGCTACGCAGGTACTCCTGCAGGGACTGTCCGGACCGGGCGGCACGTGCGGCCAGTTCGTCGCGAACCTCGTCGGGCACGCCACGGATCGTAATGGCGACCATGGCTGCAGACTAGCAGCAATGCAGGCATAATGCAGACGGCAGTTCTTTAGGCTCACATCTTCGGGTTTGGTTCAGAAATGGGTAGCCGCGGGCGTCGGCGGCAGTCAGCTGACGACGGCCGGTTCCGCGGAAGGCTCGTCGCCGTGTGGGGCGCTCTGCGCCTTCTGGCGGTGGTGTTGCCGGTAGTGGCGGATCTCGACGATCAGCCCCGTCACGCCCAAGGCGGCCGTGCACAGCGAAACCAGAAACAGCAGCGGGCTGGGGTGACCGGCGAGGACGTCGCCGAGGATCACCACGGCCGCGGTGCCGGGCAGCAAACCGGCCAGCGTGGCCAACGTGTACGGCAGCACCCGCACCGATGATGCGCCGGCGGCGTAGTTGATCGCCGAAAACGGCACGGCGGGGATCAGCCTCAGCGACAAGATGGCGAGCCAGCCGCGTTGGCGTAAGCGCTCGTTCACCGTGTCGATCGATCGGTGGCGAACCAGGCGCTTGAGCTGCCATCCGGCCGCGCGCACCAGCAGCATCGCGAGTATCGCGCTCGCGGTGCTGGCGGCCACCGCGATACCAACTCCCAGCGCCGGGCCGAACAGCAGCCCGGCGGCCAGGGTGAACGCCGTGCGGGGGACCGGTACCACCGTGATCACGGTGTGTGCGCCGAGGAACGCCAACGGGAACCAGGGGCCCACCGACTCCGCCCAGTCGCGCATCTGCACCGGCGTCGGCAGGGGCAGCCACGACGCCACCACAGTCAGGACTGTGATACCGACCACTGTCGCGATCGTCCGGGGCCGCAACAGCTGACGCGCCGCGACGCCCAGGGCCGAGCCGAGGTCGCGCAGCGTCTCGGTGATTTTGCAGGTGGCGGAAGCCGTCACGGCTGTAAAGGTTACGGGGCAGAGATGAATTATTCGTTTCCCGAGGCTGGCGTTTCATCGGCGTCCTGAGCGACCTGCCCCGATCGCGGCGCCGCGCGGTTTTTAGCGGCAAGCCCCGATCAATTAGCCTCATTGGTAAGTGTCCGGCCCCATTTTGCTGGGAAAAGGGAGCAATCGGTGTCCATTGATGTACCCGAGCTCGCCGACCTGGAACAGGTTCGCGGGCGTTGGCGCACTGCGGTCGCCGGTGTGCTTTCGAAGAGCTCGCGTAAGGACCCCGGGCAATTGGGGGACGAGCCCGAACGGCTGCTGGAAACCCCGACCTACGACGGGATCGCCATCCGGGCGCTCTACACCGCGCTCGACCAGCTGCCCGAACCGGCGCTGCCCGGCGAGTGGCCCTACGTGCGTGGTGGCGACGCGGTGCGCGATGTCAACGCCGGCTGGAAGGTCGCCGAGGTTTTCCCCGCGCCCGGCTGCGCCGACGGCAATGCGGCGGTGCTGGCCGCGCTCGCCGACGGGGTCAGCGCGCTGCTGATCCGGGTGGGGGAGTCCGGGGTGGCGGCTGGGCAGCTCACGCAGCTGCTCTCGGGGGTGTACCTGGACCTGGTTCCCGTGGTCCTTGACGCCGGCGCCGACTACGCCGAGGCCTGCGACGCGCTGCTGGCACTTCTCGACCAGCTCGGTGCGGACAAGCGCAACGCCCTGTCCGTCGATCTGGGCGCCGACCCGCTGACCGCGACACTGAGCGGCCGCGGCTCCCCATCGACGGAGCAAGTGGTCGCCGTGGCGACCCGGGTGGCCGGGATCCACGGCGTGCGCGCGATCACCGTCGACGGTCCCGCCTTCCACAACCGGGGCGCCGACGCGACCTGGGAGCTGGCCGGCAGCGTCGCGGCCGCGGTCGCCTACCTGCGGTTGCTCACCGAGGCCGGGATCCCCGTCGGCCAAGCGTTGCGGCAAATCAGCTTCCGGCTGGCCGCCGACGACGACCAGTTCATGACCATCGCCAAGATCCGCGCCGCGCGTCGGCTGTGGGCGCGCGTCGCGGAGGTCGTCGGCGAACCGGAGGCCGGCGCGGCCGTCGTGCACGCGGAGACCTCGCTGCCGATGATGACCCAGCGCGACCCGTGGGTGAACATGCTGCGCGGGACCGTGGCCGCCTTCGGCGCGGGCGTCGGCGGCGCCGACACCGTGCTGGTGTACCCGTTCGATGTGGCCATCCCCGGCGGCTTTCCCGGCGTGGCGAGCGCCTTCGCGCGCCGCATCGCCCGCAACACCCAGCTGCTGCTGCTGGAAGAGTCGCACGTCGGGCGGGTGTTGGACCCGGCCGGCGGGTCGTGGTACGTCGAGGAGCTCACCGAGCAGCTGGCTCAGCGGGCGTGGCAGCAGTTCCAGGCCACTGAGGAGCGGGCGGCCCGCGGCGGGTTCGCCGACGCGCGCGACTACGTCGCCGAGCAGATCGCCGACGTCGCCGCGCGGCGCGCCGACGACGTCGCGCATCGCCGCACCGCGATCACCGGCGTCAACGAATATCCGAACCTGGAGGAACCGCCGCTGCCGCAAGAGCATTCGCCATCCGGAGTCCGGCGCTATGCGGCGGAGTTCGAGGCGCTGCGGGACCGTTCCGACGCCTTCCTGGCGCGCACCGGTTCGCGCCCCAAGGCGTTGCTGCTGCCGCTGGGCCCGCTGGCCGAGCACAACATCCGGGCGACGTTCGCGGCCAACCTGCTCGCGTCGGGCGGCATCGAGGCGATCAATCCGGGGCCGGTCGATGCCGCCGGGGTCGCCGCGGCCCTGGCTGAAACGTCCGCGGCCGGGTCGCCGGTGGCCGTGATCTGCGGCACCGACAAGCGCTACCGCGACGAGGCGGCGGACGTGGTCGACGCGGCCCGAAGCGCCGGTGTATCGCGGGTATACCTGGCGGGTCCCGAGCAAGCGCTCGGGGACTCCCCGCACCGGCCGGACGAGTACCTGACCGCGAAAATCAATGCGGTGGAAGCCTTGTCGAACCTGCTCACTCTGTTGGGAGCGTAGCCGCTATGACTGTTAATGATGTCGCCCACCAAGCGGCTCCGGCGACGACCGGTGCCATCGGCAGTTTCTCCGATGTCCCGCTGCACGGCGATCGCGACGTGCAGCCGCCCACCGAGGCCGCCGTGCAAAAGCACGTCGCCGCGGCCGCGTCGGCGCAGGGATACACGCCCGATCAGCTGCAGTGGCACACGCCCGAAGGCATTGACGTCAAACCCGTGTACATCGCCGCCGACCGCGCGGCCGCGGCGGCCGACGGTTATCCGCTGAACAGTTTCCCCGGCGAGCCGCCCTTCGTGCGCGGCCCCTACCCGACGATGTATGTCAACCAGCCCTGGACAATTCGTCAATACGCCGGGTTCTCCACCGCGGCGGATTCCAACGCCTTCTACCGCCGCAACCTCGCCGCCGGCCAAAAGGGCCTGTCGGTGGCCTTCGACCTGGCCACCCACCGCGGCTACGACTCCGACCATCCCCGCGTCCAGGGCGACGTCGGAATGGCCGGTGTCGCCATCGATTCCATCCTCGACATGCGCCAGCTGTTCGACGGCATCGACCTGTCCACGGTGTCGGTGTCGATGACGATGAACGGCGCCGTGCTGCCGATCCTGGCGCTGTACGTCGTGGCCGCCGAGGAGCAGGGGGTGCCGCCGGAGAAACTGGCCGGCACCATCCAGAACGACATCCTCAAAGAGTTCATGGTGCGCAACACCTACATCTACCCGCCCAAGCCCTCGATGCGCATCATCTCCGACATCTTCGCCTACTCCAGCGCGAGAATGCCGAAGTTCAACTCCATCTCGATTTCCGGCTACCACATCCAAGAGGCCGGTGCCACAGCCGATTTGGAGCTGGCCTATACGCTGGCCGACGGTGTCGACTACATCAAGGCCGGCCTGGACGCCGGGCTGGACATCGACAAATTCGCGCCGCGGCTGTCGTTCTTCTGGGGCATCGGGATGAACTTCTTCATGGAGGTCGCCAAGCTGCGGGCCGGCCGGCTGATATGGAGCGAACTGGTCGCCGGATTCGGCGCCAAGAACCCCAAATCCTTGTCCCTGCGCACACATTCGCAGACCTCGGGCTGGTCGCTGACCGCCCAGGACGCCTTCAACAACGTCGCGCGCACCTGCATCGAGGCGATGGCCGCCACCCAGGGCCATACCCAGTCGCTGCACACCAACGCGCTGGACGAGGCGCTGGCCCTGCCCACCGACTTCTCGGCCCGGATCGCGCGCAACACCCAACTGGTGTTGGCGCAGGAGTCGGGCACCACCAGGCCGATCGACCCGTGGGGCGGCTCCTATTACGTGGAGTGGCTGACCCATCAGCTCGCGCAACACGCCCGCGCCCACATGGCCGAGATCGCAGAGCACGGCGGCATGGCTCAGGCCATCGACGACGGCATCCCCAAGATGCGCATCGAGGAGGCGGCCGCGCGCACCCAGGCCCGCATCGATTCGGGCCAGCAGCCGGTGATCGGGGTCAACAAGTACCAGGTCGACGAGGACCAGGAGATCGAGGTACTCAAGGTCGAAAACAGCCGGGTGCGTGCCGAGCAGTTGGCGAAACTGCAGGAGCTCCGGGCCAACCGGGACCAGTCGGCCGTCGACGCGGCCCTGGCGGAGCTGTCCCGCGCCGCCTCGGCGCACGGCCGCGCCGGTGATGATGGCCTGGGCAACAACCTGTTGGCGCTGGCCATCGACGCGGCCCGGGCGAAGGCCACCGTGGGTGAGATTTCCGACGCGCTGGAAAAGGTGTATGGCCGTCACCAGGCGGAGATCCGTACTATCGCCGGGGTCTACCGGCACGAAGCGGGAAAGGCCACCAACATCGCCACCGCCACCGAATTGGTCGAGAAATTCGCCGAGGCCGACGGCCGCCGGCCCAGGATTCTGGTGGCCAAGATGGGCCAGGACGGCCACGACCGCGGGCAGAAGGTGATCGCGACGGCGTTCGCCGACATCGGATTCGACGTCGACGTCGGGTCGCTGTTCTCCACGCCCGAGGAGGTGGCCCGCCAGGCCGCCGACAACGACGTGCACGTCATCGGGGTGTCGTCGCTGGCCGCCGGCCACCTGACGCTGGTGCCGGCGCTGCGCGACGCGCTGGCCGAGGTGGGACGGCCCGACATCATGATCGTGGTCGGTGGCGTCATCCCGCCCGGCGACTTCGACGATCTGTACGCCGCCGGGGCCACCGCCATCTTCCCGCCCGGGACGGTGATCGCCGACGCCGCCATCGGCCTGCTGCGCAAGCTTGCCGAGCGGCTGGGATATGACTGGGCCAGTGATTGAAAATCTTCCCGCGGGCGTAACGCCACGGCGAAAATCCGCCGTTCTTTTCGCCGTGGCGTTACGTCCGGCGCGCTCAACATGACACGCCAGCCGACTGACTCCGTCGACGAATTGGCCAAGGCCGTTCTCGGCGGCGACCGCGCGGCGCTGCCACGAGCCATCACGCTGCTGGAATCCACCCGTGCCGACCATCAGAAAAAGGCGCAGCAGCTGCTGCTGGAGTTGATGCCACACGCGGGCAACGTCCACCGTGTCGGCATCAGCGGGGTGCCCGGGGTGGGAAAGTCCACCAGCATCGAGGCGCTGGGCATGCACCTGATCGGACAGGGCCACCGGGTGGCGGTGCTGGCCGTCGACCCGTCGTCGACTCGTACCGGCGGCTCGATCCTCGGCGACAAGACCCGGATGGCGCGCCTGGCGGTGCACCCGGACGCCTACATCCGCCCGTCGCCGACATCGGGCACCTTGGGCGGGGTGGCGAAGGCCACCCGGGAAGCCATCGTGCTGCTGGAGGCCGCCGGGTTCGACGTGATTCTCGTCGAGACGGTCGGCGTCGGCCAGTCCGAGGTGGCCGTGGCGAACATGGTGGACACCTTCGTGCTGTTGACCCTGGCGCGCAGCGGCGATCAGCTGCAGGGCATCAAGAAGGGCGCGCTGGAGCTGGCCGACATCGCGGTGGTCAACAAGGCCGACGGGGAGCATCTGGCCGAGGCGCGCAAGGCCGCGCGTGAACTGTCGGCGGTGATCAGGTTGATCCATCCGGGCGAAACGCTCTGGCGGCCACCGGTTCTCACGATGAGCGCGATGGAAGGAACCGGCCTGACCGAGCTGTGGGAAACGATCGAGCGCCATCGCCGGGTGCTCACCGACGCCGGGGAGCTCGAGGAGCGCAGGCGGGCCCAGCAAGTCGACTGGACGTGGCAGATGGTCCGCGACACCGTCCTGGACAGGGTGCTGTCCAACCCGGCCGTCCGCAAATTGCGCGCCGAGCTGGAACGTCAAGTCAAGGCGGGGGAGCTGACCCCCGCGCTAGCGGCCCAGCAAATACTCAAGGCCGCTGCGGACTAACGCGCGTGAACGCTGCCACGCATACCTACCGGTTTGTGGTGCGGGTGAAACAATCGGACGGTGGATCAGGTCGACAAGCGAATTGTGGAGGCGATCGAGGCGCTGCGGCATCACGTCGCGGTTTGCCTACCTGCACGGCAGTCGCGCATTGGGCACTGCCGGGCCAGATTCCGATGTCGACATCGCGGCCTATTTCGACGGAGAACCTCCGGAGGCTTTCCAGGTTCTGCTGCCCACCGGTGTCGACCTCGTGGTGCTGAATCGCGCTCCACTCGAGCTAGCGGGCCGGGTCGCGCTGGACGGGAAACTCCTTTTCCAGAGGGATCCCGGGCGCGTGTGGTATGGGAGGCGACGGCCCCCTCGGTCACGGTCTTGAGCGACACCCGCGAACCTGCCGGCGACCTTCGCGCCTTCCAGCGGCTCGCCGGACGCGGCCCAGCGTCGTCGGTCGAGCCTCTCGATCCGGCCACCGACCCGACCATCGCCGCGGCCCTCGACGAGCTGGTCCGCAAACACGAAGCGGCCTGGCTTGACGAACCGATCCCCGCGCTGGCGGGTCACACGCCCCGCCAATGCGCCGACGACCCGACCCGACGCATCGACCTGATCCGGCTGCTCGATTCATTCCCGCAAGGCACCAACCAACCCGGAACGATGAGCCCGACGCGGTTGCGCGCTGCCCTCGGTCTGGAGTGACCCTGCGCTGCAGCGCCTGGCGCCGCATTTAATAGTCGTATCGGGCTTTGAGGATTTTGACTTCGTCATCGCCTGCTCGGTACACCAGCCGATGTTCGCCGTTGATCCGGCGGGACCAGTATCCCGACACCTGTCGGCGCCTCACCGCCGAGTCGGCGGCCCGGTAGATATGGAACGCCGCGTCTGCCTAACGGAACGGTAACTTAACCACAGTTTGCCGACAGAAGGTACGAGATTTAAGTAAATTGAAAACCGTGACAACGGAGTCTCGGGTCGGTCGCCGCGCGGTCCCCCCTCACGATGACCCTGACGCAGGTCATCGTATGTCCGGCGCGGCGGACCCACACTTTGCGTGCGTCGTTCGCAGCTTTTCCACGATGTTCCCCGCCCGCCGGTTCGGCGGCGGGGCGCTGGCCGTATACGTCGACGGTCAACCCGCCGTCGACGTGTGGAGCGGCTGGGCTGACCGGAGCGGTCAGGTGCCGTGGTCAGCCGACACCGCAGCCATGGTGTTCTCAGCAAGCAAGGGGATGACCGCCACGGTCATCCACCGGCTCGCGGACCGCGGGCTCATCGACTACGAGGCTCCCGTGGCCGAGTACTGGCCGGAGTTCGCGGCCAACGGCAAAGCGGCCCTCACCGTGCGCGAGGTGATGAGACACGCCGCCGGCCTGTCGGGCCTGCGCGGCGCCTCCCAGGAAGACTTGCTGGACCACATCGGCATGGAAGAACGGCTGGCGGCCGCGCACCCGGGACGCCTGCTGGGCAAACCCGCGTATCACGCGCTGACCTTCGGTTGGTTGATGTCCGGGCTTGCCCGGGCCGTGACCGGACAGGGCATGCGGGCGCTGATCCGCGAGGAACTCGCCGAGCCCCTGGGCACCGACGGGATGCACCTGGGCCGGCCCACGGCCGAGTCCCCGACGCGGGTCGCCCAGATCATCATGCCGCAGAGCATCGTCGTCAACCCGGTCCTCAACTATGTGACGCGCAAGGTCGCCAACGAGCTGTCCGGTGGATGGCGGTCCATGTATTTCCCGGGCTTCATCGCCGCCGCCCAGGGCGAGATCCCGTTGCTGGACGGCGAGATTCCGGCGGCCAACGGGGTGGTGACGGCCCGCGCGCTGGCGCGGATGTACGGGGCGATCGCCAACGGCGGCGAGATCGACGGCACCCGGTTCCTGTCCCGTGAGCTGGTTGCGGGCCTGACCGGTCAACGGAGCCTGCGGCCGGATCGAAACCTGTTCGTGCCGTTGGCTTTCCACCTGGGTTACCACAGCGTGCCGTTCGGGAACGTGATGCCCGGCTTCGGTCATGTCGGAATGGGCGGTTCGGTCGGCTGGGCCAACCCCGCGGACGGAGTGGCGTTCGCGCTGGTGCACAACCGGCTGCTGACACCGCTGGTGCTGACCGATCATGCCGTGTTCGTCGGGATCTACAAGCTGATCCGGGACGCGGCCGCGAAGGCACGCAAGCGCGGTTTGCGGCCGGTGACCGAGTTCGGGGCGCCGTTCTCGGAGCCGGGCGCCGTCGCCGGCTAGTGCTGCCCACCCTGGGAATCGTCCAGGCGGAAGCCGACTTTCATGGTCACCTGGATGTGGCCGACGGCCCCGTCCACCAGGTGGCCGCGGATCGATTCCACCTCGAACCAGTCCAGGCCGCGCATGGTCTGCGCCGCTCGGGACAGTCCGCTGCTGATAGCCGCGTCGATCCCGTCGGGCGAGGTTCCGACAATCTCGATCACGCGGTAGGTGTGATTGCTCATCGCGTTTCCTTTGCTCGGGTCTCTGGATGCCACAGTAGCCAGCGCAGACGTCAGGTGGGCGACAGCGCGAGTACGGCGTTGCCGACCTAAAAAGCAACGACCGGAATCTCCCGGCTCCGCGTCATCTGTGGGCTGGCCATTGTGAATTCGATCCCGTACTGGGTCTCGCGACCACCG
>NZ_JAOPWB010000283.1 GCF_025965855.1 Mycobacterium sp. | reverse complement strand
CGGCGTTTCTCGCGCTGCGAGCGGTGCACGGCGCGCTGATTCAGGTCACCTGGATATACGACCGTGCCGTCGGTGTGGAGGGGTTGCGGCGTTTTCACCGCAATCTTGGGCGCGGGTTGTTGGGGCGCCGGATCGAACGGTCTGCGTTACCGTTCGCGCGCGATCGCTGGGTGTTGGCTCCGGCGCCGGAGGAGATCGATTTCGCCGCGACGCCGCAGCCGCGTGCCGATGTGGACGCCTGGGCCGACGAGCGGGCGCGACTACCCATCGATCCGCAGTGGGGACCCGGCTGGCATCTCGGGGTGCTTCCGCTCGACGACGGCGGGACCGCGGTCAGTCTGGTGGCTTCGCACACGATCGTCGACGCCATCGCGTTCGGCCAGGCGATAGAAGATGCCGCCGAGGGCAGGACGCGCGAATTGGGGTATCCGCCGGCGGGATCGCGGACGCGCAGGCGGGCGTTGCGTGAGGATCTCCGGCAAACCGTCAAGGACCTGCCCGACATAGGGCACGCGTTGGGCGCCGTGGCGCGACGGGCCCGGCGCGACCTCAAGGAACTCAACTCATCGATCAAAGCGGCGCCACCTTCGCCGAGGACGGCCGGCGTCGATCAGCCGGTAGAGGTGCCCGCGCTGACCGCATACATCGACCTGGCGGAATGGGATGCTCGCGCGAAAAGTCTTGGCGCAAGCAGTAACTCGCTGGTGGCAGGAATCGCGTGCAGACTCGCGGTGCGGATGGGGCGTGTTCAGGACGACGGAACGGTCACCCTGCGATTCCTGGTAACGCTACGGACGGAAGGCGATACGCGTGGCAACGCGCTCACGAGTGTTGACGTCACGGTCGACCCATCGTGCGCGGCGACGGACCTCGGGGAAATGCAAGCCCGGATCACGCAAACAATCCTCGCCGCGATGGAGGACCCCGACAACGAGTGGCTGGCGCCGTTGCCGCTGGCAGCGCTGACACCGGTATGGGCGGCCAGGAAGCTAGCGGGGATGGCGGCGGGTGGTTCCACCCTTCCGGTCACTTGCTCCAATGTTGGTGATCTGTCCCCGGCGGCGAACCGGCCCGACGGCACCGATGCCGATTACGCGTACATGAGAAACCTCGAGCCCGATATCAAGAAAAGCACGCTCGAGGCCATGGGCGGGCAACTGTTCCTGGGTTCGGGGCGGGGCCGCGGGAAGATGTTCATCAGGATCTCTGCCTATCTGCTCGGGCGGTCGAATACCAAAGATGAGCTGCGGGAGAGCGTTTCGCGTACCTTGGCCGAATTCGACCTGCACGCGGAGATCGACTGCTGACAGCGGTCTTTCGCGTGGTTTGTTGTCGTCGACAACTGCGTCAGAGATGGCTCGCCACGAAAGTCGCCGCCTGACTGGGCATCCCGGACTGCTGATACGACAAGTGCGCCGCGGAGAACATCTCGTCATGCGAAGGCAGCGACAGGCCCCCGGGGGAGCAAACCGAATCGCCGGGCGCGCACATGTCGATGGCCTTCGCCCCGTACCACGGGCTGACCTCGCTTATCGGGCCCAGAAGTTTGTCCGTCGGATTCCCGAAGACGGCGACGGCGGCGACGTGATCGGCCTCGTCGGCCGATAACGTCGCGGCGTTAAAGCCCGCAACCGAGGTCCGGGCGATGGTGACCAGATCTGTCACCATCGCGCCTTGGGAATATCCACCGAGCACCAGCTTCGTGTTCGGGCAGTTGGCCACCATGGATTGAACGTGAGCGCTCGCATCGCTGGCGCCGGCGGATGCGGACGGCGGCCAATCTTCGGTGGCGGGGTAGTTGACGGGATACACCCCGAGTGACCGGCCGCCAACCTGCGAGCGCAGGGAATCGAGAAATGCCTGTCCGACGCCACCGACACCAGCTGGCTCGTTGGTGCCGCGGGCGAACGTCACCTCGACGTCGGGGCAGGGGGCGGCGGAGGCGGGCGCAATGAGGATTGGTGCGCTCAGCAGCGTCGCAGAGGTTGTCACGACCGCGGCGCCCAGCAAACGAGCGAATGGGCGTGCGTTCACGTCCCATTGCTGACATACCGCGACCGAGGCGTAACGGCCAAATCGCGCTACCTGCTTGAGGCGCCGTCGCCGACATCGCGATCTCGCCGCATTTGGTGCAGCCGCTGCAAGCCCGACCGGCGCCGGCCGCGGAATCACTCCCGAGTTTCGACCTCGATGCGTTTCGCCGCCGGCGCGCCGTTGGGCACCGGCACCGAGATGGCGAGAATGCCCTTTTCGTAGGTGGCGTGGACGTCGTCGACGTCGGCTCCGGCGGGTAGCGGAACGGAGCGCGTGAAGGTTCCATAGCTGAATTCGGACCGACCGTGGGATTCGACAGCCTGGCTGCGTACGGCCTTGATGGTGAGCATCCCGTCGTGCACGGTGACGTCGATGTCTTTTGCGGGGTCGACGCCGGGAATCTCGGCGCGCACCTGGTAGCGGCCGCCGTCCATCTCGTCCTCGACGCGGAGGAGGTTGCGGTCGAAGAGCGGACGCAGGCCGGCCAACAGGGGAGTGCCGCTGAAGAGCTCGGCGAGATCGGGCACCAGGGTTCTGGGCTGACGTTGGACTGGCAGAGTTGCCATGAATTCTCCTGAAATCGTTGCATCTCTTTCGATTTCGATCGAACCACGGTGCCGCCGCCGGTGCTAGACGGCGCCCGCTGATGTTGTAGAGAGATTCATTGCGCGTTCAAACGGTCGGCTGCGTCCGCATGCGGCCACCGAGGTACTGGCCTTAGACCGCTGTCCGGTAGCGGCTCGCTCGCAACCCGCGGCGCGA
Organism: Mycobacterium sp.; assembly: GCF_025965855.1. GTDB lineage: Bacteria > Actinomycetota > Actinomycetes > Mycobacteriales > Mycobacteriaceae > Mycobacterium. The sequence continues at coordinate 556 of NZ_JAOPWB010000283.1, read as the reverse complement.
CCCGGCGCTCTCATTTTGCTTTCCTGTGATTCCTTGTCGTGGCGGCCCAGTTGGCATGCTGCAAAGTACGCACCGATCGACTGCCGACCACCCGGATAGGACATAGGGGCCCGATTGCTGCCCCGAAATGTCAAGAGCACCTGTTGCGTGCGATAACTGACCGCACGACTGACTGCGTGGTCTCGGCGTGTTCAGCCCACCTGCTTCAGTGTGTAGTGGGCATTCGTCCGCTGGGGATCATCTGCGAGCCTCTTCACCTCTTGGCGGATCGGATCGACGGCACCGCCCAACACGCCGGGGCAGCCCTCGGGGCACCGGACTTCCCACCACGAGTCCGACTGGTGTGGAGGCCACGCCGCGAGCAGTCCACCTCTCGGCTGATAGCCGATCTCGGCTGCAAACTTCCTGAGGTTACCGACGTGATGTTGTGCCGGACAGAAGAGCGATAGGTCGATACCACGGTTCTCTGTTTCGTTCATGGCCGCCATTCTCGCCTCTCCTGCAGCCATCCAACCTCACAGTTCCTCCCTTGGCGGCGACGTCCCTCGCGGCAGCG
>NZ_JAOPWB010000270.1 GCF_025965855.1 Mycobacterium sp. | reverse complement strand
CCGTCGGCGAGGAACTCGCGATACGGGCGTGGTTCGTCAGCGAGCAAGGGCGCAAACGGATCCTTCGCGCTCAACTCACCCATGGCGACACGCTGTGCGCCGAAGCTGAGGGCCTGTTCATCGAGCTACGCCCGGATCAGCCATGAGTCAACGCCGCCACAAACATCAGCCTGTCGGTCGCCGACGTTGAATATCGCTGTCGTGCAACGTGATCAGCGCGCGCAGGGCAAGTCGGTCCGGCTTGAGCATCACTGTCAGTGGCAGCTCATCGACGATGAGGAGTTCGTCGGGCGCCTTGTAATCGGCCAGTTCGTCCGCCACGTGAGTTCGCAACTCGGCCAGCGTCGGTGGCCTGGCGGCGTCAGCCGGCACGACACACGCGACGCCGATCTCTCCGATCACCGGGGCCGAGCGCCCCACTACGGCAGCCTGTTTCACCGCGGCGTGACCGGAAAGCGCCCGCTCCACCTCGCCGGGATGGACGTTATAGCCACCCCGGATGTACATGTCGCCGCGGCGTCCGACGAGGGTGAGGTTGCCGTCGTCACCGAGCACGCCGATATCGCCGGTACGCAACCAACCGTCGTGCAGCACCTCTGCGGTGAGTTCCGGGTTGCGCCAGTAGCCCCGCATCACGCACGGACCGCTCACCTCGACACCGCCGTCGGATCCGATGCGTACGTCCATTCCCGCGGCAGGCCGTCCCACGCTGCGGAACTGAATCTCGGGGGCGTCGTTCGGTTCGGTGCCGCTGATGGTCGGGCACTCGGTCATCGCGTACCGCACGACCAGCGGGACCCCGATGCCCTCGGCGACCCGTCCTACCAGTTCGGGCGGTGCCGGTGCCGTAGCCACGACCCCGATCCGCAAGTGCGGCAACGCCTGCGGGCTCACTCCATCGACATCGAGCAGCTTGGCCCACTGGGTCGGCACCGCGCCCGCCACGGTGACCCGCTCGTCGCGGAGCACGTCGAGCATGCCCTGGGCCGACCACGGTGTCGGCGGCACCACCAGCGTGCTGCCCCACACCAACTGATCCCAGAGCTTGAACATATAGCCGCGTGTGAAAACGGCGTCGACGTAAGGCGCCGGTCGTAGGGCGCGCTCATGACACCTGATGCTGCCGCGCCCGCAGCCAGTCGGTCTGCATCGAAGACCGCGCCCTTCGGCGTACCCGTCGTGCCGCTGGTGAAGATCAACGCAACCAGGTCCCGGCGGGTCAGCTCCACCGAGGGTGGCTCCGAGCGCGACGTGTCACTGCACAGCGCGTCTCGTGACAGCAGCCGATGCCCGGTGTCGGGTAGCGCACCGAGATGCTCGTCGGCGACGATCAACGCGGGATCCGCTTGCTGCAGAATCGATTCGAGCTCGCGGCGGCCGAGCCGCGGGTTCAGCCCGGTGGTGATCGCACCGATCATCGCCGCGGCGGCGTAACACGTCGCGTAGTCGATGCCCGACGGCAGCCACAGCGCGACCACGTCTCCCTTACCGACGCCGAGGTCGGCGAACTGGGTAGCCACGCCACGGGCCCGGCCGATCCACTCCGCGAACGTGATTCGCGCCCCCGGCTCGACGTACGCGTCGACGTCCCCGTGAGCGGCGGCCGCCGCATCTAATATCGCCCGGGTGTCGGCGACATCGGCGCTCAGCGGTGCCCGGATCACCTATGGCTCCTCGGCGCCCAGAATCATTGTGCCGCTGGAGCAGAACCAGCCGCCGGTGCCGCTGACGCAGGCGATCCGGGCGTCCGGCACCTGTCGGGGTCCGCATTCGCCGCGTAGCTGACGGGCCGCCTCCACCAGCAGGAACAACCCCCGTTGACCCGGATGGCATGCCGACAGTCCACCGCCGTCGGTGTTCGTGGGGAGTTCGCCGCCCAGCCGCAGCGAGCCTTTCTCGACGAATCCGCCGCCCTCCCCCTTCGGGCAGAAGCCGAGGTCTTCGATGGTGAGCAGCAACATGTAGGTGAACGCGTCGTAGATTTCGGCGACATCGACGTCGGACGGGGAGATACCGGCGCGGGCGAAGGCCAGCGGCCCGCTCACCGCGGCCGGCCCGACGGTGAGGTCGTCCCACTGGGAGGTCAGCATGTGCGAGGTGGTCTCGCCCGAGCCGAGCACCCACACCGGCTTACTCCGCAGATCCTTCGCGCGTTCCGCACTGACGAGGACGGCCGCGGCCCCACCATCACTGCGAATGCAGCAGTGCAGCTTGGTGAACGGGTCAGCGATCATCGGGCCGGCGAGCACCTCGTCGATGGTGATCGGATCGCGGTAGTAGGCCTCGGGATTGTCGGCCGCGTTGAACCGTGCGGACACGGCGACCTCGCCCAGCTGCTCGATCGTGGTGCCGTAGGTGAACATGTGCCGCCGCGCGGCCATGGCGTACTTGGAAATCAGGGTGTGGCCATACGGCGCTTCCCACTGCAGTGGCCCACGAGCGCCCCAATTGATGTTGGCTCCCCGCAATCCCTTTCGAAGATCCGAACGGGCGGTCGAGCCGTAGGTCAGCAGCACCACGTCTGCGTGTCCGGTGGCGATCGCATCGGCCGCATGGGCGGCCATCACCTCCCACGACGCTCCCCCGACCGCGGTGGAGTCGATCCACCGTGGCCGCAGCCCGAGATACTCGCCGACATCGACCGGGGGCAGTGTGCCCTGACCGGTGGAGGCCAACCCGTCGACGTCATCGGGCGTCAGACCGGCGTCCGCCAGGGCGCGGCGGCTGGCCTGGGCGATCAGCTCGTAGGGTCCCTTGTCATCGACCCGGCCGACGTCGGACAGGGCGACGCCCGCGATGGCAGCGGCCCCAGCGGCGCCACTCACTGGGCGCGGTCCTGGGCCAGCAGCTCGGCCAACACGTCGGTGGGCTCACCGAACAAGTGCCGAAACACGTGCGCGCGCTTCAGATACAGGTGCATGTCGTTCTCGAATGTGTATCCCATCCCGCCGAATACGTGGATGCCTGCGGCGGCATTGTCGATGGCCGCAGAACCGGCCACCGTGACGGCCGACAGCACCTGCAGCAGTGCGTCGGCGCGTCCGCCCGCCACCGCGATCGCAGCGAAGAATGTCTGCGCCTGTGCGGCCTCGGCAGCGATCTCCATGTTGACGCACGCGTGCTTGATCGCTTGGTGCACGCCGATCGGTTTGCCGAACTGCTCGCGAGTCTTGGCGTGTTCGGTCGCCGACGCTGCCGCGGCCGCGGCCAAGCCGGTGAGATAGCCCGCCGCGAGCACCATGGCGCGCCCCCAGATCCATTCGTCCTCGACGGGCAACCAGTGCACGGGTTCGGCGGATTCGACCGTGGCCGTGGATATCCGGGTGCCAGGGTCTGCGGCGGTCAAGGGTGCCAGCGGGCCGAAGGAATCGATGTCGACCAGAGCGGCGCCACTACGGGCCACCAGCAGGGCGTGCGAGGTGCCCGCCGGTTCGAACAGATCGAAAGTCCCTTTGACGGGGCGCACGTCGCCATCGCCACGCAGTACCGCGAGGGCCACCGAAGCAGCCCCCGAGCCGATCCGCTGCGCCAGCGCGTCATCGCCGCACCGGGCAGCCACCCGGGCACCCAATGTGCATGCCAGGAACGGCCCTGGCGCGAGGCGCTTGCCGAGTTCGACGAACAGCAGTGCCTCGTCGTCCAAGGGCCGGCCTGACCCGCCGGACTCCTCGTCGAGTCCGAGCGTGAGCAGGCCCAACTCGGCGCATTCTCTCCACAGCGACTCGGGAATCGGCGCTTCCGCATGGCGATTGGCGCGGATCCGTTCGACGGGCATCCGATCGGCGAGGAACTCGCCTGCTGCCGTGATGATTTCGAGTTGCTCAGTTCCGGGCAGCAGGTTCATGACCGTCTCCTCACCGTGCTCATCTGGGCAGCCCCAGCACGCGTTCGCCGACGATGTTGCGCTGAACCTCCGAGGTCCCGCCGCCGATGGCTTGGGAGAAGCTGTAGTAGTAATAACCGACCCAACCGTCGACGTCCCACCGCGATGAATGCCGGACCGAGGCCGGACCGACAACATCCATCGCCAATTTGCCGATCTCCTTGGCCAGTTCGGCGTACATCAATTTGACAATCGAACCCCGCGGGCCGGGCGTCTCGGCCTTCATCGCCTCGCAGATGTTGGTGTAGGTGAGCGCCCGCAACGACGCCACCGAGGCCCGCGCCCGGGCCAGCCGCCGCGCGATCTCGTCGTCGGCGATGGCGGGCCTGCGCCCGTCCGGGCCGACGTGGTCGCGCGCGTAATCGATGAGGTCCTCGATGATCTTGGCCAACCGGACCTGGTTGGCGGTGAACGCAGTTCCGCGCTCGAAGGACAGCGTCGCCATCGCGACCGACCAGCCTTCGCCGACGTCGCCGACCACGTTGCTCAGCGGGATGCGGACGTCGTCGTAGAACACTTCGCAAAATTCCGAGCCACCCTCGATGGTCTCGATCGGGCGGACGTCGATGCCCGGCGTGCTCATGTCACAGATCACCCAGGTGATGCCCTTGTGCTTGCCGCCGGTGTTGTCGGTGCGCACCAGCAGTTCCTGGTAGTCGGCGACGGTGGCGAAGCTGGTCCACAGCTTCTGCCCCGACACCACCAGGTGCTCGCCGTCGATGACCGCCTTGGTGCGCAACGCCGCCAGATCCGATCCGGCGTCGGGCTCAGAGAAGCCCTGACACCAAATAACCTCACCGCCAAGGATTTTCGGCAAGTGGAACGACTTCTGTTCGTCGGTGGCCCTGGTGATCAGGGTCGGCCCGGCGTGCGAGTTACCGACGAAGCACGCGTCGATGCCGGGGAACCCCCGCGCGGCGTACTCCTCGTACCAGATCAGCTGCTGAAGCAGCGTCAGCCCCTTGCCGCCGTACTCAGTGGGCCAGGCGATGCCGGCCCAGCCGCCTTCGGCCTGAGTGCGTTGCCAGGCGAGGTCGTATTCGCGGATACCTGCGTCGTCGCGCGGGCGCGGTTCGGCCGGCTTGTTCTCGTCCAGCCATGTGCGGACCTGGTCGCGGAACTCGAGTTGGTCAGGCGTGAAGTCGAGATCCATGATCCGGAAGTCTAGGTGACACGATAGTCAGAAACAATGCATCAATCATCGGCTGCGATAGGTAGCGGCCAGTTTTTCTGCACCGCGGGCCAGCAGTGCCACGTCGGCTCCTACGAGCACGAAGCTCGCACCGGCACTCATGTAGCGGCGCGCCAGCGACTCGCTGAACGCATTCACGCCGGCGTACTTACCGTGCTCCACGATGGTCGCCAACGCGGTCTCTACAGTGCTCACGATGTCTGGGTGCTCCGGCTGCCCAAGTTTGCCCATCGAGGCTGCCAGGTCGGCCGGTCCGATGAAGACGGCGTCCACCCCGTCGACGTCGGCGATATCTCCCAGCTGCGCCAGACCGGCCACACTCTCCACTTGGACGGTCAATGACACCGTTGCGTCAGCGGTGACGAGATAGTCAGAAATGCGATTCCAACGCGATGCCCGGGCCAACGCGCTGCCGACCCCGCGGATGCCCTCGGGCGGGTAACGAGTGGCGGCAACCGCCGCGACTGCTTCACCGGGGCCATCGATCATCGGAACGATGATGTTCTGCGCGCCGATGTCGAGCAGTTGCTTGATGACCACGGGATCGGCCGACGGAGGGCGCACCAGCACGTCGACGTCCGGGTAGCCCGCCAACACCTGCAGTTGTTCGAGCGTGGTGCGCAGATCGTTGGGCGCGTGCTCCTGGTCCAGCAGCAGCCAGTCGATCCCAGACCCCGCACAGATCTCGGTGACGTAGCCACTGCCCGAGGCCACCCACATGCCGATCCGCGGGTCACCGTCGCTGATGCGCTGCGTCCACCGATTCGTCACGACGCCCCCGAATCGAAGGTCACCGACACCGTGCCCAGTGGACCGTAGTCGGCGACAAAGCTGTCCCCCGGTTCGGCGAACACCGGCTTGGTGAACGATCCGGACAGGATTACCTCGCCGCGTTTCAGTGAAACCCCGTGCGGAGCAAGTCGATTGGCCAGCCACGCCACGCCGTTGCCGGGATGGTTGAGCACCGCGGCGGCCACCCCGGACTCCTCGATCGTGCCGTTGCGCAGCAGCACGGCCGCCACCCAGCGCAGGTCGACGTCCAACGGACGGAACACCCGCCCGCCCAGGACCAGACCGGCGTCCGCGGCATTGTCGGCGATGGTGTCGACGATGGTGCGCAGATGGCCGGTCTCGGGGTCCGACATCTGCACCCTGGCGTCGAGGATCTCGAGCGCAGGAGTGACGAACTCGGTGGCCCGCAACACGTCGAACAACGTGACGCCCGGGCCGGACAGCTGCTCGCCCAACACGAACGCCAACTCGACCTCGACGCGCGGACGAATGTAACGGCCCAGCGGTATGCGGCCGCCATCCTCGATGAACATGTCGTCGAACAGTGCACCGTAATCCGGTTCGTCGATCGATACCGCGCGCTGCATCACCTTCGAGGTCAGGCCGATCTTGCGGCCCTTGACCTCCCGGCCGTCGGCGACCTTGAGGGCGACGAGCGCCCGCTGCACCGCGTAGGCGTCCTCGATGGTCATGTCGGGATACTCGAGCGACAATTGCCGGATCGGCGTGCGCGTCTGCTCGGCCTCATACAGTCGCCGGGCAATGTCCGCGAGCTCGTCCTCGGCGGGTCTGCTCATCTCGTGAGAAACTCGATCGCTGCGGCGTTGAAAGCCTCGGGATCCTCGAAATGCGGCCAGTGCCGCACCGAGGGCATCTCGAACACCTCCGAGTTCGGGATCAGGTCGGCGATGGTGCGCGCGGTGTCTTGATACACACCGTGATCCTTGCCCGAGGCCACAATCATCACCGGCGCCTCGATGCCGCGCCACTTGTCGTCGGGAATCAGGTTGCGGTGGCGCACCTTCTCGTCCTGCAGGATCAGCAGCCGGTCGATGGTGTTTCGGGTGTCCTCGCGCCGATAGACGGCCTGGCGTAGGCCGATGAGATCGGGCAGGCGATTGGCTTCGTCGGCGATCAGGTGAGCGAATACGGCGTGCAACGATTCCCACGTCGGCTCGTTGACCGCCTTGGTTCGTTCGGCGCGAATGCGCGCCATGTTCGACGCCGACGCCTCCCGTCCGGCCGGCGACATCAGGATCACCTTGGCTACCCGGTCGGGGTGACCGACGGACATCGCCGACGCGACGAACGCCCCCAGCGACATGGCGATGAAGTTGGCTGACGCCATGCCGAAGTGGTCCATCACCCCCAGCACATGTTCGACGTAAACCGCGATCTCGTAGTCGTAGTCCGGCTTGTCGGAGAACCCGTTGCCGACCATGTCGATCGCCACGCAATGGAAGTGCTGCGACAGTGCGGCGAGGTTGGGCGCGAACGTCTCCCAGTGACCGCCGGTGCCGTGCAGCAGGATGGCGTGCGGCTTGTCCGGCCCGCCCGCCTCGGCATAACGGGTACGGACGGGCACTCCATTGACTCCGATGTCGACGAACCCCTGCCGGAACTCGAGCTCCTTCAGATACATCCAGATGCTGCGGTAATTCTCCGTGTCCAACTGGGTGACACCCACTGGCCCGACAGCCTCGGTAGCCGGTGCTTGTGCTTGGCTCATCTCACCTTCTCGCATCTTCATATCTGACACAGCTGTCATCTAGTACTGATGTCGCCTTGCGCGTTTCCCATCGTCGCACAAGCCTCATGTTCCCATGTGGAGAACGGCTCACACCACTCGGCCTACGTGCGATACGGCAGCGGCCTTTCCCTCTCCTTCCATTGATTCTGACACTTGTATGCGGTAATACTGGGCAGGTGAACACTCCGGCCGGACGCCGCGTCCTCGCCGAACTGGTCAACGAGTTTGCGGCCGTGCGGTTGTCGCTGGACGTCAACGGCAACGGCCCCCGCCTGCTCGTCGAGGACCTTGAGGGCGGCGAGCAGGTCTTCTTGTGTCCGTTGGAGCTGGCCAGCTTCACCTTGGCCACCCCCGAAGACCGCGAGGAGTGGGTGAGGGTGGGTAATTACCGCGGCGAACGCCGGACAACGGAGCGACCATGAGCACCGCCGGCGCCGACCTGATCGGTCTGGGCATGACCGCGATGTCGCTGCGGCCGGGCGCGACGCCGCTTGAATTGGCCGTCAAGGCGAGCGGCGCCGCGCTGGCCGATGCGGGACTCGAGCGTGCTGACATCGACGCCATCCTGGTCGGCTCGTCGCAGGGCGTCCGGCCGGAACGGCTGGGCGTCGGCTTCGCCGCCGCGGCCGGCTTCTCGGATCTGCGCCTTTTGGAGCACGTCGAGATCAAGGGCGCCACGACCATCGCCATGATCCAGCGCGCACGCCACGCGATCGTCACCGGTGAGGCGGCGACTGTACTGTGCGTATTCGCCGACGCGCCGCTGACAGCCGGCCAGGGCGCAGGCTCGACCTACGCGCGCAGCGGCGGCAACGTCGGGGTGCGCGGGCTGGAGCGGGCCTCGGGGCTGCTTGGCTCGGTGCCGACGTATGCGCTGCTGACCCAGCGCTGGTTGCACGTCACCGGCACCGGTACCGACGCGCTGCGCTCCGTGGCCACCACGGCGAGGGGTTGGGCGCGCGGCAATCCCGACGCGGTCAACCGAGAGCCGCTCGATGACGCCGACTATGACTCTTCCCCGATGATCGCCGAACCGCTTCGGCTGCTGGACTGCGCTCGACCGGTGAACGGCGCGGTCGCGGTCGTGCTCACCGGGCGGCCCTCGGTCGGCGGCACCCGATTGCGGGTTCGCGGCACCGGGCGCGAGCATCCGGTGCGGCGCCGTCGCGCGGGAGCCGAGTCGTGGTTCGGCGGCGGTGGGCGCGCGGTGCAGGACGCGCTCGAACAGGCCGGCATGGTCCGATCGGACCTGCACGTCGCCGAACTGTACGACCCGTTCTCGATCGTTACCCTGGCGCTGCTCGACGAATACCGGCTCACCGGTGACGTTCCCGCGGGTGCATTCGTGCGCGACGGCCACACCGGGCCGGGCGGCACGCTGCCGACCAACACCGGCGGTGGCCAGCTGTCCGGTTTCTACCTGCAGGGCATGACGCCGTTGGCAGAGGCGATGATTCAGCTGCGCGGCACCGGCGGGCAACGTCAGGTTCCCGGGGCCGCGGTGGCGCTCGTCGGCGGTATCGGCGGCCGGTTGGACCACCACGCCGCGCTGGTGCTGGAGCGCGCCGCATGACCGCCACCGCGGTCGAGGACTGGCTGCTGGACAGCGCGCTGGCACCCACCGCCGACGACGACATGTTGGCGCCGCTGTACCGGGCGGCCTCACGCAACGAGCTGGCGATGCCGTTCTGCGCGGCGTGCGCCCTGCCACTCGAGCTCGACCAAGAAGTCTGCGACGACTGCGGGAACGCCGAACGCGCTTGGTGCACAGTCGATCCGCGCGGAACCGTACACGCTGCGACGCTCATGCACCGGCGCGAGCCCGGCCTGGTGCACGGTCTGGCGCCCTACCCCATCGTCGACGTCGAGCTGACGAGCGGACACCGGATCGTCATGACCACCGTGCAACCCGCGGACACCGCCCCGCCCATCGGCACAGCGGTGCGCATCGGTTTCCGCCGCCTCGGCGAAGTCGCCATCCCGGCCATCGACATCCTGGAGGACCAGTGACGACCCTTGAATCCGCCCCTGCGACGGAAGACTTCGACGTCGGGACCGTCGTACGCAGCGACCGCGTGCACGGAACGGTGTATACGTCCGCCGAGATCTTCCGCCGCGAAATGGACACAATCTTCAAGACCGGATGGGTCTACGTCGCCCACGAGAGCGAGGTCAGCGAGCCGGGTGACTATCTCACCCGGACGATCGGCCACGACCCGGTCGTCGTTGTGCGCGGTAAGGATGGCGTGGTTCGCGTGGTGCTCAACCGCTGCACCCACCGTGCCAACAAGCTGTGCAACGCCGAGAAGGGCAACGCCAACTCGTTCCGGTGCCCGTATCACGGATGGACGTTCAGCAACACCGGTGCGCTGCAGGGTGTTCCGATGCGTGAAGGATACGGCGAGGCGTTCAACAAGGTGCGCTCCGAACTTGGCCTTGCCCAGGCGCCCCGGGTGGACAGCTACGGCGGATTCGTCTTCGCGTCACTGGCGCCAGAGGGCATCTCGTTACGCGAGCATCTTGGCAAGTCAACGCGCGCCATCGACCGCCTGCTGAACCTGTCCCCCACCCGCAAGATCGACCTGCGGGCCAACTGGATGAAGCACTTGCACCACGCCAACTGGAAGATGGTGGTGGAAAACAACGTCGACGGCTACCACGCGCTGTTCACGCATGCCTCGGTGTACGAGGCGATCAAGCCCGCCAAGGTGTCGCACGTCCCGACCAAGGTCGACGTGCTGGTTCGCGACCTCGGCAACGGCCATTCGGAGATCGACTACAGCGACGAATACCGGAAACTCGATGAGGAATTCGTCTGGTACGGCCGGATCCCGCGGGCCAAGCTCGCCGACTATGTCGACGCACTAGAGGGTGCGTACGGTCCCGAGCAGGCGCATGACGCACTTGTGGTGGGCCCACCACACACCTTGATCTGGCCCAACCTTTTCCTGGCCGAGATGAACGTCATGTTCGTCGAGCCGCAGGCACCCGACCGCACCATCGCCTACACCACCGCGGTATTGATACCCGGTCACGATGCGTTGAACGAGCGCACACTGCGTCGTTCCGAGGGGGCGATGGGTCCGGCGGGATTCTTGATCGCCGACGATGGAGAGATCGGCATGCGCAACCAGGCCGGCCTCGCCGCCGAACTGCCCGAGTGGCTGATGCTGGCCCGCGGCATAGAAAGCGATGTCGACGTCACGACTGGAATCATCAACCGGGACAAGAGCGCCGAGACTCCGCAGCGCGGGTTCTACTCACACTGGGC
>NZ_JAOPWB010000279.1 GCF_025965855.1 Mycobacterium sp. | reverse complement strand
GATCATGTGACCGATCAAAAGCAGTTCGGGAACCAGGACGGACAGCTCCTGGCGGGACAGCCGCGCGTACCGGGATCGGGTCACCCCCCAAAAATAGATGCGACTATGTTATAAAGTCAACAATGTCCATCGCTCCCACCAGGCGCACCAGCGCACCGCGCAAGCGCGGCGATGACACGCGCACGAAGATCATCGACGAGACGGTGCGCTGCATCATGGAGGAAGGGTTCGCCGCCGCGACCGCCAAGCACGTGGCCGAACGCGCGGGCGTGACGTGGGGGGTCATCCAGTATCACTTCGGAGACCGCAACGGCCTGTTGACGGCTGTCGTCGACGACGGCGTGGCCAGGCTGGTCGACAGCCTGTCGTCGGCCGACGTGAGCGAGCTTCCGTTGCGCGAGCGCATCGAGGTCGTCGTCGACACCGCGTGGAGCTGTTACAGCAGCCCGACGTCGATGGCCGCCTTCGAAATCCTGCGGGCCACCCGGGGCGGGCCGGGGGCGTCCTCGCGGCGCCACCTGCTGGAAATGAACGCCGCGATCGGCCAGCTCGGCCGGCTGATCACCGAGAACCCGGCCAATGCCGGTGTGGCCGAAGTGATTTGGGCCGCCCTGCGGGGTGTGGTGCTGGCGCAGATGATCACCGGGACAGCCATCGATTGGAGCCCGGAACGGCGCGCCCTGATCGACATGGTCACCCGTGTGCTGCAGTGACGGTCGGGGATCCGCGACACTGCCACCACGCACACGACGCGCCGGAGAACGTGACCATGGTGTAAGTCTCGCGACGTCAGCCGGCCGATGCGACCGCAGCCGGCCTATCACCGTGTGCTGCAATGACGTGATGACTCCTCAAGACTTCGCCGACATCGAAGCCATCAAGCAGGTGAAATACCGCTACCTGCGCGCGCTGGACACCAAGCACTGGGACGGCTTCGCCGACACGCTGGCCGAGGACATCCAGGCCGACTACGGCCCGTCGATCGGCAACGAGCTGCACTTCACCAACCGCGCGGACCTGGTCGAGTACATGCGTACGTCGCTCGGCCCGAACGTCATCACCGAGCACCGGGTAACGCATCCGGACATCACCGTGACCGGCGACACCGCTACGGGCAGCTGGTATCTGCAAGACCGGGTCATCGTCGCCGAGTTCAACTTCATGCTGATCGGCGCCGCCTTCTACCGCGACACCTACCGGCGCACCGACGCCGGCTGGAAGATCAGCGGAACCGGCTACGACAGGACCTACGACGCCACAATGTCGTTGGCGGGCATGGACTTCAAGATCAAGCCCGGTCGCGCGCTGGCGTGATCGCCCCGCCCGCCCAAGTGCCGCGACTGCGAATTTTGCGACGCGACACGCCGAGATCGCGTCGCACCGTTCACACTCGAGGTCGAGGGCTACTTGGTAATCGCGATCACCGCGCCCGGCCGCAGCCAGCGGATGATCTGCACCAGCGTGGCGTCGTCGATCGCCACGCAGCCCTCGGTCGGCGCGCCGTCGGTGGTGTGAAAGAAGAACGCGGAACCGCCACCCGGAGTCTTGTTCTTGTTGACGCCCATCACGATCGCGTGCTTGTACTGCGGGATCTGCAGGTTTTCGCTCGCGGCGGTGCTGAACGGGCACTGCGCCTTCTGGCAGACCTGCATGCTGTTGAAGGTGGGGCTATGGTCGTCCCCGCTCCACCAATGGTCGGGCCCGACTTGCGTATACGGAAGTCCCCCACCGGGATTGGGTGCCGTGCCGAAGGCAGAGTCGAGGGTGTACACGCCCATCGGGGTTGCCGGGACCCCGCTGCGGGCCTGGGGCGCCATTCCCGCCGAACCGACGTGGGTGGGAATGCCGGTCACCAGCGCCTGCCAACCGCCGGTGGCGCGTTGGTAGATATCCATTTTCGCGTTGGAACCGCCGGTGCTGACGACCGAAACCACCTGCGCGGCATTGCCGACGGAGTTCGCGAACCAGGGCGTGGCCGCGGTGCTTAGCGGTGCCAGCACCAGGGACGCGACGATCAGGAACGCCGCGGCGCACAGCGAAACGAGCAGTCGGCGCATGGATTCAATCGTCCGGCGACGCGAACGCCGGGGTCAAGTAAAGCTTTAGACCCGGTTGGGTAACTGCGTCGTGACCCCCGGCGCGGGGTTGGCCGGCGCGCCCGGCCAGGGCCGAAACACCAACAGGCACAGGAGGAAATAGAGGTATCCCAGCGACCAGCCGGCCAGCACATCGGATGGGTAGTGCACGTTCAACGCGACCCTGGAGATCCCCACCAACAGCAGGCTCAGCGCCGTCAGCCCCATCGCGACGCGGCCCATGGCGCGGCTCAGCATCGGCAGCAGGAAGACCAGTAGGGCGAGGAACGCCGACGTCGCCTCGAGCGCGTGCCCCGAGGGAAACGACGACGACGGGGCCGCCACCAGCATGGTCGATGGTCGCGGGCGGTTCACCAGGCCCTTGGCAGCCAATGTCACCAGCCCGCCGAGCGGCGCGCAGGCCAACAGCACCAGCGCCGTCCGCACGTCGCGCTTCACCAGCGCCGCGACCGTGGCGGCGACGCCCAACACCCGCAACGGAACCGGCCCCAGCGAAAACGACACGACGTCCCAAAAACGCACCCACACCGGGTGCTTGACCGCGATGTCGTGCGCGGTGTTGAGCAATGACCAATCGGCGCGATGCAGCCAGCTCCAGTGCTGGCAGTAGCCCACCCACATCACGGCATAGACCAGGACGGCGGCCGACGCAACGCAAACGGCCGGGGCGGTCCGGGGGCGGGTCATGATTTAACCGATACCAGTGCGGTCATACTGGCGTCATGGCGGTCTTCGTCCGCAGATTGTTCGGCATCGGCAAGTTACCCGCCGATCTGCACGCTCAGGTCGAGGCGGAGGGCCTCATCTATCTTGCCGACTACGTCGCGGTGACCCGGCGATTCAGCGGCACCATCCCCGGCGTGCGGTTGCCGCACAGCGTCGCCAGTTATGCCGGCTCGCTGGTCTTCACCTCGGAGCGGGTGCTCGCGACGCTGTCCATGCTGCCCAAGCTGGCCGGGCCGACCGTCAACGCGCGCTGGGACGCGCCGCAGACCGGCGCGGCCAAGGTCGAGATTTCGTCAACCGGCGTGCAGGTCGATGTCGACGTCAGCGAGGTTGACAAGAAGTTCAGCGGCGAACTGTCGCTGCACTACAAGGCGGCGATCGCGGCCGACGTGCTCGCCGGGCTGCCGCGCCGCTCACTGGCCTTCGACATGCCGCCGGAATACGTCTTCCGCGCCGTCGGCGTCACCTATAGTCCGTGAACGTCATCTTCGGCCAGGGCGGCTGCCGCAGCACCGCCAGGCTGGCGATCACCGCCGCCAGCAGGCCGGTGATCACCCCGATCAGCGCGATCCGGTTGCCGTCGACGGCGGGCACCCAGCAAGCCTTGCCCTGGTGCACGACGAAAACGCCGGGCGGCTTGGCAACGGGGATCACGGTGGCGCCGTCGGCGGTCTCGTAGGGCTCGCCGTAGACGCGCCCGGCGGCGCCGTCGGCGGGCAGCTGGTCCAGCACGTCGGATAGCTTCATCGAGCACTCCCTTCAAGGGGACGTGGCCAAAAGACATCGTTCACGCTAACGCGGTTTTCCTTACGATGGCTGGCGTGACCGATCAGGCGTTCAGCCCCGAGGAGCGGCGCGCCGTGTATCGGGTGATCTCCGAGCGGCGCGACATGCGCCGGTTCTCGCCGGGCGGGGTGGTGAGCGAGGAGGTGCTGGCCCGGTTGTTGCAGGCCGCGCACGCCGCGCCCAGCGTCGGCCTGATGCAGCCGTGGCGTTTCATCCGGATCACCGACAACTCGCTGCGGCGACGCATTCACGCCCTCGTCGAAGAGGAACGCCCGCTCACCGCCGCGGCGCTCGGCCAGCGGGCGGAGGAGTTCTTGGCGCTGAAGGTCGAGGGCATCCTCGAGTGCGCCGAACTCTTCGTGGTGGCGCTATGCGACGATCGCGACAAGCACGTGTTCGGCCGCCGGACGCTGCCGCGGATGGATCTCGCGTCGGTGTCCTGCGCGATCCAGAACCTGTGGCTGGCGGCGCGCGCCGAAGGCCTTGGCCTGGGCTGGGTTTCCCTGTTCGAACCGCGACGGCTGGCGGACCTGCTGGCGATGCCCGCCGACGCCGAGCCGGTGGCCATCCTGTGTCTGGGCCCGGTGCCCGAGTTTCCGGACCGGCCGGCGCTGGAGCTTGACGGGTGGGCCTACGGGCGGCCACTGCCGGAGTTCGTCTCAGAGAACGGATGGGAATCGCGCCCAGCGTAACGCTCGGTGAACGCAAGCGCCCTGCTGTATCGTCGCCGGTCGAGGTGAGGGTATGACGGGCAAAGACGCTCAAGGCGCCGAAGAGGCTAAAGAGAACGTGCTGATCGTGCACTGGCACGACCTGGGGCGATATCTCGGCGCCTACGGTCACCCGGATGTGTCCAGCCCGCGACTGGACCGGCTCGCCGCCGAGGGCATCCTCTTCACCCGGGCCCATGCCACCGCGCCGCTGTGCTCGCCGTCGCGCGGATCGCTGTTCACCGGCCGTTACCCGCAAAGCAACGGGCTCCTCGGCCTGGCCCACCACGGCTGGGAATACCGCAGCGGCGTCCGGACCCTCCCGCAGATGTTGTCCGAAGCCGGTTGGTACTCCGCCCTTTTCGGTATGCAACACGAGACGTCCTACCCGAAACGGCTCGGCTTCGACGAGTTTGACGTGTCCAACTCCTACTGCGAGTACGTGGTGGACCGGGCGCAGGAGTGGCTGCAAGACAGCGCCGAAAACCTCGCGGGCCAACCGTTCCTGCTGACCGCCGGGTTCTTCGAAACCCACCGGCCCTACCCGCGGGACCGCTACGAGCCGGCCGACGCCGCGGAGGTCGACCCCCCCGACTACCTGCCCGACACCCCCGAGGTCCGCTGCGACGTCGCCGGCTTCTACGGCGCGATCGCCACCGCCGACGCCGCCGTCGGCCGGCTGCTGGACACGCTGACCGAGACGGGCCTGGACGCCAACACCTGGGTGGTGTTCTTCACCGACCACGGCGCCGCGTTTCCGCGCGCGAAATCCACGCTGTACGACGCCGGGACCGGCATCGGAATGATCGTCCGTCCCCCCACGAACCGGGCCGCGGCGCCGCGTGTTTACGACGAACTGTTCAGCGGCGTCGATTTGGTGCCGACGCTGCTGGGCCTGTTGGGTCTCCGCGTGCCGGCCGATGTCGACGGTGTGTCACACGCGGGCGCGCTGCTCACGCCGGACCCGCAGGCCGAACCCGTCCGCGAGCAGGTGTACTCCATGAAGACCTATCACGATTCGTTCGATCCCATTCGCGCGATTCGCACCAAGGAATACAGCTACATCGAGAATTACGCGGCCCGCCCGCTGCTCGACCTGCCGTTGGACATCGAGGACAGCCCGTCGGGACATGCGGTCGCGCCGTTCGTCGCCGGGCCGCGTCCGGAGCGCGAACTCTACGACGTGCGAACGGATCCCGCCGAGACCAACAACCTGCTGACCGGCGACGACCCGGGCGTCGATGCGATTGCGGCCGATCTGGCTGTGCGCCTGCATGATTGGCGCCAGCGCACCGGCGACGTCATACCATCGGAGTTCGCTGGCGTCCGCATCGCCGTGCGTTACACCGAGACGTATCAGCGGATTCATCACATGACGCCGAGCAGCCGCTCGGCGATCGCCGTCGACCGCGGCATCGAGGAGTAGCTCGGGGGCTACGCGCCGGAGCGCTGCGCGCCCCCCACCTCGGCGACGATGAACACCCGGCGGAACGGGAAAATGGTTGTGCCGTCGGCCCGGGGCGGGTACGCGTCGTCCAGCAGCGGGATGAGCTCCTGGCGAAACTGCTCCCAGCCCTCGTCGTCGAGGCGCTCGCGCACCGGGACCAGCGCCGTTCCGGTGATCCATTCCAGCACCGGATTCTCACCGGTCAGCTGATGCAGGTAGGTGCTCTCCCAGACGTCGACCTTGCATCCCGCGTCCAGCAGCAGATTGGCGTAGTTCATCGGCGGCTGAACCACCGCCCCGACACGAAACGGTATGTCGCGCATGAGTTTTGCATATGGCTCACGGCGGGCCAGCGCACGCACCGTGGCGTGGGACGGGGTTTCGAAGTTGCCGGGGATCTGGACGGCGATCCACGAGCCCGGCGCCAGCTCGCGGGCCCACCGCACCAACAGATCGGTGTGCTCGGGCACCCAGTGCAAGGCCGCGTTGCAGACCACCACGTCGGTGTCGGGCTTGGGCTTCCAGTCGCGCAAGTCGCCGACGACGGCGCCGATCCCGCGCTCCTTGGCCGCGGCGACCATCTCCGGCGAGCTGTCCACCGCCTCGATCGCCGCGTCGGGCCAGCGCCGGGCCAGGTACTTGGTCAGGTGGCCCGGGCCGCAGCCGAGGTCGACCACCCGACGCGCCTGCTTGGCGCCCACCCGCGACAGCAGGTCGTAGAACGGGCGGCTGCGATGGTCAGCAAAGGCCAGGTAGACGTCGGGATCCCACATGTCGGTCCTCCTGATCAACACCATCACGGGTCGGTCTGACAGATAAACCGTATTACCGCATGCCGCCGCGGCGCCCACCGAGTGGGCGATAGCATCACGTTTGTGACACCGCCCGACCGGGATCCGGTCACTCCCCCGGTTCCCCTTCCGGATGTTCCCGGTGCCGACGTACCCGCCGGCGCCGCGGGATTGCCACCGCGCTCCGCGTTGTCGCCCCGCCAGCGAATGGTCGTCGAGGCGGCGGCCATCTCCGATCTCGCGCTGCGCACCGCGGTCGCGTCGGTGCTGACCACCACCGTCACGCCGGCGGTGATCGCCAGCTCCGTGCGCTCCGGCAGCGAACGCGACAGCCTGCGCTTCTACGCCGACCTCGGCGCCGAGCATGATGCGGCGAAGTCGTTTCCGGCGCCCACCGAGCTGCCCAGGGTGTCCTCGCGGCCGGCCAATCGGCTCGCGGAGTGGATCGCGCACGGCACGGTCGACAACATCTCGTTCCCCAGCAGCTTCCGGGCGATCAATCCCGCGATGCGCACGCGATGGAGCGCTTGGGAGTCGAACAACGTCGTGCACGCGCAGCACTGGCGCCACGACGACGGACCGCACCCCACGCTGTGCGTCATACACGGCTTCATGGGGTCGTCGTATCTGGCCAACGGGCGGTTCTTCACGCTGCCGTGGTATTACCGTTCGGGTTACGACGTCCTGATGTACACCTTGCCGTTCCACGGCCCACGGGCCGAAAAGTACTCGCCGTTCAGCGGTTTCGGTTATTTCGCCAGCGGGCTGTGCGGATTCGCCGAGGCGATGGCCCAGGCCGTGCACGACTTCCGGTCGATCATCGACTACTTGCGGCACACCGGCGTCGACCGCATCGCATTGACCGGCATATCCCTCGGCGGCTACACCTCCGCGCTGGTGGCTTCGGTCGACGATCGACTCGAGGCCGTGATCCCCAACTGCCCCGTCGTCACGCCGGCGACGATGTTGGACGAATGGTTCCCGGCCAACAAGCTCATGGGGCTGGGACTGCGGATGTCGAAGATCAGCCGCGACGAGCTGAAGGCCGGGCTGTCATACCACTCGCCCCTGAATTACCGGCCGCTGGTGCCGCAGGACCGCCGGATGATCATCACCGGCCTCGGTGATCGGATGGCTCCGCCGGGTCAGGCCGTCATGCTGTGGGAGCACTGGAATCGCTGTGCGCTGCACTGGTTTCCCGGTAGCCACGTGCTGCACGTGAGTCAGCTGGACTATCTGCGCCGGATGACCCAGTTCCTGCGACAAGTCATGTTCTAGCGGTCGCCCGGTGCGCCCCGCCCGCGGGGGTGGGCCAGTGCAGGCGTGTCAGCATGTCGGCGGGCGCATCGGTGTGCCCGTCGAGTCGCTGGGTGGACAGCAGGTCCATTGCCGTCAGCGCCGGGCGCTGATTGCCGCCTTGCAGGGTCAATCCGGCCAACGGCGAGTCGCGCGAAGGGGGCGTCTCGGTGAGGAAGGCACAGGCGGCCGCGATGGTGGGTCGGGCCGGGTCGCCGGCGATCTCCAGCGCCGTGCAGGTCTCCCGGGTGCGGTGGTCCCGGATGGCGTCCAGGGTGTCGGGCAACTCGCCGTCGACGTGGACCCGGTATGCCGCAATGTAATCCGAGGCACCGCGCTGTACTCCGCGCCACGTCTCACGGGCGCTCGGCGACAGCAGTCGCGGGATGTCGTCGGGCCCGACTGTGCTGGCTTCCCAGCCCATCTCGCGGAGCTGGTCGGCCAGTCGGCGCGCGGCGACCTGGGCGGTCTCGTGCAAGGGAATCCGGGGCGAGCGCGCGCGCAGCGCCGGCAGGTTGTCGACGGCCGATACCGTCATCGCGATCCAGGTTTCGCGCCGTGCGGCGTCGGATGCGTTGTCGCGGCTGGTGATCCGGATCTTGTCGGCACGGATGCCATAGCGGTCCAGGTACCCGGCGATCAGCCGCAGCGGCACGACATCCAAGTCGCCGGCCGGCGGGCCCAGGCGTAGCAACACCGTTGTCTTGGTGGCGGGTGCTGATTCGGGCACGAATCCAGAGCTGCGCCTCGTCACCGCCAGGCGGCGGCCCAGGATCGTGGTGAAGTGCAGTCCGCGCCACCAGCCGAACAGCAGGATCACCACGGCGGCGGCGATGCCGAGCACCCAGTAGTCGCGAGTCGTTCGCCAAGGGTACGCCAGCACCGCGGGCACCACGGCCAAGAGCGCCAGGGTTATTCGGCCGGTCCCTGGAATCGGCATCGAGCGGAGCTGGCTCACGGGGTGATTTCCTTTCGTCGGCGCGCGGCGGCGATCGCGGCCCAGACCCCGAAGGCCGCCACAACCACAGCCAGCGCTGCGGTCCCTAACAATGCGACTGTCCGCGGTCTGGTGTCCCTGGGCGCTGGTGCGTTCGGAACGGTTACCGGCTTTGCCGCCGGCGCACCCGGCGCATTGCCGGGGGGGAGCTGCCAGGTGAGCGCTGCCACCGGGTCTACGCTGCCGGAGCCGACGACATTGGAGGGCGCGCGAGCACCCTTGTGCGCGGTTGCGGCGATGCGGCGGATCACCTGCGCGGCGGTCAGGTCGGGATACTTGCTGCGGACCAGCGTAGCGACGCCCGACACGTAGCCGGCCGCGTAGCTGGTGCCGCTCAGCGCGACTTGTTGCTGGTGGTCGTCGGGCAGGCCATTAGCGAGACCGCCGAGGCCGCCGCCATCGCGGTTGCTCACCGAAACGATGTTCTCGCCAGGCGCGGCGATGCCGACCCACGGCCCGGTCATGGTGAACTTCGACGGCTGCCCGTCGGGTGTCAGCGACGCCGCCGAGAGCACATACGGCTGCCAACACGAAGGGATGGAGACCGACGTGACGCCGGCCCAGTTCCGCGGATCGTCCGGGCGGCCTAGGTCGGTAAGCGGATTCGACTCGCACGACGTCCCGCCGGCGACCGATCCGGTCGACCCGGTGTTTCCCGCGGCCGCCACGATCACCGCGTCCTTGTCCACGGCCGCATACCGGATCGCCGCGCCCAGCGCAGCCTGGTCGATACTGCGGTCCGGGGGCAGGCAGGTAACCGCCGAGATGTTGATCACCCGGGCGCCAAGGTCGGCCGCGTGCACGACAGCCCGGGCCATCGTCGCGACGTCCAGTGACGCCCGGGCCAGCAGGGGGTCGCCGCCCGGCGTCCGCGGAGAGAATTTCGCCGACGTTGCCCTGATCGACAGCACCCGCGCGGCGGGCGCCACACCCGAGAAGCCATCCTCGCCGGCCGGGGCCGGCTGGCCGGCGATGATTCCCGCAACCAGGGTGCCGTGCCCGTCGCAATCGGTCAGGCCGTCCGTCGTCTCCACGAAATCGCCGCCGGGGTCGACGTTGGGCAGGCGTGGGCCGGGACGCACACCGGTGTCGATGACCGCCACCAGTTGGCCTTCGCCACGCGAGAATTGCCACGCCTCAGGCAGATTCAGCGTCGCCTGACTGGGTGTGACCACATTGGGGTCGCTTCCGGGAATGACCCCGGAAGCGCTGCACGGGCCGCGTTGCTCCATCGGCTGGCCGGGTCCCGGGGCCCCGCTGGGCGTTGGCACGCCGGGATCGACCGTCGGCGGGCTGATCGCCGCAGCGGGCGGGCAGGCCCACATTACAGCGACCAAAGTCGTTGTAGCGCAGGCTAATCCGGTCCGAATCATCGATTCAGTATCCAGGTGAACAGGCCGACTAGATACGCCATCACCGGGATCAGCGAAGCATCAAGCCCGGCTGCGAGGAAGCCCACCAGCCGGCGCAGCGGCAGGGAGTAGCTATCCGGCGACGCGATGCCCGGGTTCAGCGCGACCACCACCCACACCAACGCGAGTGCCACGAGCGCCAGCACCGTGCCGAGGGCAGCGGCGTAATGCCGGCTGGCGGTGTAGATCACCGACAGTACACCCGCGACGAGGAACGGCTGGGCCAGCAGCCAGGCCTTGCACCCGGCCGAATCCCACACCCGCGCCCGCAGGACGGAGGTGGCCGCCGTCGCCGCCACCACGTACCAGCCCAAAACGCTCAACGTGTCGGGGCGCAGCGCAATCGCCACCGATCCCAGGACACTGAGCAGAACCGCGGCGGCAACGAACCCGCTCTGGTGGGCGTCGCCGATCCGCACCCGCCGCGGCAGGTCCTCGAGCACCCGCAACGACGGCGCGCTCGGAGTGGGATCGCCGGGCGCCGGGATGACCGGCAACGGAAAGCGCGCCCACAGCGCGGACAATTGAGCCGCCTCGACGGTGACCAACAGCGCCGCGACGATCAACCCGCAGCCGACGCTCAACAACGGGAGCTGCCAGAGCAATTCGGCGCCGGCGGCCACCAGTACCCCGGCCCCGGCCACTGCGGCCGCAGTGAAGACGCCGACGACCCGCTCGCGCTCCGGGCTGGGGACCATGAGAGCGATGAGCGACCACGCGGTGACGCCGGCCGCGGCCAGCATCAACTGCGCCGGCCCGAACCTTCCGGGCACCGCCAACACCAGGGCGGCGCCGATGGGGACCAGTGCCGCGATTGACAGCGCCATTCCCGCGCGGGGGGAGCGCGCGGTGACCAGCACGCCGGCCAGCGCGGTGAGCACGGCAATCACCGCGACCGCGATCACTGCGGACAGCGCGCCGGTGGCGACCCGGTAGGCGATCCCCACACCCGTCGCCAGGAACGCCACGGCGATCACCGCGACCAGCGCGCCGCGCTGGATATGCACCGTGCCCCAAGGCTTCAGCCGGGAAGTCGAGAAGATCATGGCGGCGTCGGCGATGTCCTCGACGATGCCCGGCGCGGCCGGGCCGATTGGCACCGGTTGCAGCGCGAGCAGGTCACCGTCCACCACTCCCACGGTGTCCAGGCTGGCGTCCAGGCTGAACGGCGCCCCACCGATGGGAGCCAGACTCAATTGGGACGCAGCGCCGGCGTCGGCTGCCGAGTCACCGTTCGAGGCTGGCGGAGCCACCAAATGCTTGACCGAGGGCAGGATTTCCCGCAGCGGCAATTCCGTGGGCAGCGCCATTTCCGTCAGCCTGCTGTCCGCGAGGATGGCGACCCGGACGATTGGCATGACAGTGCCGGACGTCATTGGACCCTCGAAACGTGCTGAGGTCGTTGGTAAGACATCGTGCTCTCTTTCTGTCTGGTTTCTGTTAGGCGTGTTGGGCGGAGAAATCTCGGGACAGCCGGTGGCCGGGGAACCATAGGCCGTCCGGCAAAAAGGCGGTCAGCTGTTCGATCGCGACGGCGACGGCAAACGGTGTCCCGGGGCGAAACGTCGACACCCACTCGCCGTCGAACGCACGGGACGGACTGACCAACACCCGCCCGGCTGTCGTGTCGACCACGCTCATCCCGACCTCCGTGGTGGCGTGACGCCCGTCGCGACGGCAGCCGGCGACGATCTCGACGTAGTTGCGCGGCCCGTTGAAGACCGACTCCACCACAAGTCGCGCCGATTTCGGAACGCCAAGGTAGTCAAGGACTTCAGACAGCGGAGCCCCGGACCGCAGGCGCTCGTCGGCGCGGGCTCCGACACGCATCGGCATGCTGAACTCGGCGAACTGTGCCGGCGGCCGCTGCGCCAGCCCGACACCGAGGACCGGAACCAGCGCTCGCGGATCGTCGATTTCCATGGCAGTGAACGTGATTAGTTGAGCGCTGCGTAGCGCCACTATGGTTTTAGCGGTCTTGGAGGTCCTGCCTGTGACCCCGGGGCGCTGGGCGACCACGCCCCGCAGCAGCTTCCCGGTACCGGTGGCTGCAGCGCTCCCCACGTAGCGCAGGTCCAGCCACCGATCCGGAAAGCACACCGCCTTGATCCAGCCCGCGACCGCGGTGTTAACGACACCCCCTTCGGACACCAAGCCCATTTCGACCAGCCCGGCCCGCTGACGTTCCAGGAAGGCGGTCCGATGCGCGGCGTCACGGTAGGGCGTGGTGATCGCCAGTACCCATGGGAAGCTGCCCGCCCCAATGGTTTCCGCGACATACCACGCTTGATCGACCGTCAGCTCGACGGCGTTCGGCTCCGCGGTCATCGAGGGGGGGTTAGCCGCCCCATTTGGCGGCTTCGGCCGTGTCGCGAGCGTACATGGCCAGCGTGTTGGCTTCGTGGGTGCTGGCCATCGCCTGATAGGCCCGCACCAAGGATTCCATGGCCTGATTCCACTGCGCCTGCCACACCTGATACGTCATCCCGGTATCACCCTGCCAGGCATTGGACAACGCCTGCTGCTCGGTGGCGATATCCGCACCCAGCCCCTGCAACGTGCCGGCATAACCCGACA
>NZ_JAOPWB010000233.1 GCF_025965855.1 Mycobacterium sp. | reverse complement strand
TGTTCGACGTCAAACCCAACCGGACCCACACCCATCCCAACCTCCACCAGCACATCATCATCGGCCTGCGGTGATGCGCTGACTGGTTGAACTCAAGTTCATTTTCGAGACACGAGCCCTGGGGGCTTATCTGATCGAAGACCCCCTTTCTAGATTGGCGCTGAGGCGACCGCCGGTGGTTCAAGAGGTCCGAGTCGTGGCTTGGCGCGTTGTAGCAATGCGGGGTGCAGTCGAAAGTCGGCGGCCAGAGCGCAATCCAGCCTGGCCGAAAAAGGGCGGGCACTCTGGGTCTGACGACGACTGAACCGTCTCCGATCTCCGAAGGGGCGCAAAGGAGCTTGGTCTTAGGGACTATTCCGGCAGGGGCCCAGCGCGAATTAATCAATCTCAGCCGCAAGCGCTGAGTCCGCCGACCGAGCGTCTCAGGTCGCGTCCTCAACCACCGCCGGTTCGTCCGGCTTCGAGCGCGTCGAGGAGTTCGCGGTTGCGCGTGCACGAAAGACCCGTCGCGGCGACGAACCGTCGTGCGGGTCGTGGAGTTCCTGTTCCTGCTTCACTCACATCGCGCGCGCAAGTGCGATGTGCCCTTCGAAGCCAAACGATTCCGCCATGGCGCGATAGCGAGAAACGAGATCGTGGTATACGTCCTCATCGGCTCCGCGAGCGCGCGCCAGCAAGGCGTACAGCCGCAGCAGCAGGATATCGCGAGCCACGTACTCGTTGTCGAGCGGGATCGCGGCCATCCTCTCGATCGCGGCCTCGGCTTCGTGAATGTCATCATCGGCGCTCCGCGCCAGGAGGGTTTCCACCAGAACACCAGTGGTAAGAACGGACCACGCAAACTGCCCTGACCGGAACAAGTCGTCCACGCCCTTGCGTATCCGCGCCACGGCACCATCACGATCCCCCCTTGTGGCGTTCTCAGTGGCGACGTACACATCGATGACAGCCAGCACGGATGCGTTGAACAGCTCGTGCAAGCACATCTCGCGAAGTTCGGCCAGCACCTTGAGTCCATGTTCGCGGTCTGTTTGGGATTCTCGATGGATCAATGCCAGCCCCATCGCCATTCGCGCAGTGCCCAGCGTCATGTCGTCACCGGATCGCTCGGCGATGTGCAGCGCTTCGTCGATCTCGCGCAGTGCCGTGTCGTCCGCGAGGAGCAACCCGCACAGTATCGCCGGGCTATATATGACATTGACGGCAAAGGCATGTGACATCGGATCGATTCGGCGGCCAATCTCAAGCGCCCGGTTGAAGTCATCGCGCCATCCGTCGCAGCCCTGGGCCCATCGGGCGAGGCCTCGTGATGACAACGCCACCGCCAGTGGCGAGCCAATGATGATATTGCCTTTGGTGGGGTCGCCGTCGGCCAAGTCGATGACCTGTTGTGACCATCGAAGTACGTCGGCCATCTCACCGGTCTCGCACTTGACGAGGATGGTCAGAAACGACAGCCCGACCGTTAGGACCGGATCATCGATCGACTCGATCAATGCCATGCACTCGGAGGCCAGTGCGGATGCCTCGCGTACCCGGGCCCGCATCACGTGCTCGTTCACCAGTCCCGCAGTGCCGATCGCCATCGAAACTTTGTCCCCAGTGGCAGCACACAATTGCCGGAGCACCTCATAGTGGTCAGCGGAGATGTTGGCGTGGATCCGCCAGCTGTTGCCACACAGAAGGGTGCGAGGGG
The DNA here is from genome assembly GCF_025965855.1 of Mycobacterium sp. Lineage (GTDB taxonomy): Bacteria > Actinomycetota > Actinomycetes > Mycobacteriales > Mycobacteriaceae > Mycobacterium. Next base: position 10,589 of record NZ_JAOPWB010000233.1, on the reverse strand, counting down.
CGATGCGCATCGCAGTATGGTTCGGGCCGCCGGAGGGCAATGCGTCGGCGATCTGCCGAGCGCGTTCCCAATGGAGTCGTGCCGCGAGAATATCGCGCATCGCCGACCACGTGCCCGCACGCATGTGCCACTCAAAAGCGGCCTGCAGGTCACCAGCGGCCTCAAGGTGCTCGGCGATCAACGCCGCGTTCTCTTCGATTGATCCGGGATCACGCGCTTCGATGGCGGCGGCCAGCCGCCGGTGCAGTTGGGCGCGATCGGATTTGAGCTGAGCTTCATAGGCCACCGCACGAATCAGCGGATGGTGGAACACAAACTCCGGCTGTCGGGTGAACCTGACCTGATCGATGAGCTGGGCCGCCACCAACTCAGCGACCACCGGTTCCACCCCCAGGACAGTCAGCAGGTCGATGCCGAACCGCGAGCCGACCACCGCCGCCGTGCTCAACGTGCGTTTGGCTTTCGGGTCGAGCCGATCGATGCGCGCGGCGATGGTGGCCTGCAGCGTCGCAGGCACGCTCACCTCAGCGACGTCTGCCGTCGAGATGTATGCGCCCGACTCCCCGCGCAGCACGCCGCGCTCGGCGAGTTCGCGCACGATTTCCTCGGCGAAAAACGGATTACCGGCAGCCCTGTCGGCGATTGTCTGGCCCAGTGCACCAACAGATGGGTCGGCCCCGAGCAACTCTGAAACCAGTGCTGCCGTCTCCGTTTCACTCAGTGGCCCAAGGGCTATCGGCCGTGTCCCGTGCACCCGCACCAGCGCACCCTCATAGTCGGGGCGGTACGTGACCAGCACCAGCAAGGGCGTCTGCGCGATCACGGTGAAGATGTCGGCCAGCATCGACTCACTGACCTCATCGATCCAATGGGCGTCCTCAACGACATAGACTGTCGGGGCTTCTCGGGCCAACGACGCGGCATTCACCAGCGCGGTCAACCGTCTTCGACGCGCATCGGGATCAATCGCCGGTAAGGGAGCATTCGGGTCGGCGATGCCCAGCATGTCTTCAAAGAGCACCAAATCCTCGGGGTCCGCGTCGGGGACCCGGTCGCGCACTCGATCGCGGGCGGTCTGCCCCTCTAGACCCTCGACACCCGTGGCCGCGCGCAGCAGGCGCAAGACGGCATGGAAGGGGACCTGACTGGTATGCGACTCGCAGAAGGCGGTGAACACCTCCACGCCCCGTCGATGCGCCATCGCCGCAACCTCGCGCACTAGACGGCTCTTGCCGATGCCCGGTGATCCCACCACGCCGACCACAGCGCCGTGGCCGTCGATGGCGCGCCCCAGCAAGCCTTCAACGGCGGACATCTCCCAGCGCCGACCGACCAGATTCGACTCAGCACGTCCGACAGCAGGTTGTTCCCCCATGCTCAACAGTCGACGGGCAGGCACCGGCTCGTCGGCACCCTTGATCCGAACCAGCTCAGGGTCGGTCAGAGCCGCTGCGCCCTCAACCAGTCGTGCGGTGGACGCGCTGAGCATCACCCCACCCGGCGCAGCGACCGACTCCATCCGCTGAGCCGTCCCGACCTGCTCACCGATGGCGGTGTAACCGAAAGGCCCCGAACCGATCTCACCGGCGATCACTTGACCGGAGTTCAGGCCGACGCGCAACTGCAGCTCCACACCGTCGCGCTCTCGCACATCGACGGCAAGCCGCTTCGTCTCCTCCTGGATCCTTAACGCCGCTAGACAGGCACGAACGGCGTGGTCCTCCAACGCCACCGGCGCGCCGAACACGGCCATGATCCCGTCGCCCGTGAACTTGTCCACGGTCCCGCCGTAGCGCTTCACCGCCGCCGCAAAACGCTCGACCAACTCGGTCATGATCTCGCGCAGCCGCTCCGCGCCGACACTGGCGGCGATGTCCATCGAGTGCACCACGTCGGCGAATAACACCGTTACTTGCTTGTACTCAGCCGATCGGGCGGCCTGTGTGACGGGTGTACCGCACTCACTACAGAACTTGGAGTTTGGTGGCAATTCGGTGCCGCACGACCCACACGACCGCGCCACTGCCGTCAGTCCAGCGCCACCATCCCCGTTGGGGTCCACGTCAGTATCGTGTCACCGCTGGTCAACGATGTCCGCCATATCGCCGTGGTATCTCTGACACGAAGTATTGAGACTCTCATATGTCGTCTATTCCGAGACAGTGTTCAGTTCTGTTCGGGCCTGGTCGATCTGGTCGTAGGCGTACGTAGCCATGGCGGCGGTGGTCATCGTCTCACCCTTGCGGGCGAGCGATTCGTAGGCCTGGTCGCCGAGAATTTCGCGCAGGTGTGAGACTGCTTCGTTTACCTCGGGGAAGGCCGCACGGGCGAGAGGGTTGACGGCGAAACCGCTGATGATGGCGGCCGGTTCGTGGTACCCATGCCGGTCAAGCCAGGCGGCGAGGATTGCGAGCGGGCTGTGCATTGATGAGAAGCTGCCGGAGTCGTAATAGTGCCGGATCGCCAGGGTGAGGTAATCGAGGACGCCCACGGAGTCGCCCTGGCTGGCCGCCAGCCCCGCCAGGCTGACCGCGATGTTCGACTCGGCCCAACGGTTACCGCTGTCCTGAGCGACTTTCAGGCCCTGGCGGTGGACGTCGTACGCGGCGGCGGGATCGGCGTTGCGGTAGGCCCAGCCGTACGCGAAGAGCGCCCAGCAGACCACCTGGGGACTGTGGGTGGCGTCGGCGGCGGCGAGCAGGCCGTCGCAGGCCGCCATCGCCTCCTCATCGGAGCCGACGAATGTCAGCCCCAGAACCAAACATGTCCGGGCAGATAGATGAGGGCCCGGACCTCGTGCGATCGTGTTGCGGCACAACTCGACGCACCGCTCGGGCTGACCTGCCGTCATGTACCCACCGCCGACCCAGGCTTCAAATCCGTATGGAACCTCGTCGAAACGTCCGCTATCGATAGCTGCCTGGGCAGCGTCGCTGTAGCCGATGAAGTCCTCGATCCGTCCGGCCGTATAGCACTGGGAGGCCATCACGTAGAGCTGCGCCAGCCGCCGATGGTCGACAGCGCGTGCGGGCTCGATGAGCTCCTCGACCCACGCGATGGGTTCGTGCTGTTCGACCCACGAACCGAGGAACGCCGCGTAGACGGCGATGGCAGCGGCAGCGTCCAGGTCGCCGTGGTCGGCGGCCCATCGGAACGCGGCACGCAGGTTCGGAAGCTCGGTGCTGAACCAGGTGTAGGCCTCCCGTTGTCGGGGGCTATCCCACAGGGCGAGGACTTCGCCTTCGCGTTCGGCGAAGTGGCGGGCGTGCGCTGCCCGGACCTCATCGGCGGAACCACTGGCCACAAGTTGTTCTTCGGCGAACTGGCGGATGGTCTCCAGCATCGAGAACCGGGTCCGCCCCGATGATCGGTCGGCGACCAGAAGGGACTTGCGCACCAGCGCATCGAGCACGTCCAGGGTGTCCAAGTCGTCGCCGCAGCCACCCACTACGCACGCGGCGGCGAGATCGAACCCTCCGGCGAACACCGAACACCTTGCCAGCAGCGTCTTTTCGGTGTCGTCGAGCAGGTCATGGGACCACCCCACCGCATGACGCAGTGTTTGGTGGCGCGCCAGCCCCCGCCGCGACCCAACCAGCAGCCGGAACCGGTCATCGAGCCGATCCCGTAACTCGCTGACCGTCATCGACTGCATGCGAGAGGCGGCCAGCTCGATCGCCAACGGGATCCCGTCCAGGCGACCGCAGATCTCCACCACCGCGCCCGCCTCAGCTCCTGTTAGCGAGATACCGGGCGCGACAGCCGCAGCACGCTGCAGGAACAGGGTCGCGGCGGCCGAGTCGACACCGCTGAGCACATCCAGTGACGGCACCGGCCAAAGCTGTTCGTCAGCCACCCGCACGCCTTCTCGGCTGGTGGCCAGGATTCTCACCGTCGCCGAGTGGGCGAAGATCGCCTCCATCATGTCGGCGGCGGCATCCAGGACGTGTTCGCAGTTGTCGAACACCAGCAGCCGCGACCGGCCCTCCAACGCGGCGGCCACCGACTCGCTGACGGTCTTGCCGGGTTGTTGAGTAATGCCCAACACCGCTGCCACCGCGTCGGGCACCGCCGCCGGATCAGTAACCGCAGCCATTTCGAAAAACCAGACACCATCCGGGAATCCATCGACCAGCCGCGAGGCGACTTCGGTTGCCAGACGGGTCTTGCCGACCCCGCCCACCCCGGTCAACGTCACCAATCGGTGCGCTCGCAGCGCCGCTTCGACCTCGGCGACCTCAGACTCACGCCCGATGAAGCTGGTCGCCGCACGCCGCAAGTTTCCCGAGTTTGTGTCCAGCGCCCGCAGGGCCGGGAACTCCGTGCGTAACCCTGCTGCCCGTACCTGGAACACCCCGACCGGGGTCGGCAGATCCCGCAACCGTCGCGGCCCCAGATCCAACAGATCCATTCCGCTCAGCAGACCCGCTGTCGACTCGGCCAGCAGGATCTGACCACCATGTCCAGCGGCCATCACTCGTGCGGCTCGATTGAGCACCGTTCCGAAGTAGTCCCCGTCTCGCAGCTCGGCCTCGCCGGTTGCCAATCCCATTCGCACCGGCAACTGCAAGTCCCGTTGCGCGTCGATCGCGGCGTTCACGGCGGACATCGGCGACGCGAAGGCCGCCACGAAACCGTCGCCCATGTGGTTGAACAAGAACCCGTCATACGCCTCGATCGCTTTGCACAACACGTCGTCATGGTCCGCGAGGGCGATCCGCATCGCGTCCGCGTCGGTCTCCCACCGACGGGTCGAACCCTCAATATCGGTGAACAAAAACGTCACTACGCCCGAAGGCGGGTGCCCTGGGGACACCTGCACAGGATGTCACACAAGCCCACGTCAACGCTGCCAACCGAAACGAACATTCGAGGCTCTCCTATCTCGTCTATTTCGAGACGCCCCGATGGAGACGACGCGAGATACCCGTGTGCCGTAACTGCCTAACCAGCCCGTTCGCCTACGCGCAGTTATCGCATATGCCGGTCACCGGCACCACCATGTAGCAAGTCGGGCACACCTTCGGCGGCTCATCCAGTTTGGCCTGCGCCTTCTTGACTTTGGTATGCGGCTGAAGGACCGAGAGTCTTGGCTCACCGAGGGCGGACAAGACTCGATCAATCGCCTCACGGACTTCGGCGACGAACTCACTCCTCCGATCGGGGGCGACCGTGTCGGTCAGGGGCCAGGTTCTCAGGACCTGGACACCCGGGCGGATGAAGAACTGTTCGACAGTGGGATGATTGTTCAGCCAATCATCGAGGGTCGGCAGTTCACTCTCGGTGGCGTAGCCACGTTCCACGAGCCACCGACGAAAGCTCGGGTCCTCGACCTCCTGACGGCTTCGCGCTCTCGCGCGACCACGACGAAAGTCGACAATCCATTGACGTACGTACCCTGGCTCACGCAGGTGCGGATACCACCGATGTGCTGGTTGGGCATGCCAGTACGCGATATGGAAGTTTGAATTGACCTTCCAGCCCTCGCTGTCGGCGAGGGCGATGACGGCCTCGACCTTCTTCGGATCCGAATAGAACCGCGTGTACTGGGTCTGGACCTCTGCGGGCCACATACCCAGGTAGATATTCCCGCCGTCAACCTCCATATTGACCCGGTCGACAGCAAACACCTGGTCTTCTGGGAACTTGATGCAAGCTGCGGGCAACAAGGGCTTTCCACGCGGGGAAATCACTCCGCCGCCCTTATGGATTTCTCCCGAAAGCCCGGTAGCTCCCTCCAGGATCGTCTGCAACTGCGATGTCGACAAGTGTGTCCCTTGCACATCAGCCTCCCGGCAATTGCGTTCAGCGACACGATAAGCCAAGGCTAGCGACTGACGTGACCGTTTCGCTCGCCTGGCTCGCGGCTTGCGCCACGTTATCGTCACGGCTGAATAATGATCGCGTTCAGGGCTTCTGTCATGCAACACCCACAACGGGCTCGTGGTTCTACCGGAGAAGCTGTAAGCGAACACGCCCGTCGCGTTGACACCCGTCATTCGCCTCTGGGTGCTTCGGGACGATGTTCCGAGACTCTCGTAAGTCGTCTGTTATGAGACTCTGGCTTCCAGAGGCTAAGGGAAACAAGGCGTCTCGTCGGCGAGGTGAGATGCCAGCCTCAGCGGCTGGTGCGTGCACATCCCGCTGGCAGTTTGAACATCGCGTTTGCCCGGCCATCTCGAAGAGTGCAAGATGGGTGCGATCTTGGGTTGTCGTTCACTGCTTGGTGGCCACGAAGTGAGCGCGGCAGTAATCGTCAACTACGCCGTCGCGGATGACCGTGCGGCCGCCTTCGGTGGCGAAGACACCCCGTACCGTGCTGCCGCCGCCGCTGACCGAGAACGATTCGTCGGCGTTCAGGGTGCCGGTTTCTACGTAGCCAGATTCACCGACCCAGGTCAGCGTGTTGCCTTGATGGGTAATGGTGATGGTGGTGTCATTGTGACGACCGGTGCATGACGGATTGTCGGCGCTGGTTTGGTGCCACAGGTAGGTGCCGTCGATATCCAGTTGGGGCACTTGTCCGGTCGTGGTCGTGGTCGTGGTGGGTGCAGGTTCGGGTGATGCGATGGGCTGGGTGTGGGGGGTGTCGTTGGTGCCGGTGGTTCCGGCGGGCCGGTTGAAGGGGTGCCCAGTGACGACATCGACCAGGACAAAGACGGTGATGGCCGCAGCGCTCGGATGGACCGCGGCTAACGCTTCGGGATTGTAGCCGGACCAGGGTGTGCCGACGGGTTGCGGTTCGCCTGTCAACGCGGTCGGCGCGGTGAGGGGGTTGCCGCAGTAGCAACGAGCACGCGGCACCCCGTGGGCATCGACAAACACCGCGGTACCCGTTTGGAAGACCGATTGCAGCGTGGTGGGGTGCGTTCCGTCGAACCCGTGGTTGGTGACCCGAGTGTCCAGCCGCAACACAGTGGGGGTCAGTTCACGCAGATAGGTCGGGATATCGGCAGCGGTCAATGTGTGTCCGCCGTTCCAAAACAGGGTGGGGTCAGTGTTGAGGGCGTCGATGAAAGCCCCGGCCTGAGCGGGATGGCTGCTCAGGAAATTGATCATCTTGTCGCGGTCGCATTCGGAATTGTTGAGCGTGCCGCCGTACAGGCCGTCGCGGTCACCGGGCACCGGCTGGGTGGCCACGGGCGTGCCGGTGCCGTGTGGTTGCAAGGTGGGCGGCGGTTGAGTATCGGTCGGCGGCGACGAAGCCGCGGGAGGCATGAAGGGGTTCGCACCGGGATCGGTAGCCCCGGTGAGCACCAACTCCGCGGTTGCCTTGGGGGACAAGACTTTAGTCAGCACCACAGTGATACCCACGGCTGCGACAAGTAGGACTACGACCGCCGCGATCAACCACTTGCGCTTCGATCGATTCGCCGGGGGCGGCGTGCTAGTGGCCGGTTGTGGTGGTGCGTCCTGGTGTGGGGGTGGGACCTGCGGGCGCGCCGGAGTCGGTTCGGTTGGGTGTTGCGGTACCGCGGGTGCTGGCGCGGGTCGGGTTGGGTCGGTGAGCAGGGTCGGGGAGGTGTGCGAATCGCGGGCTGGGGTGAGTGCCTCGGTGATGGCATCGTGAGCGGCGCTGGCCAACTCGACGGTGGTCGCATACCGCTGGTCGGGATCTTTGGCCATACCGGTGGCAATGACCGGATCGAGCGTGGCAGGCACGTTGGGATCGGCGATCGACGGGCGCGGTGGGGGCTCCATTAAATGCGCGGTGACTTGCTGTTCGGTGTTGTCTCCGGGAAATGGGGTACTGCCGGTCAGGCACTCATACAGCACGCACGCCAACGCATAGACGTCCGCGCGGGCGTCGACCTGGCCTGCTCGGAGCCGCTCCGGGGACATGTAGGGCCAGCTGCCGATGACGCTGCCGGTGCCGGTCATTCGGGTCTGGTCGGCGCCGCGGGCGATCCCGAAATCGATCAGGTAGGCGAAGTCGTCCCGGTCGAGCAGGATGTTGGACGGTTTGACGTCGCGGTGTACGAGACCGATCTCGTGCGCGGCATGCAGTGCCTTGGCCACCTGCTCGACGATGCGCACCGCTCGTGCCGGTTCTAGCGGCCCGTCGGCCAGCACCTCTTGCAGGTCGCGGCCCTCAATCAGCCGCATATTCACAAATAGTCGGCCGTCGATCTCGCCGTAGTCGTGGATCGGGACGACGTGTGGGCTGTTCAGCTGCGCCGCTGCTTCTGCTTCTCGGCGGAAGCGTTGCACGAATGTGTGGTCTTGGGCCAGGTGTGGTGGCAGCAGCTTGATTGCCACGGTCCGGTTGGTCGCGGTGTCGTGTGCGCGCCACACTTCGCCCATGCCGCCGCGGCCCAACAACTCCACCAAGCGGTACCGTCCGAACGGGGTCCCGTCCATATCAGCCTTCCTGGCGGCAGCGATCCAACAAACGATAAGTCCGGCTACGGCTTCACACTCAGGAATCGCAACACCCGCACACCACCGGCTGCGGCCACTGTCTTTCCCTCTCTACTGAAGGTCGTCCGTACCGCCTGGGGCGTCGTGAGGACGGGCTCGGTCGCCGCGACCAGTCGCTTCGGCTGGTTATGGCGAGCGTGGGGCCCACACCTTGGAAGATTCTTGGACGAAACCCTTGCGGCTTCGTACAACCCGCCCATGCTGACACGTTTCGCCATGCTGTCCGCCCAGCACGCTAAAAGACGCCACCGGTGGATTTGGCACAGCTCCGATACGAAGTAATGAGACCCTCGTATGTCGTCTATTTCGAGACGGCGTTCAGTTCTGCTCGGGCCTGGTCGATTTGGTCGTAGGCGTAGGTCACCATCGCGGCGGTGGTCATCGTCTCGCCCTTGAGGGCGAGCGATTCGTAGGTCGCCTCGCCGAGGACATCGCGGAGGTGGGTGATCGCGGTGGTGATTTCGGGGACCCCCGTTACGGCGAGGGGACTGAGCGCGAACCCGGCGATAGTGGCCGCCGGTTCGTAGCGTCCGAGCCGGTCGAAAAGAGCGGCGAGGCTGGCCAGCGGGACGCGGAGCGTCGTGGTGTCGCCCGCATTGTGGAAGTTGCGGATCGTCCCCTATCTCAGTTCGACCAGGGATATGCAAACAATGGCCCGGTGACTGCAAATAAGAGGAGCGACATCAGTGCGCAAAAGATCAGGAGCCAGATCGCCCGGGCGAAGAACCTGAATCCGGCCATTAGATCATCATCCCCCTCGCCCACTTCGTGCCGGATGACAGTGCTCAGCCGGTCCAGATCGCCGGCGGTGAGAGACACACCGCCGTGCACTTCTCCCGACCTAATGGCGAGCAGGTAGCCGCGGGAGCCGTCGGGCCGGTCTAGGCGTGAGATGAACACTCGGTCGCCGTCGCCGTCCTGCAGACCGATGAGTTGCGTCAGTTCGGGCTGTTTCACGGCGATCCCCTTCGGTAATTGGTTGGGACCGTGGATGGGTTGCTTTGACGATACGCAGGGCGACCAGAGCGCGTGCTTGAACAACCAGCCCCCGTGCCCCTCGATCGCCGAGCGCAACACCTCGTCATGTGCGGCGAGGGCCTTCCGCATCAAATCCGCGTCCGCCTCCCACCGACGGGTCGACCCCTCAACGTCGGTGAACAAAAACGTCACCACCCCCGAGGGGCGGCTGCCGCGGACACGCTCACAGGATTTCACACGCAGCGCAGTCCCACCTCGTACCGCACGGCGCCACGCTAACCGCCGAACAGCGTGCTCGACCAGGCGGCGATGGTGGGCTCGAGTCGCACTGGCACGTAGGATTCGGCGGTGTCATGCCGTCCCGCGGGTCCGCGACATGCAGCCTCGTACAAGGCGACGGCGCACTCGGTCATGAAGATCGCGAGAGACTGTCGGCGATCATCCCGAACACTTCCACACCGTGTACGTAGTCCACTGCCCACTTAATTGTTGGCTGTCGTCTCTGCATGTGCAGAATCGTGGGTCGGTGCGGCGGGTGTCGGGCGCTCGTCGAAGACCGTGTCATGGGACCGCTCGACGGTTCCTTGGTCGCACCACCGCCCTGTCGTTTGCTTTGGCGGATGCTCGGCGGGCGCCACTGGCCGGATGATCCGCCGACGCTCCCGGTGGCGGCATCGCCCAGTTTCCATATCGCCGCCTCCGTCATATTAGTCAGGTAATATGACTATATTAGTCATAGAGTAGGACCGATGGCGACAGGTGCGAAGTCGCTGAAGCGCATAGATGACACGTGCGGAACCCAGCGAGCGCAGCGATGCGCGCGCGGCGTTGCGGTCGTGTTGACAGCGATCTGAATCGGCAGTGCTGACGTAAGGTATGCACCTCGTGAGAGCAGGTGGGCGATGGAGCCGAGAACGGTATGGACGACGAGCAGCCGGTTGATCTAGGGGTGGCGTTGTTCATCCCGTATCGCTACATGGAGGACCGAATCTTCCGGGCCATCCAGGATGCCGGGTTCGATGACTGGACTCTGTCCCAGGTTCGGGTGTTTCAACGCCTCGCCCCGGACGGTTCGCGTCTCACGGACCTCGCTGATCAGGCGCAAATGAGTAAACAGAGCGCTGGGGTGCTGGTCGATCAACTGGAACGCTTGGGCTATGTCCGCCGGGTCCCCGACCCGACGGATGGGC
>NZ_JAOPWB010000216.1 GCF_025965855.1 Mycobacterium sp. | reverse complement strand
TCCTGCGGCGGGCCGCCGAGCGCGCCGGCGATGCGCCCCCGCGGCTGGTCACCAGCGCCGAGCAGGACGCCATCGTCCGCGAGCTGCTGGCCGGTGACCTCGAGGACGGGCCGCGCGCGGCGAGCGCGTGGCCGGCCCATCTGCGGCCAGCGCTGGCGACCGCCGGCTTCGCCACCGAGCTGCGTAACCTGTTGGCGCGCTGCTCCGAACGCGGTGTGGACCCGCAGGACCTGGAGCGCCTGGGCCGTCGGTGCCGCCGTCCGGAATGGACCGCCGCCGGCCAATTCGCGCGACAGTACGAGCAGGTCATGTTGCTGCGGGCGGCGGTCGGGACGGCGGCGCCGCAGGCGACGGCGCCGGCGCTCGGCGCCGCCGAACTGGTGGGTGCCGCGCTGGAGGCCTTCGCGGTCGATCCGGAACTGCTGGCGGCCGAGCGCGCCCGGGTGCGCGTCCTTCTGATCGACGACGCCCAGCAGCTCGACCCGCAGGCGGCCCGCCTGGTTCGGGTGCTGGCCGCGGGCACGGAGGTGACGCTGGTCGCCGGTGACCCCAACCAGGCGGTGTTCGGCTTCCGGGGCGGCGAGGCGTCCGGATTGCTCACCGACGATTCACCGTCGGTGACACTCACGGCATCCCATCGCTGCGCGCCCGCCGTGGCGCGCGCCGTCACCGGCATCGCGCGCCGGCTCCCGGGGGGCAGCGCCGGCCGGCGGATCGACGGCACCGGCGCCGACGGGGCCGATAAAGGATCCGTCACCGCGCGCCTGGCCGCGTCGGTGCACGCCGAGGCGGCGTTGATCGCCGACGCGTTGCGGCGCGCACAGTTGATCGACGGGATTGCTTGGTCGCAGATGGCCGTCATCGTCCGGTCGGTGCCACTTGCCGGCGCGCGATTGCCGCGCGCGCTCGCCGCCGCCGGCGTCCCGGTGGCCGCCCCCCCGTCAAGCGGACCGTTATCGGACGAGCCCGCGGCGCGGACGCTGCTCACCGTTCTGGCGGCCACCGCGGACGGAGTAAGCGGTGCACAGGCGCTGGCGTTGCTGACCGGTCCCATCGGCCGCGTCGACCCGGTGTCGCTGCGGCAGCTCCGCCGAACGCTGCAGCGCGCCAACGCCAATCGGGCGCCCGGCGACTTCGGCGGCCTCCTCGTAGAGGCCCTGCACGCCGACGCGCCGTTGCAGGGACCGCAATCCCGCGCGCTGCGGCGGGTGCGTGCGGTGCTGGACGCGGCAGCGCGCTGCCACAGCGAGGGCCAAGACCCGCGCTACACCCTTTGGGCCACCTGGCATCGGTCCGGTCTGCAGCGGCGGTGGCTCTCGGCAAGCGAGCGTGGCGGACCCGCCGGCGCCCAGGCCACCAGGGACCTGGAGGCCGCGACCGCCCTGTTCGACATCGCCGACCACTATGTGTCCCGCACGCCCGGCGCGTCGCTGCGCGGGCTCGTCGAGCACGTCGCGGCGCTGCAGCTGCCCGGCGTCAACCCCGAGCCGGTGTCGCAGGCAGAGCAGGTCAGGGTGCTCAGCGCCCACGCCGCGCTGGGACACGAATGGGACTTCGTGATCATCGCCGGGCTGCAGGAAGGGTTGTGGCCCAACACCGTTCCGCGCGGTGGCGTGCTGAACACCCAGCGGCTGCTCGACGCGCTCGACGGCGTCACCGAGGACGCCTCGGTGCGGGCACCGCTGCTGGCCGAGGAGCGCAGGTTGCTGGTGGCGGCGATGGGCCGGGCCCGACGCCGGCTGCTGGTGACGGCCGTGGACAGCGACGCGGACGGGGCGAACGGGGAGGCCGCACTGCCGTCGGTCTTCTTTTCCGAAATCGCGCAGTGGGCCGATGAAGATCCCGTTGACGCGCAACCGATCTCGGCGCCCCGCGTGTTGTCCGCGGCGGCGCTCGTGGGCCGGCTGCGCAGTGTCGTGTGCGCGCCCGACGGCGCGGTGGACGACGCCGTTCGTCGTTGCGCGGCAACGCAACTGGCCCGGCTGGCCAAAGCGGGCGTGCCCGGCGCCGACCCGGCCGGGTGGCACGGCATGATCCCGGTCAGTACCACCGAACCGCTGCGGGCCGGCGCCGACCCCGTCACGCTGACGCCGTCGACCCTGCAGACGCTCAACGACTGCCCGCTGCGCTGGGTGGCCGAACGGCACGGGGGAACCGACGCCCGGGATCTCCGGTCCACCATCGGCTCGGTGCTGCACGCGCTGATCGCCGAACCGGCCAAAACCGAATCGGAACTGCTGGCCGAGCTGGACCGGGCATGGAAGCACCTGCCCTTCGATGCGCAGTGGCATTCGGCCAACGAGCTGGCCCGGCACCGCGCAATGGTCGAGGCATTCATCGAGTGGCGGGCGCAGACCCGGCGCGAACTGACCGAGGTCGGCATCGAGGTGGCCGTCGACGGAACGCTTGGGACACCGCGCGATGACGGCGGCCAAATTCGGCTGCGCGGGCGAGTCGACCGGCTGGAACGCGACGCGGCCGGACGGCTCGTGATCGTCGACATCAAGACCGGCAAAACCCCAGTCAGCAAGGACGACGCGCAACGACACGCACAGCTGGCGATGTACCAGCTGGCGGTCGCCGACGGCATGATCGCTGCCGGCACGGAGCCCGGCGGTGCGCGGCTGGTCTATGTGGGCAAGACGGGGGCCGCCGGTGCCACCGTGCGGGAGCAGGATCCGCTGACCACGGCGGCCCGGCAGGAATGGCGCAACCTCGTCCGGCTGGCCGCCGACGCGACGGCCGGACCGCAGTTCATCGCCCGGCGCAACGACGGTTGCACACACTGCCCGATACGGCGGTGCTGCCCGGCCCACACCGACGGGGCGGGACCGCTGTGAACCCGCGCTACAGCCCGGCCGAATTAGCCAGCGCGCTAGGGCTTTTCCCGCCCACCGACGAGCAGGCCGCCGTCATCGCCGCCCCGCCGGGCCCGCTGGTCGTCATCGCGGGGGCGGGCGCCGGTAAAACCGAGACGATGGCCGCGCGGGTCGTGTGGCTCATCGCCAACGGCTACGCCGAACCCGGCCAGGTGCTCGGGTTGACGTTCACCCGCAAGGCGGCCGGCCAGCTGCTGCGCCGGGTCCGGTCCCGGCTGGCCCGGCTGGCCGGCATCGGCCTCGCCGCGACCACCGGCGTCCTCGAAGCGGAGGGCGCCCCGGCGGTCAGCACCTACCACGCCTTCGCCGGCGCGCTGCTGCGCGACCACGGCCTGCTGTTGCCGGTCGAGCCGGACACCCGGCTGCTCGGCGAGACCGAGCTGTGGCAGCTGGCCTTCGATGTGGTCAGCGGGTACCCCGGGGAGCTGCGCACCGACAAGACACCGGCCGCGGTCACCTCGATGGTGCTGCGGCTGTGGGGGCAGCTGGCCGAGCACCTGGTGGACACCGGCCAGCTCCGCGATACCCACGTCGAGCTGGAACGGCTGATCCACGCGCTGCCGGCGGGCCCCTACCAGCGCGATCGCGGCCCCAGCCAGTGGCTGCTGCGGCTGCTGACCACCCAGACCGAGCGCGCCGAACTGGTGCCGCTCCTCGACGCGCTGCACGAGCGCATGCGCGCCGCGAAGGCGATGGACTTCGGCATGCAGATGGCGTCCGCGGCGCGACTGGCGATGACCTTCCCGCAGGTCGGTCAGGAGCTGCGGAACCGCTACCGGGTGGTGCTGCTCGACGAGTACCAGGACACCGGGCACGCCCAGCGGATCGCGCTGTCGGCGCTGTTCGGCGGCGGCCGCAACGACAGAGACGACGGGCTGGCGCTGACGGCCGTCGGCGACCCGATTCAGTCGATCTACGGCTGGCGCGGCGCCTCGGCGACCAATCTTCCGCGGTTCACCACCGACTTCCCCCGCGCCGACGGCACCCCGGCGCCGGCCCTGGAGCTGCGGACCAGCTGGCGCAACCCGCCGCGGGCCCTGCGGGTGGCCAACGCTATCTCGGCGGAGGCGCGGCGCCGGTCGGTCGCCGTGCACGCCCTGCGCCCGCGCCCGGACGCCGCGCCCGGCACCATCCGCTGCGCGTTGCTTTCCGACGTGCGGGCCGAACGCGAGTGGATCGCCGACCAGCTCCACGCGCACTACCGGCAAGCCCAGGCCGACGGCGCCGGCCCGCCGACCGCCGCGGTGCTGGTGCGCCGCAACGCCGACGCCGCACCCATCGCCGACGCCCTTCGCGCGCGCGGAATCCCGGTCGAGGTGGTGGGTTTGGCCGGGCTGCTGTCGATCCCCGAGGTCGCCGACGTCGTGGCCATGGTGCGGCTGGTGGCCGACCCGACGGCCGGTGCGGCGGCGATGCGGGTGCTGGCGGGCCCGCGATGGCGCCTCGGCGGTCGGGACATCGCCGAGCTGTGGCAGCGCGCGCTGGCCCTGGCCGGGGAACGCTCGGGCGGGACGGCGTCGCCCGAGTCGATCGCGATGGCCGCCGGACCCGACCCCGATACGGCCTGCCTGGCCGACGCGATCAGCGATCCCGGCCCGGCCGGCGCGTACTCGGTCACGGGGTATCGGCGCATCACCGCGCTGGCCGCCGAACTGCGCGCCCTGCGCGGACACCTCGGCCATTCCCTGCCCGACCTGGTCGCCGAGGTGCGCCGCGCGCTGGGTGTCGACTGCGAAGTCCGCGCCGGCGCGGCGATCTGCGCTGGATGGACCGGCGCCGAACACCTCGACGCGTTCGCCGACGTCGTCGCCGGCTACGCCGAACAGACACGCGTCACCGCAGACGCGTCGGTGACGGCGTCGGTCGCCGGCCTGCTGGCCTACCTGGACGTCGCCGAGACAGTGGAGAACGGTTTGCCGCCCGCCCCGTCGACGGTCGCGCCGGACCGGGTCCAGGTCCTCACGGTGCACTCCGCGAAGGGTCTGGAGTGGCAAGTCGTCGTGGTACCCCACCTGTCGGGCGGAATCTTTCCGTCGACCGCGTCGCGCAGCACCTGGCTCACCGACGCCGCCGAGCTGCCGCCGCTGTTGCGTGGCGACCGCGCCTCGACGGGCTCGCTGGGCATCCCGGTGCTCGATACGTCAGCCGTCACCAATCGGAAGCAATTATCGGACACGATCTTTGAGCACCGCACTCAGCTCGAGCAACGGCGCGTCGACGAGGAACGCCGATTGCTGTACGTCGCGATCACCCGGTCCGAGGACACCCTGCTGGTGTCCGGTCATCATTGGGGCTCGACCGGGATCAAACCGCGGGGCCCGTCGGAGTTCCTGTGCGAG
This sequence comes from Mycobacterium sp., assembly GCF_025965855.1. Classification (GTDB taxonomy): domain Bacteria; phylum Actinomycetota; class Actinomycetes; order Mycobacteriales; family Mycobacteriaceae; genus Mycobacterium. The sequence goes on along the minus strand of NZ_JAOPWB010000216.1, from coordinate 835 downwards.
CTCAAGGACATCATCGACCGTTCGGCCGCCGAAGGCGATCCGTGTGGGGTGGTGGAACACTGGGCGCCCGCACCCGCCGACGGCGAACGAAACCCCATGCGCGACAACGTCGTCGAGGCGATGTGGCCCGCCGACCCGTTGGCCGCGCGGCGCGGCGCTGTCGAAGGCGGGGCCGCGCTGGTGGTCGAGGCCATGTCGGGCGGTCTGGACGAGGCTGGCGCCGACGTCGACGGGTGGGCCGCGGACGTCGACGCGTTGTTGGCCGAGCGGGCACGGTCGGCCCGCCCGCCCGCGCGCGCCCTGCCCAGCCAGGTCTCGGTCAGCGGTCTGGTGGACCTGGCGCGTGACCCGGTGGCCGCGGCGCAGCGGTTGGTCCACCGGCTGCCCACGCGCCCGGACCCTCACGCGTTGCTCGGCAACGCTTTTCACGCCTGGGTTCAGCAGTTCTACGGCGCCGACTCGCTGTTTGACGTCGGTGACCTGCCGGGCGCGGCGGACTCCGGTGTCGGCGACACCCAGGGATTGACGGCGCTGCAGGCGGCGTTCGCCGAATCGCGGTGGGCGGCCCGCACGCCCGTGGCGGTCGAGGTGCCGTTCGAGATGCCGATCGGCGACACCGTGGTGCGCGGCCGCATCGACGCGGTGTTCGCCGACCCCGGCGGCGGCGCCACCGTCGTGGACTGGAAGACCGGTGAGCCCCCGCACGGCGCGGAAGCCATGCGGCAGGCCGCCGTACAGCTCGCCGTCTACCGCCTGGCTTGGGCGGCGTTGGCGCAAGTCCCGGCATCGTCGGTGCGCACCGCCTTCTACTACGTGCGCACCGGCGCCACCGTTA
>NZ_JAOPWB010000213.1 GCF_025965855.1 Mycobacterium sp. | reverse complement strand
GGACCGATCAGCGGTCGTCCCAGCAGCGCCTGGGTGGGCGCGTTCACCAGGTTCAGCGCGTCCTGCTCCACCGTCTGCAACGGCGATGCGTTGGCGGCCTCGGCGCCGGCATACGCGCTCGCGCCGGCGGTCAAGGTGCGCACGAACTGGTCGTGAAAGGCCTCCAGCTGGGCGCCGACGGCCTGAAACTGCAGCCCGTGCGCACCGAACACCTCGGTAATCGCCGTCGACACCTCGTCGGCGGCCGCGGCAAACATCCCGGTCGTCGGGGTCGCGGCCGCCGCATTGGCCGCGCTGAGCGTTGAACCGATGCCCGCAAGGTCTGTAGCCGCCGCCATCACCAGGTCCGGTGTGGCAATCACAAAGGACATTCCAGCCTCCCACGAGGTTGCTGCGGCAGCAGCCAACGGCAATTGCGCTCGAGAGATGCTGTGAAGAAGCAGATGGTAGCGCGATCCGCAGCTCATCGGCTGCTTTCACTGTTATCCGCCGAACAGCAGGTACAAGCCGGTGAAGGTGTAGCCGACCATGACCAGCATCATGGTCAGCTGCCCGGTGAGCTGATGGCCCGCCGGCAACAGCCGCAGGGCCCTGTCGTGGGCGGCGATCACCGCGAGGATGTGCCCGGTCACTACCGATGCCACCTTGATCCCGGCGAGCACCGGGGGATGCGTCGACAGCACGTAGGCGACGTGAAAGTGTGCCAGCCCCAATAGATTCCAGCCGCGGCCGAACGGATCGGCCAGCGCGAACACGGACTGCTGTCCCCGCTCGACGAGGTAGGACAGGTAGTGCGCGAAGATGTAGCCCACCACGATCGGGATCAACGAATGCGCCATCTGGCCGGGCAGCGCGCGACGTTGCTCGCGGTCGACACCGCCGGCGGCGCGCGCGGCGAGCGAAAAGGTCACCGCCACAACGGAAATGAACACGATCAACCCGACGGTTCGCAACCCCGACGACGACAGCGTCGGCGGCATGCCGAACGCGCGGGAGGTCTGATCGGCGAACCCGCGCCACGTCGGCGACGACGAGAAACTGTCGAATGCCGTCGACCCGAGCAGCACCGCCAGCAGCACGACCACGCCGGGTCGCACGGGCAGCGAAGGGAGGTGATCGAGCGGATTGCCGATGACGATCTTTCCGCTGTTCGCGTCGCGGCGAAACGGGCAGAGGCGCGACACCGCCATGCTGTACACGCCGAACGGGTCGGCCCGGGCCAACCAGCGCTGCCCGCACAACCACGCCCCGGCCAGCATCAGCACGGCATAGCTCAGCAGCCACGCCTGGACCAACGGCAGCGACGCCGAATTCGGGCTGGCCAGCTCCATCCACACGAAGGCCAACAGGCCCAGCGCCGCGGGGCGATAGCCCCAGCCCTCGGGGTAGGACCATCGCGGTCGACCGAGTCGTCGCGGCGTCACGCGCCGCAGCAGCAGATACACCGTGCGCATCGGTGAGATCACCCGCCAGACCGGTCCGAAAAGCAACGACAGCGCCAGCAAGCCGACCCACAACAGCACGTAGAACACCCCGAGCAGTGCATTCGACTCCGACTGGGGCCCCAGGACCCCAGCCAGCACCACCCACACCGCGAACACCAGCGCCAACCCCGCGGCCGTCCAGCGGGTGACCCGGGCATCGACGAAAGAAGTCAGTGCCCAGGGCAACGGGCGGCCGGGCTTTTCCGGATCAAACCTCGGCCGCCGCCACGCGAACGCGACCAGCGCGAAGGTGAACGTCAGCGCCCATGCCGCGCCGACCATCGCGTAGAGGTACGGGACGGGAAGGTCGCCCGACCCGCCCAGACCGTGCGCGAGCACCACCGTCGCGCGACCGGCGCTCACGGTTGCACGTGGATGGTCGCGATCGTGCGGTCCAGGCGATGCAGCTCGACCTCGACGTTGCCGGGCACGTCGACGCTGAACTGAAAAGTTTGGTTGGGTGCCGCCGCGATCTGGAACTTGTGATCGGGCGTCGAGTGCACGTGCAACTCATCGCTGGCGTCGCTGCTGACCCGGAAGGTGATCTGCTGGTGCACCTTGGCCGCCAGGGTGGCATTGGTCGGAGTGACCTGGCCCTTGGCGATGGTGACGTCGACTACCGGGGCCGCCGCGGGGGACTGGGTCTGCGAACCTCCACAGGCGACCAGGGCCCACGCCAGCGCCGCCACCCACGCGGTGACGCGGGTGCAGCGAAGCAGCCTATGAACTGGCACCAAGCTACGCCGCCGTGGATGCCCCGGGCACGGGGTGCTTCTCTTCCTCCACCCGCTTCGGCGCGGTCTCGGCGTTGTTGAGGCGACCGGCGCCCCACGTCAGGGCGGCGATCACCATCAGCGTCAAGAAGAGCACCACGATCGAGCCGGCGGTGAACAGCCAGGCCGGCGCGTTCTGGTCGCGTTCACGCTGCAGGATCGTGACCTCCAGGACGAACGGGCGCGTGCTCGACGCCAGCGCGGGAACCTCGGGTGCCGGGATGGCGTCGTCGGCCGGCTCCCAGATCGGCACGGCCGTCAACGTGTAGCCGTCCTGCACCCGCAGCAGGGTCTTCCACGATCCCCACACCGGAATCGGCTCGGTGGACCGGTAGTGCCCGGGTCCGACCTTCTTGAGCCGGTCGATCACCAGGCCGCGGTTGTTCTCCATCCGCCCCTGCCAGGACAGGATTGTCAGCCACTCCGGGTGGTCGCTGACCATGTCTGCCGGGGTGAGCTGCACGTCCGCCGACACCAGGCGCTGCCCCGGGGGGCTGGGCTCGTCCGTCAACGTGACCGTGGCGGTGTTTTGCCGCGGCACATTGATGTGCAGCCCGTTGGCCACCGCGCCGCCGATCACCAAGACAGTCAGCACCACCGCGGCGATGGCGATCCGCCGGTCCGGGAGGCGTTGGGCGGTGAGGACCATTCCGAACATCGCCCCGCATATCCCGGTCAGCACCGCCACCGGCACCGCCATCGCCAGCGCCTCGCCCCACATCTTCGTCGGCCACGGGTAGTGGTACACCGCCCCGATCCACAGCGACTCCAGCCACAGCCCGACGGTCGCCACGGCCAGGCCGGAGACGGCGCCAAAAGCGATGGGGCGCTTGATCAGTGGGGTCAGCGCCACCAGCTCGACGACCAGCGCGGGGCCCAGATACAGCGGGAACCAGTTGGTCGGCGCCCCCAGGATGGGCCCGACCAGCAGCGCCACCCCGCCCCGCAGTGCGATGGCGAACAATGCCGCCACGATCGCGGCTCCCCGCCCCATCGTGACTCGGGCGGCGACCGCCGCCAGCGCGGCCGCCGCGGCGATCAACATCGGCTGCAGCACCAGGCGGAATTGCGGGACGCCGAAGTCGAACTCGATCTGGTAGACCGACAGGCCGATGAACAGTCCGCCGAAGGACAGGTAGCGCAGGAAGGTGATGAAGACGCCGTGGTAGACGTCCCCGGCCTCTTGGGCCTCGCCCTCGCGCTCCAGCATCAGCGCCGAGAACAGCGAAAAGCAGGCGCCACCGATCATCATCAGATGCGTTGGCCCCCAAAGGGTTACGTCCTGCCCGAAGATCCGGTGCCAGATGTCGTCGAGCGGGAAGCCGATCATCGCATACAGCCCGCAGCCGGCCATCAGCACGCCGCCGACCGGCGCGTACCAGTTACTCGTTATGCGCACCGCCGCCGGGCCGGGCTTGTCGAACGGCAGCACCACCGCCAACATGCCCCCGACGAAGATTCCGAACAGGCCGATGATGATGAAGTAGTGCGCCGGGTTGGCCAGTGGGCCGGGGTCGCGACCATTGCCGATGTGCCAGCTGACGTCCCAGATGAACCCGAACAGGGCACAGATGATCGAGGAGGTGAAGACCAGAACCGGTAGGGCCACCCAGTTGGGCCGGTGGAACTTTTCGCCCAGCCGGTCGGCGATCCGGGTCAGCCACTCGATGCGATGGGTGCGATGGGCATACCCGATCCACAGCATGGCCACCGCTATCACCACCGCGGCGATCGACAGGCCGATTACCTGGTTCAGCCCCGCACCGCGCGCCGGTGCTTCGGCAACAAGAGTCAGTTCCGCCGACTTCATCGTCAACCCCTCCCAACACCGTCCGCTGGCGAGATGTGATCCATCTCGCAGGAAACCGGAATGCCCCGATCGGGGGCTTGTCAATCACGCTTTTCGTCGGCGTCACGTCGCTGCCCGGCCTCGCCGGGCTTGCCGCCGGTGCGGCGGTCCTTCAGCGCGACATACAGAATCACGGCGACGACGACGATCGCAGGCAGGAACGCCGGAATCGCCAGTAGCAGCATGTGATGCGCCACGTACTCGACGTGCGGAGCAGTCATTGTCCAGACATACCCCGGCGGTGCCCATGTGCCCCCATTTTCAGAGGCCGTTACCCTACTTTGAACACCGAATTATTCAGGCCGCCACGACGACGTGGCAGGTGCGGCTGCGTGCGCACACAGAAGATGCAGGGAGTACCTGGTGACTCAAGCGGCAACTCGGCCGACGACCGACGCCGACGATTCGAACGACGACATTCTCGCCGTGGCCCGGCAGCAGGTGCTGGAGGGCGGCCAGGGGCTGGGCCGGGACCAGGTGCTGCGGGTGTTGCAGCTGCCCGACGACCGGCTCGATGCGCTGCTGGCGCTGGCGCACGAGGTGCGGATACGCTGGTGCGGCCCCGAGGTCGAGGTCGAGGGGATCATCAGCCTGAAGACCGGCGGATGCCCGGAGGATTGCCATTTCTGCTCCCAGTCGGGGCTGTTCACCTCCCCGGTGCGCAGCGCCAGGCTGGACATCCCCAGCCTGGTCGAGGCGGCCAAACAGACCGCCAAGTCGGGTGCCACCGAGTTCTGCATCGTGGCGGCGGTGCGAGGGCCCGACGAGCGGTTGATGGCGCAGGTCGCGGCCGGCATCGAGGCGATCCGCAACGAGGTGGAGATCAACATCGCGTGCTCGCTGGGGATGCTGAGCGCCGAGCAGGTGGAGCAGCTCTCGGCGATGGGCGTGCACCGCTACAACCACAACCTGGAGACCGCCCGCTCGTTCTTCCCCAACGTCGTGACCACCCACACCTGGGAAGAGCGCTGGGAGACGCTGTCGATGGTGCGCGACGCCGGCATCCAGGTGTGCTGCGGCGGCATCCTCGGCATGGGCGAGACGTACGAGCAGCGTGCGGAATTCGCGGCCGACCTGGCCGAGCTCGGGCCCGACGAGGTGCCGTTGAACTTCCTCAACCCGCGGCCGGGCACCCCGTTCGGCGACCTGGAGGTACTGCCGGTCACCGAGGCCTTGAAGTCGGTGGCCGCTTTCCGGCTGGCGTTGCCGCGCACGATCCTGCGTTTTGCCGGCGGCCGCGAGATCACCCTGGGTGACCTCGGCGCCAAGCAGGGCATCCTGGGCGGCATCAACGCGGTGATCGTCGGGAACTACCTGACCACGCTCGGGCGCCCCGCCGAGGCGGACCTGGAACTGCTCGAGGATCTGCAGATGCCGATCAAGGCGCTCAACGCCAGCCTGTAAGAGACTGGCAGCCGTGGCGGAAAAACTGGGCGATACGGGCGCTTCGGTCGGCGCCGGCGTCTACAACGTCTACACCGGGGAATTGGGGGGCACCGCCATGCCGACGGCCGCCGAGCTGGGCCTGGAGCCGCCCCGGTTCTGCGCGGAATGCGGACGCCGAATGGTGGTCCAGGTTCGGCCCGACGGGTGGCGGGCGCAATGCTCGCGGCACGGCCACGTGGACTCGGCGGAGATGGAGGCACAGCGGTGACCGAGCACCCCGCGCCGGCGACCTTGGAGCCCGCCGGCGTTCCCCGCGCGACGCGCACGCGCGCGGTCGTCGCGGCGGCGCTGGGAGTGGCGGCGACCGGTGTGGTGATCGGCGGGCTGTGGGCATGGATCGCCCCGCCTATTCGCGCGGTGGTGGCGATCACGCGGGCGGGCGAGCGGGTCCATGACTATCTGGGCAGCGAATCCGGACACTTCTTCGACGCGCCGTGCCTGCTGCTGGGCTTGTTGACGGTGCTGGCGGTGGTGGGCACCGTGCTGGTCTGGCAGCGGCGCGAGCACCGCGGGCCCGCGATGGTCCTCGGGCTGTCGCTCGGCATGGTGCTCGCCGCCGCCGCCGCGGCGGGGACGGGCGCGCTGTTGGTTCGGCTGAGGTACGGCGCACTGAATTTCGACGCGGTCCCGCTGTCGGGGAGGCCGTCGGTGGCCTATGTCACCCAGGCCCCGCCGGTGTTCTTCTCCTTGGATCTGCCGCAGGTGGCGGTCACCCTCATGTGGCCCGCCGGGATCGCCGCGCTGGTGTACGCCCTGCTCGCGGCCGCCGACGCCCGCGACGACCTGGGCGCCCTTCCGGTGGCCGATCGGCCGTCCGGTGCGCTGCCGATGGAGCCCGAAGCCCCGGAGGCCGCCGTCTCATAGCGGCTTTCAAGGGGCCTCACAACGGACGATGCGGAACCTTCCGGCCGGTGAGGACCTTGGCCGCGATCTTGACCAGCCGCGCCATGCCGACATAGGTCATCGGGTTGAACATCGTCGGCCACGCGGTCCTGATCAGGTGCTCCGTCAGCGGCCGGCCGGCGAACCGGTCGGTGAGCCAGCGAAGCGTCATCGGGGCGGAAAGCGGGTGCAGGCAGATGTGTTCGTTGAACGCGTCCCGGTGGTAGGTGACCCGGGCGCCGCCGGCCGAATAGGCGTCGGCCAGCGCGTCGATGTCGTGCACGTCGATCAGGTAGTCGTGCACCGCCTGCACGATCAGCACCGGCGGCGTCGGCACCGCCGCGCCCAGCTTGATGCTGTCGAAGACGTAGCTGACCTCGGGAGTCGCTAGGATTTGTTCGAGCGGCTCGTCGAGGTAGTCGCCCATGTTCTTGCCGGCCATCTTCAGGACCGCTTCCACGGTCGTCATCGTCTCCAGCGAGTCGAGCAGGGCGCGTCCCTCCTCGTTGGTGTGCTCCTTGATGACCCGGTCGAGATCGGGGTAGATATGGGCGAGCGCGGCCACCACCAACGCGGGCAGCCCGGCGAGGAAGCCCCCGTTGAGCCTGCGGAACGTGTGACCGAGGTCGCCGACGGGTGAGCCAAGCACCGCGCCGACGATGTCGAGTTCCGGTGCATACTCGCCGCACATTTCCGCGGCCCACGCACTGGCCAGGCCACCGCCGGAGTAACCCCACAGCCCGATCGGCGCCGACCGCGACAGCCCGAGCCGTTCCGAATTCAGGGCGGCGCGGATCCCGTCCAGCACGCGGTAACCGGGCTCATAGGGCGCGCCCCACGAACCGTGGATGCCTTCGTGGTCGGGCACCGAGACGGCCCAGCCCTCGGCGACGGCGGCGGTGACCAGCAGGAACTCGAACTGGCTGAGCGAGCCGAGGGCCTTCGCCCGGCGCCGCAGCGCGTAGGACGGAAAGCAGCGGGACGTCATGGCGTCGATCGCGCACTGATAGGACAGCAGCGGGCAGGTCTGCCCGGGGGCCAGTTGGGCCGGAAC
>NZ_JAOPWB010000204.1 GCF_025965855.1 Mycobacterium sp. | reverse complement strand
TTGCGGTTTCCGAAGTAGACGGGTAGCTCGATCTGGCTCTGCAGCTGTGCGATCAACTCGCGGTTGATGCCGTTGATCGGCGAGATGCCGCCGAAGTGCAGGTAGTGCTCGGCGACGGCGGCCAGCCGCTCGCGCGGGATGCCGCGGCCGTGAGTGACGTTCTCCAGGAACGGCATTACCTGCTCGGGACCCTCGGGCCCCCCGAACGACAGCAGCAGGACCGCATCAAAATCCACTAGAGCAACTGTGTGCTCGCGCCGCCGTCGGCGTAGACGATGGTCCCTGTGGTGGCTGGCAGCCAATCGGAGACCAGCGCGCAGACGGTGCGCGCCACGGGCGTCGGATCCTTCATGTTCCAACCAAGCGGCGCCCGCTGATCCCAGCCCTCCTCAAGCAGTTTGATCTGATCGCCCGCCTCGTCGCCGAGCGCGCCGCCGACGATCGCGCTCATCGCCAGCGTGCGGATCGGGCCTGCCGCAACGAGATTCGAGCGCACACCGAACGGACCTGCCTCACGCGCCACGAAGCGGTTGACCGACTCCAGCGCGCTCTTGGCCACCGTCATCCAGTTGTACGCGGGCATCGCGCGGGTCGGGTCGAAGTCCATGCCGACGATTCCGCCGCCGCGGTTCATGATCGGCAGCAGCGCCTTGGCCAGCGAGGCGTACGAGTACGCCGAGATGTGGATGCCCTTGGCGACGTCTTCGTACGGCGCATCGAAGAACGGGTTGATGCCCATGCCGGTCTGCGGCATGTAGCCGATCGAGTGCACCACACCGTCGAGTTTGTTGCCATCCCCGATCACATCGGTGACCCGGTCGGCAAGCGTGCCGAGGTGCTCCTCGTTCTGCACGTCGAGTTCCAACAACGGGGCCGGATTCGGCAGCCGGTCAGCGATCCGCTGGATCAGCTTCATCCGGTCGAAGCCGGTCAGCACCAGCTCCGCGCCCTCTTCCTGCGCGACCCGCGCGATGTGGAATGCGATCGACGAGTCGGTGATGATCCCGGTGACCAGGATGCGCTTGCCTTCGAGAAACCCTGCCATATCAGTCCTTATCTCCTTAGTGGCCCATGCCCATGCCGCCGTCGACCGGGATCACGGCACCGGATATGTAGCTGGCGTCCTCCGACGCCAGGAAGCTGACCACCCCGGCGACCTCCTCGGCGGTGCCGACCCGCTTCGCCGGGATGAATTCCAGTGCCCCCGCCTGAATCCGCTCATCCAGCGCACGGGTCATCTCGGTGTCGATGTAGCCTGGTGCAACCACGTTCGCGGTGACCCCGGCCTTGGACAGCTCCCGGGAGATCGAGCGGGCCATGCCGATCAGTCCGGCCTTGGAGGCCGCGTAATTGGCCTGGTTGCCGATGCCCCAGGTGCCGGAAACCGAACCTATGAAAATCATTCGGCCGAACCGCTTGCGCTGCATGCTGCGCGACGCCCGCTGCGCCACCCGGAACGCCCCGGTGAGGTTGGCGTCGATGACCTTCTCGAACTTCTCCTCGGTCATCCGCATGAGGAACGCGTCCGCGGCCAGGCCGGCATTGGACACCAGCACCTCGACCGGACCCTGGTGCTCCTCGACTTCTTTGAAGGCGCGATCGACGGCGTCGTTGTCGGTGACGTCACACTCGACGCCGAACAGCCCCTCGGGCACCCCGGATCCGCGGTGCGTGACGGCCACCTTGTGGCCGTCGGCGGCCAGCCTTTGCGCGATCGCCAGACCGATCCCCCGGTTTCCGCCCGTCACCAGGACTGAACGGGATACAAAGGCGGGTCTGCGGTAGTCGGCAGCCCTTTCGGTGGTGTCCTCGGTGGCTGTGTCAGTCACCCCGCCAACCTATCGCCTCGGTTGCTGCCCACTTCAATCGGCTCGTCGCGGGCGTAACGCCACGGCGAAATATCGAACGGAATCTCGCCGTGGCGTTACGCCCGGGTCGGGCTGTCGGTATGGCTCAGCACACTTTCGCCATGACAGACCCGTTCCTGGGCAGTGAAGCTCGAGCCGCGCAGCTGTTGTCCCGCCACGAGCTTCGAAGCCGCTACGTCGCGCTGCATCGGGATGTGTATGTGCCGAGCGACGCCGAGCCCACGGCCGCCTTGCGCGCCAAGGCGTCCTGGCTGCGCTCCCGCCGCCGCGGCATCCTGGCAGGCTTCTCCGCTTCCGCCCTGCACGGCGCACGGTGGATCGACCCGTCGCGGCCGGCCGAGATTATCGATACCAACCGCCGCAAGGCCCCTGGAGTACTGGTCTGGGAAGAACGCATCGAGCCCGACGAAATCACCGTCGTCGATCAGATTCAGCTCACGACGCCGGCGCGCACCGCCCTTGACCTGGCGCGCCGCCATCCCCGGGACGTCGCAATCGCTGCGGTCGACGCGCTGATGCAAGCGACCGACTTGAAGATGGCCGACGTCGAGCTGCTCGTCGGCCGCTACCGCGGCCGCCATGGCATGAAGGCCGCCAGAGCGGCTCTCGAACTTGTCGATGGCGGGGCTCAGTCCCCGAAGGAAACCTGGCTACGTCTGGTTTTGGTGAGCGCCGGCTTTCCCCGACCGCAAACGCAGATCCCGGTTCTCAACGAATGGGGCTGGGCCGAGGCGTATTTGGATATGGGCTGGGAGGACAGCAAGGTCGCCGTCGAGTACGACGGCGACCAGCATCGCACCAGCCGCTACCAGTACGTCAAGGACATCCGCCGGCTGGAGACGCTCGAGCGTATGGGGTGGATCGTCGTCAGGGTGATTGCCGAAGACCACCCGAACGACATAATCCGTCGGGTGGCCCAAGCGCGAGGCCGCCGGACGTAACGCCAGGGCGAAGAACCGAGCGAAATTTCGCCGTGGCGTTACGTGCGCGGCCAAGAAAACTACGTCGGCAGGCGCCGGTTGATCAGCAGCGCCGCCAATCCCGCGAGCGCCAGCACCACCGCGCCCAGCCGCAGCCAGCCCGCGCTGGCGTCACCCTTGCTCGTCTCGTAGCCGATCTGCTGCTGCAGCGATGCGTAGACGGCTTTCAGCTCTTCCAGGCTCGCGGCGTTGTACCAATTTCCACCGGAGAGCTCGGCGACCTTCTTCATGGTGGAATCGTCGACCGGAACGGGCTGGCGCTGGTCGTTGATCTCGACGAAGCCGTAGGGGGTGCCGAACGAGATCGTCGAGATCGGGACGCCCTGGTCCTTGGCGGTGCGCGCGGCGGTGAAGGCGCCCTTGGGGTTGTCCGGGTTGGTCGGCATCGTCTCCTTGCCGTCGGAGAACAACACGATGCGCGCGGGCGGCGGCGTGTCGCCGCCGCCGATCACCGCGCCGACGGTGGCGATGGCCTGCAGCGCGGTGAAGATGCCCTCCCCGGTGGCGGTGCGGTCGGCGAACTGCAGCTTGTCCAGCGCGTTCTTGGTCGCGTCCCGGTTGGTCGTCGGGGACACCAGCACGGTCGCCGTGCCCGCATACTCGATCAGGCCGAGGTTGATTCCCGGGGTGAGCTCGTCGGCGAACTGCTTGGCGGCCTCCTGCGCGGCCGCCATGCGATTGGGTGCGACGTCGGTGGAGCGCATCGACTGCGACACGTCGATCACCAGCATCACCACCGCGCGATTGCGGGGAATCCGGACGTCGTTCGTCGGCCCCGCCATCGCAATGGTGAACAGCAACAGCGACAACACGAGCAGAATCGCCGGCAGGTGCCGCCATCGCGAGGGCCGTTGCGGGGCAACGCTTTCCAGCAGCTCCATGTTGGCGAACCGCAGCATCCGCCGCTGCCGCGCCAGTTGCAGCACGATGTACAGCGCGGCCAACCCCACGACGGCAAGGAGGAAAAGGAAAAACCACGAATGCGCGAAGCCCGACAGCGTCATCGGGCCCAGCAGGGGCAACGTCACTGCCGGCCCGCCAGTGCCCCCCGCCGGCGGGACTCGACGAAGCGGACGATGTCGGCGATCCAGTCGCGGTCGGTGCGCAGCGTCAACACCGGGGCCCCGCAGCTGCGGACGGTGCGCGCCACCTCCGCGCGGTGCGCCGCGGCCGCCTTGGCGAAGTCGTCACGTAGCTGGGCGTCGATGGTGAACTCGCGCGTGACCCCGGTTTCGGCGTCCTGCAGCACGACGTCGCCGATGTCGGGCAGCTCGACATCGCGGGGATCGAGCACCTCGATGGCCAGCAGCTCGTGGCGGGCCGCGATCGCCCGCAGCGGACGGGTCCAATTAATGGGGCCGAGGAAGTCGCTGATGATCACGGCCATGCCGCGGCGGCGTTCCGGCCGGCGCAGCTCGTCGATGGCCGTCGCCAAATCCCCGCGCACCCCGATCGGCGCCTTGGGCGTGGTCGCGATGGTCCGCAGCAGCGTCTGCTCGTGCTGGCGCCCGGAGCGCGCCGGCACCCGGGTGACGGTCGCGCCCGTCGCGACGATCGCGCCGAGCCGGTTGCCGCCGCCGCTGTTGAGGAAGGTGATCGCCGCGGCCGCGGCCACGGCGAGGTCTCGCTTCTCGCAGACCGTGGTGCCGAAGTCCAGGCTGGCCGACATGTCGACCACCAGCCAGGTCTCCAGTTCGCGGTCGGCGATCATCTGCCGGACGTGCGGGTGCATCGTGCGCGCGGTGACGGCCCAATCCATCCGCCGCACGTCGTCGCCGGGCTGATACTCCCGCGACTCCCCCGGCTCGCTGCCCGGTCCCGGGATCAGGCCGAGGTGGTCGCCGTGCAGGACGCCGTCGAGCTTGCGTTTGACGGTGAGCTCGAGCGTGCGCAGCGCCGCCGACAGCTTGGGGTCGTCGATCTGCCCGCGATTGAATGACGGCGGGTGCAACACCGCCTTGCCGGGGTCGGTCACCGACCGCTGGCCGCCCCCGCGGCCTGCATCACGGGAGGCACCGAGTGTCCTTGCTGCGGAACGGCATTCACCTGCGGGAGGGACACCGTCTGCAGAATCCGGTTGATGACGATCTCGGGTGAGATCTCATCGGCGAGCGCGTCGTAGGTGAGCACCAGCCGGTGCCGCAGCACGTCGGGAATGACCTCCACGACGTCTTGCGGAATCACGTAGTCGCGGCCCCGCACCAGCGCCAGCGAGCGCGCACCGGCGATGATGCCCAACGAGGCGCGCGGGGACGCGCCGAACGAGATCCAGGTCTTGACGTCGTTCATGCCGAGCTGCTCGGGGTACCGGGTGGCCATGACGACGCGCACCACGTAGTCGACCAGCGCGTGGTGGACGAAGACGTTGGACGCGATGTCCTGCAGCCGCAACAGGTCGCCGGTGTTCAGGATCTGCTTGGGCACCGGTGGCTTGACGCCCATCCGGTAGATGATCTCCCGCTCCTCTTCCGGCGACGGGTAGCCGACGTTGATCTTGAACAGGAAGCGGTCCCGCTGGGCCTCTGGTAGCGGGTAGACGCCCTCGTGCTCGATCGGGTTCTGCGTCGCCATCACCAGGAACGGATTGGGCAGCGGGAACCTCTTGCCGCCGATCGACACCTGGCGCTCCTGCATGACCTCCAGCAGCGCCGACTGCACCTTCGCGGGGGCCCGGTTGATCTCGTCGGCGAGCAGGAAGTTGACCACCACCGGGCCGAGCTCGGTGTCGAACTCCTCCTTGCCCTGCCGGTAGATGCGGGTACCGACGATGTCGGTGGGCACCAGGTCGGGCGTGAACTGGATGCGCGCGAACGTCCCGCCGACCACCCGGGCGAAGGTCTCCACGGCCAGCGTCTTGGCCACGCCGGGAACGCCCTCGAGCAGGACGTGTCCCTTGGACAACAGCCCCACCAGCATCCGCTCCACCAGCTGGTCCTGGCCGACGATGATCCGTTTGACCTCGAAGATCGCCCGCTCCAGCGTGTGGACCTCGGCGGCGAGTCCATTGCCGCCGCCGGGAGGCGCTTCATGGGCCGGGCCGGAAGGCCCACCCTGGCCCGGGTAACTGCTGGCGCCCGGGGGCGGCCCACCTGCTGATGTCATCAAGAACCCTCCACGCTCAAATCGGACACGACTGCCGGGCAGCGACGTGCCCTGGTCCAACTATTCCAGGCCTGCCGGTTCCCGTCGACGCCGCCGGTTCGCTGGCCTGCGATCAGTACTCGATGATCCTAGTCAGGAACGGCGTCATGCCCGGCTTGCGCACCGGGCTGACGGTGACCTTGGCGGCGCTTCCGGATGCCTCCAGCATCTGACCGTTGCCCAGATACATGGTGACGTGCTGGCTGCCGCCCGGGCCGTAGAAGATCAGGTCACCGCGCCTGGCCTGGTCTTGGGGAATGTGACGGCCGGCGTTGTACTGGTCACCGGAGAACCGCGGGATCAGGACGCCCACCCCGGCGAACATGTAACGCATCAGCCCCGAGCAGTCGAACCCGGTGATGTTGGCGCCGTCGCCGACGCCCTTGCTCGGCCCATCCAGCGAGCCGCCACCCCACGAATACGGGACGCCCATCTGCGACCCGCCCCGCTTGATCGCGTACTCGATCGCCTGCCGGCCGTAGACCCGCGGGATCTTGCCGCCGGGGTTGGGTGGGGTCGCGGCGGTGGGAGCGGGATCGCCACCGAGGTTGATCCCCAGCCCGCCGAGGAATTGCTTACCCAGATCCAGCGTGGTCTGGGTGGCCTGGGCGGTGGCCTGCAGCGAAGCGTTTGCGACCGCGAGCGGGTCGCCGGGAGCGCCGGCGCTGATCTGGGCCGGCAGCGTGGGATCCCACTGGCCGGGGTCGGCCCTAACCAGGGGAGCCGGGGCGGCCACAGACAACATGAGCCCGGTCACCACAGCGGTGATCCAGGCCAGGTTGATCAGGCGAAAACGCTTGCGCCGCATAGCTCCTCGTTTAATATTCGATATAGCGGATCACATACGGCGTCATGCCGCTGGTGCGCACGGGCGCGACGCGGACCTTCAAACCGATGTCGGGGGCCTCGAGCATCTGGCCCTCGCCGAGATAGATCGTCACGTGCTGGCTGCCCCCCGGGCCGTAGAAGATGACGTCGCCGCGGCGCATTTGCGAGGTCGGGATCTTGCGCCCCAGGTTGTACTGCGAACCCGAGTAGTGCGGCAGCTTGATGCCCACGCCGGCGAACGAATACAGCACCAGGCCCGAACAGTCGAAACCGGTGATCCCGGCCCCGGAGTCGATGCCCTTGCTCGGCCCCGCGGCGTTGCCCCCACCCCACGAGTAGGGCACCCCGATCTCCGACATGCCGCGTCGGATCACGTACTCGCTGGCCTGCCGCCCGTAGACGCGCGGGATCCGGCTGGTGCCGTTGGGAGTTGCGTTGGTGATGCCGGTGTCGTCGGGCTTCAGGATGCCCAGTTGCTGCAGGAAACTGCGGCCCATGCCAGCGGTGACCTGCGTCGACGTGGCCGAGATGCCCAAGACCTGGTTGATCACCGCGATCGGGTCACCGGGGACATTGGCGCTGGGCGTCATGGGCAGCGTCGGGTCCCAAAGGCCATCCCACCTGCGGCCCCCGGCGGGCGGCGTGCCGGCCGGTGACCCGGGATCCCACCGGTCGCCCGACGCGGGGACGGTGGACCCGCCATGCCGCGTCGACCATTCCAGCTTGGCCGCCTCGAGTTTCGCCTGGGCCTCGTCGCGCTCGGCGGCCAGGCGCGTGGCCTGTTCACGTTGTTCGGCGAACTTGCGCTTGGAATCGGTGAGCGCCGCCACCGCGCCATCCTGGCTGGCCTTGGCGTCGGCGGCGGCCTTGTCGGCCTTCTGCTTGGCCAGCCGCGCCGCCGACTCCTTGTTCACCTGCTCGGTCCGGGCCCGCTGCAGCTTGTCCATCACCGCCTGGGAACTCGCGGTCAGGGTCTGGGCGGCGCCTTCGGTCGCGATGATGTCCTCGGGGCTGGTCGCGGTCAGGTAGCTGCCCGACGGGCCGTTCATGTAGGTGGCCGCCGCGAAGGTGTCGAACCGGTGCTGGGCGGCGGCGATCGCCGCGTTGGCGTCTTTGACCGTCCGCTGGCTGGCCTCGAGGTCGTGTTCGGCGGTGGTCGCGTCGTCCCGTGCGGTCTCGACGTCGACCAGTGCCTTGTTGACGCTTTCCTGCTCAGTCTGGATTTCGGCGGTCAGGTTTTCCAGGCGCTGGTTGGCCTTGGCGACGTTCGCGATCAATGCGGCCATGCTGTCGGCCGCGGGGTCGGCCTCGGCCAGACCCGGGGTGCACATCAGCATGGCCACGCTCAGCACCGACGGAACGACCGGCCGGAGCAGCCTGGCGGCCGGTCGCGCAGCGGAGCCCCAGCGCGTACGTCTCATTCGACAGGTCTCCTACGGCTCAACGCGGACGGGCGGCGCGAGGCACGGCCTTTTCTGAAAACGCCATAAACAACACAAGCATCATTTGCACCGTACGTCACATAGGACGCCGGGGACACGCTCGTCACAAACTGCACTCTGGACGTGCGTTTAATGTGACCGAACGGTGACCTGCGGTGTTTGCCGCCGAGAATCGCGGGCGTCCGCCTGAGGCGGCGGCCCGAGCCGGATGCGCATGTCAGACGCCGTTACTAGGCGCCGCTGGACGCTTCCGCCGTCGTTTCCGGCGCCCCGGCCGGCGTTGCTGCGCGCTTGCTGCGCAACTGCAGGAATCGCGTGCCCGCGGCCGCGGCGAGCACGGCGATCAGGAGGAATATGGTCATGCCCGTCCAGGGAAACTCGGGCGAATTCAGTTCATGCAGGAAATGCTGCGCCGAGACCGCCGGGTTGCCCGTCTTGGCGATGTCCTCGCCGGCCTCCAGCGTGACCCGCGGGAATTGCGTGCTGTAGCTGCCGACGTAATTCGGGCTGAGCGTCAAGACGGTGGCGTCGTGGTAGTCGGCGCCGACGACGGTGGAGATGTCGCGCAGCGGCGTGTCGTTCGGCGGGTTGTGGTCGAGCAGCACGATCTTGAGGTTGATGCCGTCGGCGTGCGCTTGGTTGACGATGTCGAGCAGCCCGGGCAGGGCAGCCGGTGACGCGCTGACGCCGTCGGCTGCGACCTGAGCCTTGATCACTGTCATGTCGACGTCCACCGGAATGTAGAGCGGCAGAAACGGGTGCCCGGTCATGGCCAGCACTCTAGTGTCAGGCGCGGATTCGAGGCGGTAAGGGGTTTAAACCCGCGCCCCTCGCGACAAGACTGGAACTACGGGCACCCGCCGTAATACAGGACAAGCGTACTGTTAAAGTAGCATCGCGCCGCCGACACGGCCCGTCGACGGAAGAACTTAATCCTTGGGAGTTGAAGTGACTGATTCTGTGAACTCGTTCGGAGCCCGCGACAACCTCAAGGTCGGCGACAAGAGTTACCAGATTTATCGCCTCGATGCCGTCCCCAATACCGAGAAACTCCCCTACAGCCTCAAAGTCCTCGCCGAGAACCTGCTGCGCAACGAGGACGGCAGCAACATCACCAAGGACCACATCGAGGCCATCGCGAACTGGGATGCCAAGGCGCAACCCAGCATTGAGATCCAGTACACGCCGGCCCGCGTCGTGATGCAGGACTTTACCGGCGTGCCGTGCATCGTGGACCTCGCCACCATGCGCGAGGCCATCGGGGATCTCGGGGGCAACCCGGACAAGGTCAACCCGCTGGCGCCCGCCGACCTGGTGATCGACCACTCGGTGATCGCCGACCTGTTCGGCCGGCCCGACGCCTTCGAGCGGAACGTCGAGATCGAATACGAGCGCAACGGCGAGCGCTACCAGTTCCTGCGCTGGGGCCAGACGGCGTTCGACGACTTCAAGGTCGTCCCGCCGGGCACCGGAATCGTGCACCAGGTCAACATCGAGTACCTGGCCAGCGTGGTGATGGAGCGCGACGGCGCGGCCTACCCCGACACCTGTGTGGGCACCGATTCGCACACCACGATGGTCAACGGTGTTGGCGTGCTGGGCTGGGGCGTCGGCGGCATCGAGGCCGAGGCGGCCATGCTCGGTCAGCCGGTGTCCATGCTCATCCCCCGCGTCGTCGGGTTCAGGCTCACCGGTGAGATCCAGTCCGGTGTGACCGCCACAGACGTGGTGCTCACGGTCACCGAGATGCTGCGCAAGCACGGTGTTGTCGGCAAGTTCGTCGAATTCTACGGTGAGGGGGTGGCCGAGGTGCCGCTGGCCAACCGCGCCACCCTCGGCAACATGAGCCCCGAATTCGGTTCCACCGCCGCAATTTTCCCGATCGACGAGGTCACCATCGACTACCTGCGGATGACCGGCCGCAACGAAGACCAGCTGGCGCTGGTCGAGGCCTACGCCAAGGAACAGGGCATGTGGCACGACCCCAAGCACGAGCCCAAGTTCTCCGAGTACCTCGAACTGAACCTGTCCGACGTTGTTGCGTCGATCGCAGGCCCGAAGCGTCCGCAGGACCGCATCGCGCTCAGCGACGCAAAGTCAGCATTCCGCAACGACCTCAACAACTATGTGGGCGAGGAGCCTGCGCCCGCCGAACTGACGAAGCTTGATAAGGCCCTCGAGGAATCCTTCCCGGCCAGCGATTCCGTCGCGCTGTCGTTCGCAGACTATGACGCGGACGTCGTGTCGGCGGCCAACCATACTGAGGGCCGGCCGAGCAACCCGGTCTCGGTGAAGTCCGACAAGCGGGGCGAATTCGTGCTCGACCACGGCGCGGTGGTGATCGCCGCGATTACGTCGTGCACCAACACCTCCAACCCCGAGGTCATGCTGGGCGCGGCGTTGTTGGCGCGCAACGCCGTCGAAAAGGGGTTGAGCTCCAAGCCGTGGGTGAAGACGTCAATGGCCCCGGGGTCTCAGGTGGTGAGCGACTACTACGAGAAGGCGGGATTGTGGCCGTATCTGGAGAAGCTGGGCTTCTACCTCGTCGGGTATGGCTGCACCACGTGCATCGGGAACTCCGGGCCACTGCCGGATGAGGTCTCCGA
>NZ_JAOPWB010000194.1 GCF_025965855.1 Mycobacterium sp. | reverse complement strand
GGCTGAGCATGCCGTGGCAGATCGCCGCGGTAATGGTGTCGTTGATGGCCCGCCCGGGCGACACGGCGTCATAAAACGGGTTGGGCTTGAACGCCAGCGTTTCCCGGTTGGTCCCTTCCGAGTCGTTGATGTACCGCTGGTAGCCGGAGTCCGACGCATGCAGCGTCACCAGCACGCCGGATTCGGCGATCCGGGCCCAGAACGGATCGAATTCTGGCAAGAACGGGGACCGGGTGCCGCGGTAACCGGCGACGGGTGCAGGCCGCATCAACACGACTTTCGCACCGCGCTCGAGAAGCCAGTCCAGCTCGGCCACCCCGCGCTCGGGGATGGACGGGTTCACGATCGGGGTGGCGAAGATACGGTCGCGGTAGTTGAACGTCCACTCGTCGTGGAGCCATTGGTTGAACGCGTGGATGACCGTGCAGGTCAGATCGGGGTCGTCGGCGAGGCGGACCTCGAGCAGGCTGGCCAAGGTGGGGAACATCAGCGCCGCATCGAGTCCGAGTTCGTCGAGCAACCGAAGGCGCGGCTCGGCAGTGCGGTACTCCTCGCCGGTGCGCACCGGTTTGCCGGCCAGCTCCCGCAGCGATTTGCCGTCGGGATTGTTGCCGGAGAAGTACTCGGCGAACGCGCCAGGGCGAGCGACGACGTCGAACGTGGGGTTGGGGATGTAGTCGCTGATCACGTTGTCGACTGCGATTTTCGTGCGCCCGTTGACCTGGACGTACTTGAACAGCCCGTCGTACTTCGCGGGCAGGTGCCGGGTGAAGGCGTCCTGCGTCTCGTACAGGTGGTTGTCGGCGTCGAATACTGGAAAGTCGAGTTTGCCCATGATTGCTCCTGCGTTCATGATCGGGGTCGTGGGACTGCTGCGTTGGTGCGCACGTCCCGGAACGGGCGGTCTAGGTCCTCGGCAGGTTCGCGCGGCATCGCGAGTACACGTTCGCTGATGATGTTGCGGGTGATTTCGGTGGTGCCTCCGCCGATGCAGGGTCCTTGGCGGCCGAGGTAGGCCACGCCGAGATCGCCGGTCGGATCGTCGTCGCTCCACGCGACCGCGCGATCGCCGGCGATCTCCAGCGCGATGCTGGCCAGCCGGACGCGCATCATCCCGTTTGACAGCCGAGGGATCGATCCGGCCGCGGCCGGGAGACGACCGGTGCGGATCGATGTGGCGATGCGCCCGACGAGCGCGGTGTGCACGCGCGTGAGTACCCGCGCTTCCCCGATTAGCTGCCGCACGCGGGGGTCGGTCGCGCCGCCGGAGTATCGTGCGAGTGCCGCCGCGCTGACCTGGTCATTCTCGTGGGCGGCGGTGCGCGGGGCCATCGCGTAGGGCGAGGATCCGCTCATCGCCTCGCGTTCGTGCAGCAGCAGCCGTGACGCGACATTCCATCCGTCGTCGACCTGGCCGAGGATCTGATCGGCGGGGACGACGACGTCATCGAAGAACTCCTGACAGAAGTCGTCGCTTCCGTCCACGTGTTTGATCTGGGTAATGGTGATCCCCGGTTGATGCACTTTGACGATGAGAACGCTGAGCCCTTTGTGCTTGGGAACGTCCCAGTTGGTGCGGGCCACGCACAACGCGTAGTCCGACTTCCACGCGTAGGTACTCCAGATCTTCGACCCGTTGAGAACGAAGAGGTCGCCGCGACGGTCAGCCCGCGTCAGGGCCCCCGCCAAGTCGGAGCCGCCGGTCGGCTCGGAGAGGAATTGGACCCACAGTTCCTCCCCCTTGAGCGCGGCGGGGATGAAGCGTTTCTTCTGCTCTTCGGTGCCGAAGTCCAGGATGGTCGGCAAGATGATGGTGAAGGTGGGGGTGTTGAATAGCCGCGGCAGCTCGTAGCTGTAGCTCACGTCGATGAACGCGTCCTGATATTCCGCGGGCAGCCCGCGCCCGCCGTACTCGACCGGGTAACAGAGCCCGGCGAAGCCTGCGTCGAAGAGTTTGCGTTGAATCGCTTTGGCACGCAGCACGTGGTCGGCGTCGTCGGTCGCGTGTCCCAGGTAGGGGTCGGCGCCGTCGAGTGGCTCCAGATTCGCGGTCACCCATTCCTTGGCCCGCGCGTGGAAGGTGCCGAGGTCTTCGGCTAGTCCTCCGGATGCTTTCGTCGTCTCGGTCATGGTCGTCCCCCTACCCGATCGGCGAGGATCGCCAGGCAGTCGCGCTGGTGCATTGGGTCGCCGTAGGTCTGTCGATTCGCTACGACCCGACGCAGATATAGGTGCAGGTCGTGGTCCCAGGTCACCCCGATCCCGCCGTGCATCTGGATGCAGTCCTGGATCAGCTCGGGGCATCGCTCGGCGACGTAGGCCTTGGCGACGCGGGCCACCTCACCAGCGTCGGGGGCGCCGTCCTGGACGGCCCTGGTGGCGTCGACGGTGATGGCCTGGGCGGACTCGAGCCACAGTTTCATGTCAGCGAAGCGGTGCTTGAGGGCTTGATAGGACGCCAGTGCGCGACCGAAAGACGAACGGTCGAACGCGTATTGGACGGTGAAGTCGAAGACCCGGTCGGTCGCGCCCACCATCTCAGCGCACTGCAGTACCAGGACGGTCTGCAGCTGTGCCTCGAACGACAGCGAGGCGCCACCCAGGACCCCGACCACCGCCGAGGACGGTACCCGCACGCCGTCGAAACCGATCTCGGCGTGTTGGCGGACCAGGTCGAGCCCGCGCAGCGGGGTGATCCGCAGACCGGGCGCCGAAGACGGGACGAGGAACTGGGACAGGCCCTCGGACCCGGTGGCAGTGACCATCAGCCAGTCGGCCTGCCCCCCGGTGTCCACGGGTCGTTTCACCCCGTCAAGGACGAACTCGGCGCCGTCGCGTCGCGCCTGCAGGGTCACCCCATCCGGGGTGATGTCGCGGCCCGGCTCCGCGACGCACCACGCGGCGATCGACTCGCCGGAGAGCAGGCCCGGCAGCACGTGCGATGCGAGCTCCTCGGAGGCTTCGCGTGACAGGGTCTGCGCGACCACATTCGTCGCGATCAGCGGCCCTGGGGACACCATCGCGCCCATCTCCTCGGCGACCAGAGCGAGGTCACGTAATCCCTCGCCCGAGATGCTCCCTCCGCCTCGCCGCTCGTCGACGAGCAGCGAGGTCCAGCCGAGTTCAGCCCCGCGCTGCCACCACCCGCGGTCAAACCCTGCCGCCTTCTCGGCCAGCGCCCGTACCGCGGTCAACGGGACGGTCGCGTGCAGGAACTTGCGGGTCGTGTCCCGCAGCAGCTCCTGATCCGGAGTCAGATCAAGATCCACAGTCACCGTCGATCACCGCGCCACCGACAACCGGCGAACACCCACAGGCGGGCGTACACCGCTCAGGATCCCAGTTCGATAACGTCACCCTTTCAAAACTAGTATCACCAGTGTTTGAAAAACAACGCGTCCACTGCATATTACGGTTATAACGTTTCCGCATGGGGAGCTGTCCGTCGCCGATGTAGGGCATGGATCACCGCTCGCGGTCTCGCGTTGTCGGTGGTAACCACCTCAGACCGTTAAAGGGCAAGGAGGTTCCGAAGCGTGGTCCGAGACATTCGCGAGGGTCCAGTCGAGGAATACTGGAATCGCCTGCGGGAGATGATGGGTCCCGACGGCCTCATCACCTACTGGTACCTCGGCCGGGCGTTCAACCAAAACGTGGATCCCGATACAGTGCGGCTGCGCCGCGACATGCGGAACAGCACCGGCGGCATCATGGCGGCGCCATTGGCGATCGCCGCGCCCGAAACCGGCGGCTGGCGCGATCGCGAAGTGATCCCCGCGCCCGTCGCCTACGGGCTGCACATCCTCGACGACGCCCGCAACGTCGCCGAGATCCGGATGGCCCGCGGCACCGTGCGCCGAGGCGCCAAGATGGGCTTTAGCCGGTCCCTGATCACCGACGCCGCCGACTCCTCCCGGGTCATTGCCGTCACCACCGGCGTCGGCGTCACCCTCGGCGACGCGCCGCCGTCGTTTCGGCCGGTGGACGTGCCCCCAGAGTTACCCGACACCGCCGAGCTCCCCCCGCTGCACGTGGTGTTCGGGGCGCAGCGCACAGCCGATGGCTGGCGGCTGCCCGCCCTCACCTCCCGCCACGCCTCGACCTCGGCGTCGCTGCACCTAGGCCCGATCCACGTGATATTCGAGGCCGCCGCCACGGAACTGGCCGCCCAGCTGGCCGGGACCGGCACCGTCCAGGTCCGCGACTGGGACGTCCACTTCGTCAGTCCCGGGCGCAGCGGCCCATTCCTCGTGCATTCGGACGGGTGGGCCGGGCCCGAGGGGCGGGTGGCGGTCCGCTTCACCCTGGTCGACGAGGGCCGCGACGGCGTGATTGTTGCCGCCGGCGCAGCGACATTCGCATGCGGGCGGCCGTGACAACAGTGCCGGAGCACGAATTCGAGACGCTGCCCCACGCCATCCTGGCCACAGCCAGTGCCCGTCCCGACGTCCCCATCATCTTCCACGGCGCCGGGCGCAACGAGGCGGTGTCACTCGCCGACCTCGTGGATCGGGCGGCTTGCTGCGCGGCGGCTTTCCGCGACCTCGGCGTGCAGCCAAGCGACACTGTCGCCGTCCAGGTACCCAGCCAGATAGGCGGGGTTATCGCGCAGGCCGCAGCGGTACTCGCCGGGGCGGTACTGGTGCCCGTGGTGCCCAGCTACGGCCCGCGCGAACTAGGCCTCATCCTGCGGGAGTCGCGCGCCCGGCTGCTGGTGACGCCGGACCGGTGGGGCCGGCGGGACTACCTCGCCGATCTGCATCGCCTCGGCGGCTGCCCGGATCTGTCGTCGGTGGCCGTCATCGCGGACTCGGTACCGCAGAGATACATCGACTTCAGCCAGCTGGCGAACGGCAGCGAACCGTGGTCCACGACGACGGCTGCCGAAGCGGACGACGTATGCCTGCTGGTCTACACCTCAGGGACGACCGGGCAGCCCAAGGGGGTGCAGCACACCCACACCACCCTGCTCGCGGAGCTGCGCACGCGGTTGACCGGCGTCGCAACCGACAGCGTCATCCTCGCGGCGTTCCCCTCCGGCCACGTCGCGGGAACCCTCGGGCTGTTGCGCATGCTGCTCCAGGGAGTGCCGCATGTAGTGATGGACGCCTGGGATGCCACTGCGGCAGCCCGTCTCATCAACGAACACGGAGTCACCGCAACAGGTGGAACACCGTTTTTCCTGACAACGTTGCTCGATCTCGCCGACGAGGTCAACCTGTCCAGCCTGCGTGAGTATGGGGTCGGCGGAGCAAGCGTGCCGCCGAGCGTAATCGAGCGGGCCCACCAGCACGGGATCATGGCCTTCCGCGCCTACGGTTCCAGCGAGCACCCCACCATCAGCGGGGGCTCGTCGGAGGACGCCTTGGACAAACGCGCACACACCGACGGCCGGCTCGTCGATGGTGTCGAGCTCCGGATCGTGGATGACGAGCTGCAAGACCTCCCTGCGGGCACTCCCGGCGAGATCCTCAGCCGCGGCCCCGAATTGTTTGTGGGCTATCGCGATTCGGCGCTCGACGCGGACGCGTTCCTACCCGGACGGTGGTTTCGCACCGGTGACATCGGCGTGCTCGACCCCGACGGTTATCTCACGATCACCGACCGCCGAAAAGACCTCATCATCCGCGGCGGGGAGAACCTGTCCTCGAAGTTGATCGAGGACATCCTGGCCGAGCACGAGGCGGTTGCGGAAGCCTCGGTCGTAGCAGCACCGGATCCTCTCTACGGAGAACGGGTATGCGCCTTCGTCGTGCTGCGGCCCGCAGCCGCGTTGTCGCTCGCCGACATCCGTGCGCATTTCTCCGTCAGCGGTACCGCCCGGCACCTGACACCCGAACGCCTCGAGATCGTCGACGACCTACCACGCACGGCCACCGGCAAGGTGCGCAAGGACGAACTCCGAAGACGCCTGCACCGCTCAACCGACCCGTCCGCAGACGGTTCCACCAGCTGAGCGCGCGCCGCCCGCGCTCACCCCTGCTGGCTCAGCTCCACGCGATGGATTTGAGTTCGGTGAACTCCTCAATCCCGTGGTGGCCCCATTCCCGGCCGACCCCGCTCTGCTTGAATCCGCCGAAGACACCGGTGATGCCCACACCGCTGGGCTGATCGGCTGACCAGCCAGGGCCGGAGCTGCCCAGAGCCTCGGCGTTAACGGTCGGCGAACCGACCGTCTGCACCGAGACGTTTCCGGCTCGGATTTGACGGGCGACGTTGAAGCCACGCGCTGTATTGCCGGCGATGACGCCGCCACCGAGCCCGTAGATCGAATCGTTGGCGATGCGAATCGCTTCGGCTTCAGTCTTGTAGGTGATCACGGTGAGGACCGGGCCAAAGATTTCCTCCTGGGCGATCCGCATGTCATTGCGGGCGTTGATGAACAGCGTCGGCTCGTAGAAGAAACCCTTGGCCAGGTGCGCGGGACGTTTGCCACCAAAGACCAGCTCGGCTCCCTCGTCGAGGCCGGACTGGACGTATGCCTCCACACGGGCTCGCTGCTGCTCTCGGATCAACGGGCCGATCAGGGTGTCAGGCTCCCGGGGGTCGCCCACCTTGAGAGACGACACTGACTTCTTGGCCCCTTCGACGTACGCGTCAAGCAGGTGCTCGGGCAGCAGCATCCTGGTCTGGATCGCGCAGCCCTGCCCGGCGTGGATCATCGAGGTGATGATGCCCATGTTGGCGACGTGATCTTCAGGGACATCGTCCAAGACGATCGATGCGCTTTTGCCACCGAGCTCGAGCTGCAGGCGTTTGACCGTAGGCGCTGCGGCCGCCATGATTGCCCGCCCGGTCGCGGTGGAACCGGTGAATGTCACCATGTCGACCAGCGGGTGGGTGGTCATCTCCTCGCCGACTTCGGGCCCGCCGGCGATGACGTTCAGCACGCCGGGCGGAAGGTCTGCATCCTGAGCTGCTTTGGCGATTTCGAAGGCGTCCAGCGGCGTCCACTGGTGCGGCTTGAGCACTACGGTGCAGCCGGCCGCCAAAGCCGGCAGGACCTTCACAATGTTGAGAAAGAACGGGAAGTTGAACGGGGTAATGGCGGCCACCACACCGACCGGTTCCCGGACCACGGCGTGCCCGCCCATCCCGGTCGGACCCCCGGCCGGCGGCGACACTTCGGTCCAGCGCACCGCGAGTTCCATGGCCTCGGCAATCCACTCGGCGATGTCGATAGTGCCACGTACCTGAATGATGTCGGCGAGGAAGCCGACCGACCCAGACTCGGCCATCACCAGCTTTTTGAGGAAATCGTGGCGCTCATCAAGGATCGCGGCGAATCGGCGTAGCACCACGGCGCGTTCCCGCGGCGAGGTCCGCGGCCATGGCCCGTCGTCGAAAGCCCGTCGGGCGGCCGCGATCGCCGCATGAGTGGCCTTGAGGCCCGCGTCGGGAACCGAGCCGATGACCTCCTCGGTGGCCGGGTCGATGACTTCGATGACGCCCACCGTGTCGTCCGCCGTCCAGGCGCCGTCGATGAACATGGCGTCGTAATCCCACCGGTCACTCACCGCGCATTACCTCCAACTCGCAACAATTTGATGGCCTGCACCACCCGGGCGGGCCTATACAGCGGGGCTAATCATGTCAGACGACGCTAGCAGTCTGCTCCCATAGGGAGAATACTGTCTTTCCAATACAGCACCTGTTGTATCTTCAACCGGACAGACACCATCTTCGCAACCAACTTATTCGGAGGAAGCATGGAAGACGCACTGGGATATGCGGGGCGCCATGTGGTGGTCACCGGCGCCGCGTCCGGAATGGGCGCAGCGACCGCTAGCATCCTGACCAACCTGGGAGCCCGGGTCACCGCCCTCGACGTGCGGCACACTGAGGTTCCTGTCGACCGGGTGCTCGAAGTGGACCTGCGCGACCGCGCATCCATCGAGCGGGCAGCCGAGTCCATCGATGGGCCAATCCACGCCTATTTCGGCTGCGCAGGCCTGCCGGGGCCGCCGTTTTCCGGTCTGGACGTGATGCTGGTCAACTTCGTGGGGGCGCGGCATCTGGTGAACCTGATCCTGCCCAAGATTCCCGCCGGCGGTGCGATAGCGGTGGTCGCATCCAACGCCGCCATGGGGTGGCAGCTGGAGCTGGAGCGGCTGATGGAACTGGTGTCCACCGACGGATTCGACGAGGGCAAGCAGTGGTGCGAGGCCAATGACGCGATGGGAGCGGTCGGCGCCTACCCGTTTTCGAAGAAGGCGATCAACGCCTGGGTCGCTTCCCGGGCGGCCACGCTGATCACCGACGGGATCCGGCTCAACTGCATCAACCCCGGACCGACGGACACCGCCATGCTGCCCCACTTCGTGGAGTTCGCCGGGGAGAACATCATCGACGCCTTCATCGGCCCGATCCGGCGGCGCTCAACCGCCGAGGAACAGGCGTGGCCGCTGATCTTCCTCAACAGCCCCCGCTCGAGTTACATCAACGGCGAAGCACTGGTCACCGACGGCGGATTCTTCGGCGCCGTCCAGTCCGGCCAGCTCGACCTGACCAAGATGTTCGATGCCTCGGACAGCAGCGCCAGCGGATCGTGACCTTGACCAGTCGACGAGGGGCTCCCGCC
Source organism: Mycobacterium sp. (assembly GCF_025965855.1). Lineage (GTDB taxonomy): Bacteria > Actinomycetota > Actinomycetes > Mycobacteriales > Mycobacteriaceae > Mycobacterium. Next base: position 7,210 of record NZ_JAOPWB010000194.1, on the reverse strand, counting down.
GTGCCACATCGAGTCATCCAATGGGGTACCGGCAACACCGGGGCGCACACGCTGCGCTTCCTGCTCGAGGACCCGGCTTTCGATGTCGTCGGGGTGTGGGTGAAGCGAGAGCAAAATGTCGGGCGCACCGCCGGCGAGCTGGCCGGGTTGGCGACGGCCGGCCCGAACGCCACCCATGACGTCGATGATCTCGTCGCAGTGGACGCCGACTGCGTCGTGTACATGGCTGCGGAGCCCAGCGGGTCTCCAAAGCAGCCCGGCACCGACGGCTGGGAAAGCGTCGACACGATGTGCCGACTGTTGGCCAGCGGCAAGAACGTCGTGGCCACCGGCATCTCCGGGCTGACCAATCCGCGGGCGTTCGGCGAAGACGTCTACGAACGCCTTTGCCTGGCGGCTGAGTCGGGCGGGACCACATTCTTCGGCACCGGCATCGAACCGGGCTTCATGTGTGATGCGCTGGCCCTCAGTCTGAGCAGCATCTCCCGCGACATCAGGTCGATCCGCGCGCAGGAGTGCCTCAGCTACGCGACGTATGACCAGCCCAACTACCACGTCTCGCACGGCGGGATCTGGGGGGCGCCCTGCGACCCGAGCTACGGCGACGCGTTCGCCGAACACATCCTCGCGGCAGGCATGGGCGGCCCGGTGCTCCTGCTTGCCGACGCCCTCGGCGTGACACTCGACGATCTCACGGCCGTGGTCGACCTCGCCGCCGCCGGCGAGGACTTCGAGGTCCCGATGGGACCGATCGGGAAGGGCACCGTGGCTGGATACCGCTTCGAGCTACTGGGCATCGTCGGCGCGGAGACCAGGATCGCCGTCGAACACATCACCCGGATCCATCCGGACGTGGCGCCACATTGGCCCTCGATCGGTTCCGGCGGCTTCCGGGTGATCGTCGAGGGCACACCATCGTTCACTGCCGAAGTCATCTTCGACGAGGACGACCCGACCACCGCGGGTTGCGTGGCCACGGCAGCGCGAGTCGTGAACTCGATCCCCATCGTGTGTCCCGCTCCCTCGGGCGTCTGCTCGTTTCTCGATCTCCCCATGATCAGCGCCGCCGGGTCGTTCGCCTGAATAGGGCGGTGCGCACGTCGACAGCCGTCAGAGCAGGCCCCGCGCACCGTGCGGCGCCAGGTCCAGGTAGGTCAGCACACCGGGAGGCGCCGCGCAGACCGCGGGAATGGCGTTGGTGACCGGCGTGACGGCGACGATGTAGCCGGCATGAGTCGTGTCGCCGAAATCCGAGGTGAGCGACATGTCCACCTTGATGTTGGGCTCTCCTTCGATCTCCACCCGGTAGACGTCGTCGAGGCCGTGCTCGGGGAAGTCCTCGCGACGCAGTTTGGTGATGTGCTCGATCACAATGCGTGCCTCGCCGTCGACCATGCCCCTGATTTCGAAGGACATGCCGGACACGGTGCCCTTGGCGATGCGCCCCGAAGCGATTTCGAAGTCCTCGTCGGCGTGGATGACGTAGTGCGCCTCGTCGATGCCGTCGAGTGTCACGCCCATCGCGTCGGCCAGCATGGCCACGCTGGGTCCCCAGATAGTGGCCGTCACCCCGGGCATCAGAATCATCGAGGAGGACGTATCGAGCTCGCCGAAACCGTAGAGGCCCAATTGCGGGTTGTTCCACGGGCCGTAGTTGTAGATCTCGAACAACCTGATCGAGCGGACCTGCTGGGCCACGGTGAGGGGTGCCAACGCCAGGCCGAAACCCGCCCACCCAGGGTCTCCCCCGCTGGTGTAGAACGACGTGTTGCCCGCCAGGCACGCCTCCTGGAGGCGGTCGTAGACGTCTTTGCCCTTCGCCTTGGGATAGACCAGTGCCGGATCGGAAACGTTGACGACGTTCTTGCCGGCCCGCAGCATCCCGATGCAGTCGTCGATTACGTCGTCCTCGCGCCCCATGCTGTTGGCGGCATAACAGATACAGTCCGCGTCTCCGGCGATCAGCGCGTCGGCGTCCTGGGTGGCCAGCACGCCGATCGGCGGCACCCGGGACAGCTCCCCGACGTCGCGTCCAGCCTTTGCCGCGGAGGACACCCACGCGCCGATCAGCTCAAGGTCGGGATGTTTGAGGATGCTCTGCACCGCCAAGGTACCCAGATTTCCCGTCCCCCATTGAACGACCTTGTAGGTCATCGTTGATCTCCGATCCCGGTCGGGGCCCCACGGCCGCTGGTGCACCTGCCACTTAGAGCTATTTACGACCTAATCCACGGACGGCATCCGTCTACGAGAAGGAGGATATAGTGTGCGTTTGGTGGCAGTTAATCATATCGATTCAGTAACCTGGGTTGTTCAACAAATGACATGCCGACATCCACCGGTAGCGCCCGCGTCGGCGACGACAGAAAAGTGAGTCCAGTGACGTATTCACGCGAAGAACTAGCGGCTGCCCATGATCACCTCATCGCACTCAGCGTGGCCGCCCAGGACAGCGGGCAGTGGGACGATTACTGCGAACTGTTCACCGAGGACGCCCTCTATGTAGAGCACTTCTTGGGCACCTACCACGGGCGCCAAGAGATCAAGCAATGGCTCATCCCGGCGATGACCGCGTGGCCGCAAATGCGGTTCCCCGTGCTATGGCGCACCTTCAACGAGGAAGACGGACTGGTCGTGTTTGCCGTCGGCAACGATATGCCCGACGTCGACGGGAACGGGCCCTACTCAGTGCCGTCGTGGACTCTCCTTGAATATGAGGGAAACAACCAGTGGTCGCGTGAGGAGGACATCTATAACCCTGACGCCATGCTCAAGATGCTGAGTCGGTGGTGCGATGCCGCGGGCGTCCCATTTCCCGCCCCCGAAATTCACACCTGACCGAGTGTCATTGCGCGCCTGTCTTCCGCGGTGCCGGGCAGATCGCACATCCGTCAGTTCGACCGGCGACAGCGCTTTGGCTTTGATCTGCTGTCCGGCCGCGGCCAAGGTCAGTTCGAACGGCTGCACATTGCTAGGCCACCGCCGTTTGGAGTCCCAGCGTGGAGTTCAGCCAGCGACCCATTTCGGCGATCGCGCGGTCGACCTCGTCGACGCGGCCCGCCCCCATGATGAAGGAGTGCTGCCCCTCGTCGACTCGCCGGACGACGATGTCATTGCCCGCCTCTTTTGCCTTTCGCGAGAACGCGACGGCGTCCGACGCGAGCAGTTCGTATTCGCCGTAGTACACCGCGACGGGGGGTAACCCGGACAGGTCGGCCCCGAGCAGATGCACCCGCGGGTCGGTGAATTCCACGCCGGTTCCGTCGAGCCAGGACGACCGGAACAGCTCCAGCAACCCCCGCGTGAGCAGTTTGTCCCGCCCGGCGTTGGTTTCAATGGATTCCCCCGACAGGGTGACGTCGGTCCAGGGCGAAATGGACAGCACGGCGCCGGGCAGCGCCTCGCCCCGATCACGCAGCCGCAGCGCGAGTTCGACCGCGAGATAGCCGCCGATCGAGTGGCCGACACTGGCAATCTTGTTGGGCCGGTAGCCCTGATCGAGCAGCCAGCCGTAGGCGCTTTCCACGTCTTCGACCTGCGCCGGATACTTGTGCTCCGGGGAACGCCGGAAGTTCAGTACCAGCGACCGCGCGCCCGCCGCCTTCGCGATGTGCCCGGCCGCCTTTCGGTCCGAATGCATCGACATCAGCACGCTGCCACCCATATGCGTGTGCAGCAGCACCGATTCCGGGTCGCTGTCGACGGGGATGCACCACAAAGCCTCGACCCCGCCGGCGTCCACCTCCGCGTAGGTGACCCCCTCGGGCTCCTTCGTCGCCAGATGGATGTTCTCGGTGACGTCACGAATCGTCTCGAGCTCGAAGTTGGGATTCGAGGATCGCCTGCCGAGCTCCGCCAAGAAATCGGCGAAATCGACCGGCTGCTTGCTTGCCATTCATTTGCCTTCCGTCGGGACCATAGAATAACGATCACTATATAACGTTCGCTATCCTATGGCTAGCCCCGATCCGGTGATGCCCTGGGGGCGAGTCCGGAAGGGCGCCGGGCAGGCCGCGGCACGAGGTCGACCAGTGGGAACAGATCCGCGACTACCAACATGCAATAACGTTCGCGCAGAACCGATCCGACGTGGATCCCGATCGCATCGGCGTCTGAGGAACGAGCTTTTCGGCGGCCCACGCCTTCGTTATCGCCGCGATCGACCGGCGTGTGAAAGCCGTCTGCGGCCGGGCGCCGTTCATCAGTGCCCGGGCCACCTGGTTCACGACGTACCTCGGTTACGAGAAGTACGCGTCAAACGACCCGATGTCGGTCAAATGCGCCGTGACGTCGGAAATCTTGTCGTCACGGATGGTGAGGACGTTGACCACGTCCTGTTCGAGTCGCTTGCCATTGTGCTCACCGGTGTCGTACAACGTGACCGCGACGGTGTCACGGCCGAAAGCGAATCCCTGCGGCGAGATGTGCAGTCCGTACTGGGCGAACATGTCGGCGAGCCTGGTGATGTCGCCGATCCCGGTCGCCCGGCCGGACACCACGCTGGAGCCGGGGATGGTCCAGACGATGTCGGGGGTGGCGTGTTCGGCGATTCCCGCATGGTCGTCGTGAACGATGGCGGTCGCGAACGCGCCGACGATGGCCCGCTGCTGCTGCGTGGCCACCGCTTCATCGTCCGGCGCGGCGGCCAGATTGCCGCCGGGCACAACGCAAGCCATCGCCGTGGCAATACCCGTCCCCGCCAAGGCGGCCTTCCAAGCAGTCGTAGCCCGCATGCCGCCTCCGGTCATTTGCGTTGCTTGCCGGGTGAAATGAGCCTGTCCGCGGTCTCCCGCGCGGCGTCGAGCACCTTCGCCTGCGTGTCGGCGTCGGACATGGCGCGCGAGATCGACACCGCCCCGACCATCAGCGCGACGACGCTCCACGCCCGGCGATCCCGGTCGGCGCCGTCGAGCAGCTCCGCCACCCGCCCCGCCAGCGCGGCGATCTTGTGTTCGTACGCCTCCCGCGTCGGCTCTCCCGCCCGCGCCACGTCGGCGCTCAGGGTCGGCATCACACACCCGTCGTCCGGGTTGTCGACGTGGTAGGCGCTGAGGTATTCCGCCACAAAGCTTTTCAGCTTCGCCCGGCGGTCGGCCTTGCTGCCGGACTCGGTGTCGGAAACGAATGGTTCGCCTACGGCGGCCTCGACGATCGCCTCGAGCATCGCTTCCTTGTTGGCGAAGTTCGAGTAGAACGCTCCCGAGGTGACGTCCGCCGCGGCGGCCAGCCCGTCCACCCCTATCCCGTTGAAGCCGGCGACCTTCATCGAACGCGTTCCGGCACGCAGCAGCGCGGCGCGCGCCTTGGCCTTCTGGTCTGCCGGATATCTCATGACAAGGACCTTTATAGCATAACTATCGATATCTGATGCCGCGAAGCCGGCTAGGGTTCCGCAGTTGTCGCTGGACTGGTCCGAGAGACACAGGCGGTCGCCAATGATGTTCGACCGCTCCACGGTGTCTCACGGCGACTCCGACTCGGTTGTCTCACGGAGCGCTTCATTTCCTACGACTACGCGTATTCGCCGCACTTGAGACGCATGGAAGGAGCCCGGCGCGCACTACTTCCTCGGAGCGGCACTCGCCCGATGGTGACAATCAATGCGTTCCTGGGACGTAATGCTTTGTCGCGTTCGCGATGTCGATCATTCTGCCCGGATCGACCGAAACACCAGCCCGTACTCGTCGAGTGCGACTACGGCGCTGTCGGTCGCCGCGACGGCGTCCACCCGAATCGCTGCGGCAGGACTACGGCTCTTTACCAACGCGTCGATGTCGCGCCAAATGGTTTGGCTGAGTTGTCGTCCAGACCGGTGATCGACCAGCAGGGCCGCACTGACGAACCCGTCGGTTTCCGTCAGCCAAGGCACCGCTGTGTCTTCATATCCGGCGATCGCTTCGTCGATTGCGGCCGGATTTGTCTGATAGACGGTGTGGCGCACGCCCGCTCCGCCCTCTTCTCGCCCCACCCGAGTCACGCTCGCCCTCCGAAAGCGTTCGACCGAGGCGGTGCCGAGCGCAAGACGGATCGCTTCGTCGCGGACACCGGCCTCTACGCGTTCGCTTTCTCGCATGGCGTCGTGTGAGACCCAGAACGACTCGAGGACCGCGACGGCTAGGTCGGGAGATACCTGCAGCGACATTCCTTTCTCGCCAGGTTCTGACTCAAGGCGCGATCGGCCATCAGAAGCGAGGTATGCGATGGCGTCGTCAATCCGTTCAGGGTCGGCGGTTATCAGCGTGTACCGGACATGCATCTGTGGCTCCTTCACTCGTCACGACGGCGGGGACTGTGCCGCCATGAGGACGGCAAGCGTGCGTTCGGCCGCCTGCTTCGAGGACGCCGGATTCTGGCCGGTGACAAGGCGCCCGTCCACCACCACGTGCGAACTCCAGGGCTGCCCCTCGTCGAAGTCCGCTCCCTCCTCGCGCAGTCGGGTCTCCAGGAGCCACTTGGCACGGTCGGCCAGACCCGCTTGGCGCTCTTCCTCATTCGTGAAGGCGGTCAGCCGTCGGCCGGCGAACAGCCAGGTGCCGTCCTCGCGGCGGGCCGCCAGCAGTCCGGCCGGCCCGTGGCATACCGCAGCGACGACTCGTCCCGTGTCGAACAGATCGGCCAGAATTCGGCCGAGCGGTCGACAGTCCGGCAGATCTTCCATCGGCCCGTGGCCGCCCGGAATGAAGACGGCGTCGTAGTTGCCCAGGTTGTCAGCGGCCTGCTCCACCGACATTGGGGCGGCGAGCTCGTGCTCCAGCGATTCCAAATAGCTACGAAGCTCGGCGGCGCGTTCTTCGCCACCAGCGCGATCGGGCGCCAGGCTGACCTGATCGACGGTCGGCCGGACACCACCCGGAGTGGCGATGTCGACGTCGACCTCGGCGTGGCGGAAGGTGCGGTGGGGTTCGACGAATTCTTCGGCCCAGAATCCAGTGGGATGGCGGGTGCCGTCAGACAACGTCCAGTGATCGCTGCCGGAGAGCACGATCAGTATTCGAGCCATGGAGTACCTCCTTGATGATCCGACTGTCTTCGTCGACATGCTGCCGCTGACGCTGCCTGCGGTCTTGGACACACAGGTGCGAAAACTGTCGGCTTCGCTAGACCTGAGGGCCTTTGCAGCGGTCTCGATCTGCCAGAACAGGTGGTCCATCGACTCTTACTAACCACAGGTTGGTGCGCCGCAACGCAGAAGCGGGCATTGTCCGAGAAA
>NZ_JAOPWB010000190.1 GCF_025965855.1 Mycobacterium sp. | reverse complement strand
CACCGAGCACCTGCTGCACATGCTGCGCTCGCAGGGCCGGTTCTGCGCGGGCTCCGGCTCCCCGATGTACGGGGAGCTCTTGGAGCTGGTGGCGGGCGACGTCGAAACGGGCGGCGCGTTCGCGAGCATCTTGTCCGGCCACGAGGACGCACCCTCGCGCCACGCGGTGCCGCTTCGGTTGCTCGGCGGGCTGCACCGGTTGGTCCTCGACGGCCGGGCACCGGAATTGCGGCGCTGGTATCCCAGCGCCGGGGGTGACTGGGACGCGGCGAACGCCTGGCCCGAGATCCTGCACACCGCGGCCCAGCACGCCGACACGTTGCGCGCCGCGCTTCATCAGCCGCCGCAGACCAACGAGGTGGGCCGATCCGCCGCGCTGATCGGTGGGCTACTGCGTCTCAATCGCGGATTTGATTTGCCGATAAGGCTTTTCGAAATCGGATCGAGCGCGGGGCTGAACATGCGCGCCGACCACTACCGCTACCGATACAACGGCGGCCGGTGGGGACCGGCCGACTCGCCGGTGACCATCGACGACGCCTGGCGTGGCGCCCTGCCGCCCGACGGCGCCGTCCGCATCGTCGAGCGAAACGGCTACGACATCGCGCCCATCGACGTCACCGGCGCCGACGGGGAAATAACCGCCTTGAGCTACGTCTGGCCCGACCAGGACTCCCGGTTGCACCGGCTGCGCGGCGCCATCGCCGTCGCCCGGAACGTTCCGGCGCGGCTCGAGCGCCGAACGGCGGCCGAGGCGGTGGCCGGCCTGACCCTTGCCGGCGGCGCGCTGACCGTGCTGTGGCATTCGATCACCTGGCAGTACCTGTCCGACGAGGAGCGCGCCGCGGTCCGCGACGGGATCGAGTCGCTCGGCGGGCAAGCCGACACCCGGTCACCGTTCGCCCACCTGACTCTGGAGCCGGCCCGCGAAGGGCGCGGCACGCCGATCAGGTTTTTGGTGCGGGCCCGCTACTGGCCGGGTGGCGAGCTCGCAATCCTCGCCGAATGCCATCCGCACGGCCCGCCGGTGAATTGGCAGTAGCCACAACGGCGAAAATCTTTCGCGTCCAACCCGACGTCTACGGCCGGGTGCTGGTGCTCGCCGAGCCGGCCCGCCGGCCGTACGGCGTGACCGCCGAATGCGCCGACGATCAGGGAGGCCGCTTCTACCTCGATGAGCTCAGAGCCTCGGGATTGGCGATCCGGACCGGCGCCCCGTCCAGCCAGGCGACGACGGCGTCTATGGTGTCCGAGTAGAAGGCGCTCAGCATTTCGCGGGTGACGTATCCCAGGTGGGGAGACAGCGTCACGTTCGCCAGCGCCCGCAACGGATGGTCGGGCGGGGGCGGTTCGGTGTCGTAGACGTCCAGCCCGGCCCCGGCGATGCGCCCGGCTTCGAGCGCGTCGATCAGAGCGACCTCGTCCACGATCGGCCCGCGTGAGGTGTTGATCAAGTAGGCGTGTGGCTGCATCACGGCCAGCTCGGGCTGACCGACCAGGCCCCGGGTGCGCTCGGAGAGAACCAGGTGGATGGAGACCACGTCGGATTCCCCGAACAGGGTCGCCTTCTCGACTCGGCGGGCGCCGGCCCCCGCGGCGGCCTCCTCGGTGAGATTTTGGCTCCACGCAATGACCTGCATGCCAAACACTTTCGCGTATTCGGCCATGCGTTTGCCCGTCCTGCCCAGGCCGAGAAGCCCAAGCGTCTTGCCGGACAATGTCATACCGGTGGTCGTCTGCCATCCCCCGTCACGCATGCGCCGATGCTCTTCGGCCAGATTGCGCACCGTCGCGATCATCAGCCCCCAGGCCAGTTCCGGGGTCGCGTCGCGAACCGACCTGAATCGCGGGTTGGCGAAGTCCGAGTGGGCGACCAGCACGCCGCGCTCGGTGGCGGCGGCCATGTCCAGGTTCGGCAGGCTCCTGCCGACGATCGTGATCAGTTTGAGGTTCGGCAGCCGCTCGATGAGCGTGCGCGGCAACGCCATCCGCTCGCGCAGCGTGCAGATCACGTCGAATGGCCGCAACGCTTCCGCGGCCTCGGCCTCGGACAGGTGCCGGTCGAAAACGGTTACCTCAGCACGGGTCCGCACCGGCGACCAGTCGGCGAGGTCGAGGGCCACGCCGGCGTAATCGTCGAGTATCGCGACCCTGGGCATGCGGGCGTCAGCCCAGCACCTCGGCGATGGGTGCGGCGGAGGCGATCTTGGCCCGGACCTTCATGACCTTGCCGGGCAGCCCGCCGCCGACCACGCCTACCAGCACCCCGTCGCGCTCGTAATAGGCCAGGAATTTGCGCCCGTCGTCCTGGACGAGGTGGACGGTGTCGGTGGCTTCGGGCTCCCCGAGGCACTGGATCTTGACGTCGTACTGGTCGCTCCAGAAATACGGCACCACCACGGCCGACGGCACGTCCTGCCCGAGCATCGCGGGCACCACCACCCGGGCCTGGTCGGCGACGTTGCTCCAATGTTCCACGCGCGCTTGGTGTCCCGTCGTATCGCGCCAGGAGGCGACGTCGCCGAGCGCCCACACGTTGGGCGCGCTGGTGCGCCCGGCCTCGTCGCAGATGACGCCGTTGTCGACGTCGACGCCGCTGCCCTCGAGCCACTCGGTCGCCGGACGTGATCCGATGCCGACCACGACCAGGTCGGCCGCCAGCTCCGTGCCGTCGGTCAGCACCACGGTGTCCACGTGCCCCCGGCCGCGCACCTCCGCCACACCGATCCCGAGGCGGACGTCGACACCCTCGTCGCGATGCAGCCGCGCCACCAGCTGCCCGATCTGCTCACCGAGTATCGCCGCCAGCGGCGTCGGCTGGGGTTCGACCAACACCACGTCCACCCCCAGGCTGCGCAGGCTGGCCGCCACCTCGCACCCGATGAAACCGGCGCCGACGACCACGGCGCGCCGCGCGGCGGACGCGTGCTCGCGCAACGCCATGCTCTCGTCGAACGAGCGCAGCACCCGAATCCCGTCCAGGTCCGGGAAAGCCGGAATGCGCCGGGGCACCAGCCCGGTGGCGATGACGAGTTCGTCGTAGCCGAGCGCCGTTCCGTCGGCCAGCGTCACTGTCTGCTTTGCCGTATCCACTGCGGTGGCCGCGGAACCCAGCCGCAGTGTGATGTCCTTCTCGTCGTACCACTCGCGCGGTTTGAGGGCCACGTCGTCGACCTCTTTGCGCAGCACCTCCTTGGACAGCGGCGGTCGGTCGTAGGGCACATGAACCTCGTCGCTGACGATCGTGATGCGGCCGGTGTATTCCGACCGGCGCAGTTGCTCGGCGGTCCGGGCGGCGGCAAGCCCGCCACCCACGATCACGATGTGCTTGACGCCTTCGCTACTGGCCACGTGGTGTTCATACCACGATCGCCGGTCAGTACTTCAAGGCGCCCTTGTCGACGGGGATCTGTGTGCCCGACAGTGTGCCCGAGCCGTGGCCAGCCAACCAGACGACGACATCGGATACCTCGTCGGCCGTCATGAACCCCTTGTACTGCATCGGCATTGGCGGGAAGCTGTGCACGTAGCGCGGATGCTTGGCAAAGATCTCCATCATCGCCTCGGGCTCGATCATCGGGGTGTCGACCGAGTAGGGGTGGATGGAGTTGACCCGGATGTCGTATTCGCCGAGTTCGATCGCCAAGGTGTTGGTCAGCCCGGTGAGCCCGTACTTGCTCGCGGCGTAATGGCCGTTGCCGGGCGTGGCCTTAAGTCCGGCCGCCGAGCTGACGACGACGATGGAACCCCCGTTGCCGGCCTCGATCATCGCGGGGATCGCGGCGCGCAGGGTGCGCCAGGTGCCGGTCAGGTTGATCCCGATCACGGTGTCCCACTGCTCGTCGGTCAGCTCCCAGACCCGGCCCCAGCCGAGCACCCCGGCGTTGGCGACCAGGATGTCGAGCCGGCCGAATTGTTCGACGCCGTCGGCCACCAGCTGCCGCAGCGCGGCGTCGTCTCGGATGTCGACCTCGCGGGCCAGCACCTTGCGGCCCTCGGCTTCGACCAGGCGGACAGTCTCGCTGAGGTCCTCGGGCGTGGCCGGCGTGTAGGTGAGGGTGTCGGACGCCCGCGCGCAGATGTCGAGTGCGATGATGTCGGCGCCTTCCCGGGCAAGCCGCACCGCGTGCGACCGCCCCTGCGCCCGGGCGGCGCCGGTAACGAACGCCACCCGTCCCTGCAGTGCTCCAGCCTGTCCAGACACGTATGCCCCTTTCGCCGCCTGTCAGGCTAGCAGCGGAACTGAAACGTGTTCTAATGCGCCCGGTGGGTTCAGATTTCGGAGATGATCTGGGCCCGTCGGCTGTTGTACTCCTGGTCGGTCAGCGCGCCGGAACGCAGCGTCTCCAGCTCTTGGAGGCGCTGCGCGATCGACGGTTGCGGGGGTGTGACGACGGGTGCGAGACCGCCGGCCGCCGCGGGCTGGGGGGCCGGAGCCTGTTGTTCGGCCGCCCGTCGCACCACCGCCTGGATCTGCTGGCGCAACGCCGGATTGGACCGGATGTCGACCATCCGGTTGAGCGGAACGTTGTTGGCCTTGAGGATCTGCAGGATCTCCATCAGAGGGCCGGCCTGCCCGCTGAGGTCGTAGGTCTTGTTGTCTTCGGCCACCGTGAACTGCGCCGGCATCAACCCGTTGACCAAAGCGCTGCGCTCCCAGTCGATCCGGTATTCACCGGTGGTGGGGTTGACCAGTACCACGACCTTGCGGGCGTTGAGGTTGCCGAGCCGGGTGACGCTGGCGATCACCCTGTCTTCGCTGTCGAACGGCAGCAGCCCGGGCCCGGAGATGTGCAGGTGCACCTTGACCACCTGCTGATTGTTGATCCAGGTCCCGGTCTCGCTGAGGCCGGTGATTTGGGCGAGCGCCAGCACGCCGTTCTGCTCGAGCTCCGCGTTCTTGGCGGACGACTTGGCCCCGAAGTTGGCCAGCGCGAGCGCGATCACCACGTCGGCCACGGTGATCAGCAGGCCGACGTAGAGCATCCACTGCAGGAGGTCACCCAACCCGAGGGTGAAGTAGACGACCAAAAAGATCGGCCCGACCAGGCCGCCGCACAGCAAAACGATCAGCTGTGCCTTCAGGTAGCGCGCCAACACGTGTCTCTCCTCGTCTCGCTGGGAAGTCCGTGTCAGATTAGCGCTGTCGCCAGCGCGATGCTCGCAAACCGCCGTCGAGCGCCCGTCACTCCTCCGAAGGCTCGGCCGCCGCGGCCGTTGCCGGAGAGTAGGCCGGCGTGCCGGGTCGTACCGCCGCCGCAGGGGCGCCGGGCGCTGACGCCGGCATCGCCGCCAGCGGCGTAACCGCAGAAGCGGGCGCCGCCGCCGCCGGCGTCTCGCCGATGCCGAGCTCTTCGGCGCTTCCCGCGGCCTCGACGGCACCGCCGGATCCGGCCAGCCCGCCGCTCCCACCGGCCGCCGCGGGGACGGCGCCGAGGTTTTGACCCGCGACCAATCCGCCGGTGAAGCCGGCTCCGCCGGTGCCGAACGATCCGCCGCCGCCACCGGCGGCCGCGGCCGCGGCCGCGGGGTCGGCGGCGACGCTGCTGATCAGCTGGCCAGCCGCGCCGCTACCACCGGTACCGAATGCGCCGGGCCCGACACTGGCGGTGGCCGCCGGGGCCCCGGCAGCGCCGCCGCCGGACGCGGCGGCCGACGCCACCGCCTGGATAGGGGCGCTGATGCCGCTCATCACCCCTTGCTCCAGGGTCTGCAGCGGCGATGCGTTCGCGGCCTCGGCGAGCGCATACTGCGCCGCGCCGCCGGTCATGAGCCCGACAAACTGCTCGTGAAACAGCGCCGCCTGGGCGCTGAGCGCCTGATAGGCCTCCGCGTGCGCGCCGAACAGCGCGGCGATTGTCGCCGAGATCTCGTCCGCGCCGGCCGCCAGCACCCCCTGCGTGGGGCCCAACGCCGCCACGTTGGCGGAGCTGATCGTCGAACCTATGTTCGCCAGGTCGGACGCCGCCCCAGCCAGGTACTCGGGCGTCGCGAAGACGAACGACATCCGAACCTCCCGGGCAGGCCACGACCAATGAGCAATCGCCCGGTCATTAGACACGGACGCAATAAGCGTGAATCTATCGTAACCTGCGCGGTCCACCTCCAAGTTCCACCGATTGAGCGGACCGAAAATACGCTAAGCCCGGGCTGCCGATCGGCGGCCCGGGCTTAGCGGTGCAGGGACTACTTGGTGATCTTGACTACCCGGCCGGCGCCGACGGTGCGGCCACCCTCGCGGATCGCGAACCGCAGCCCCTCGTCCATGGCGACGGGCTGGATCAGCTTCACATTGATGTTGGTGTTGTCGCCGGGCATCACCATCTCGGTGCCCTCCGGCAGCGTCACCACACCGGTCACGTCGGTGGTGCGGAAGTAGAACTGCGGACGGTAGTTGTTGAAGAACGGCGTGTGCCGACCGCCCTCGTCCTTGGACAGGATGTAGACCTGGCCCTCGAACTCGGTGTGCGGGGTGGTGGTGCCCGGCTTGACCACAACCTGGCCGCGCTCGACGTCCTCGCGCTTGATGCCGCGCAGCAGCAGGCCGACATTGTCACCGGCCTGCCCCTGGTCGAGCAGTTTGCGGAACATCTCCACGCCAGTGACCGTGGTCTTGGTGCTGGTCGGCTTGATGCCGACGATCTCGACTTCCTCGTTCACGTTGATGACGCCGCGCTCGACACGACCGGTGACCACGGTGCCACGGCCGGTGATGGTGAAGACGTCCTCGACGGGCATCAGGAACGGCTTCTCGGTCTCGCGGACCGGGTCCGGAATCGACTCGTCGACGGCGTTCATCAGCTCCTCGACGGACTCGACCCACTTGGCGTCGCCCTCGAGCGCCTTGAGCGCCGAGACCCGCACCACCGGGGCGTCCTCGTCGAATTCCTGGGCGGCCAGCAGCTCGCGGACCTCCAGCTCGACGAGCTCGAGCAGCTCCTCGTCGTCCACGGCGTCGGCCTTGTTCAGCGCGACCAGAATGTAGGGCACGCCGACCTGGCGGGCCAGCAGCACGTGCTCACGAGTCTGCGGCATCGGGCCGTCAGTCGCGGCGACCACCAGGATGGCGCCGTCCATCTGGGCCGCGCCGGTGATCATGTTCTTGATGTAGTCGGCGTGACCAGGGGCGTCGACGTGCGCGTAGTGACGCTTGTCGGTCTGATACTCCACGTGCGCGATGTTGATGGTGATACCGCGCTGACGCTCCTCAGGCGCGTTGTCGATCTGGTCGAACGCCTTCGACTCGTTCAGGTCCGGATACTTGTCGTGCAGGACCTTGGTGATAGCCGCGGTCAGTGTGGTCTTGCCGTGGTCAACGTGACCAATGGTCCCGATGTTGACGTGGGGCTTGGTCCGCTGGAACTTCGCCTTCGCCACTGTTGTGTCCTCCGACTTGTTGGTGCTTTGTTAAGCAGTTTTGATGTTTACAGTTGTGCCGCGGTGTGACCCGGCAAGGTTACTCCGACCAAAGCTGGATCCGATGCTCGGCTCTCCCCCGCAAGCGGGAGGGACCCCCACGCTCGTAAGCTTCGCTTACTCGCCGTCGCCTTCGTCACTGGCCCGTCGCCTTCGCGATGATCTCCTTCGACACGTTCGCCGGAACTTCGGCGTACGAGTCGAACACCATGGAGTAGTTCGCCCGGCCTTGAGTCTTGGACCGCAGGTCGCCGACGTAGCCGAACATCTCCGACAACGGCACGTGCGCCCGAACGACGCGCGCACCGCTACGCTCCTCCATGGCCTGGATCTGGCCACGGCGGGAGTTCAGGTCGCCGATCACGTCACCCATGTAGTCCTCGGGCGTGGTGACCTCGACGGCCATGATCGGTTCCAGGATCACCGGCTGTGCTTGCGCCGCAGCCTTTTTCAGCACCTGTGAACCGGCGATCTTGAATGCCATTTCCGACGAGTCGACCTCGTGGAAGGAGCCGTCGAGCAGGGTGACCTTCAGGTTGACCAGCGGGTAGCCGGCCAGCACGCCGTACTGCATGGCGTCCTGCGCGCCGGCGTCCACCGACGGGATGTACTCGCGCGGGATGCGCCCACCGGTGACCTTGTTCTCGAACTCGTAGGTCGCACCGTCTTCGCCCTTGAACGGCTCGATGGAGATGAGCACCTTCGCGAACTGGCCCGAGCCGCCGGTCTGCTTCTTGTGGACGTATTGTTCCGTGATTTTCTTGGTGAAGGTTTCGCGGTACGCCACCTGCGGCTCGCCCATGACGCCCTCGACACCGAATTCGGTGCGCATGCGGTCGAGCGTGACTTCGAGATGCAGCTCACCCATGCCGCGCAGAATGGTCTGCCCGGTATCGCGATCTGTTTCCAGGTGCAAGGAAGGATCCGCGCGGACCATCTTGCCCAGCGCGGCGCTGAATTTTTCTTGCTCGGCCTTCGACTTTGCTTCGACCGACACCGAGATGACCGGGTCGGGGAAGCGCATGCGCTCCAGGATCACCGGCGCGTTGGCGTCGCACAGTGTGTCGCCGGTATCCGTCTCGGACAGTGAAACGAAGGCAATGATGTCGCCGGCGCGGGCTTCTTCGATCGGGTTGGCTTCCTTGGCGAACATCTCGACCATTCGGCCGATCTTCTCGCGCTTGCCCCGCGTCGAGTTGATGACCGACATGCCCTAGCTGATGACCCCGGAAAAGACGCGGCAGAAGTACA